>JAJPXQ010000050.1 GCA_021205385.1 Lachnospiraceae bacterium | reverse complement strand
AGTATATACCGTAAAGATTTATATGTCACTAATCTTTACAATTTGTTCATAATTTTTGTGAAATATGCCCAAATGGAAAACAAGCGCAGGAGGCCTTCTCCTGCGCGCTTGATCTTATGTCAGATCCGTATCAGTTCGCGTTGCTCGCCTCGATCTTGACCTTGCTCCAGAGATTGGCGAGCGTCTTCTTGGTATTCTCATTGTAGACGAAGACTTCGTCGTTTTCGTTGTCCGTGCGCGGGAGGTAGGCGTTGATGCCCTCGTAATCGCCGCCCTCACCGGAGAGATCGGCCATAACCTCCGCGTTCGGGGAAGTGTAGCCCACATAGCTGGAATTGTCATAGGCGCCGTCGTAGTCGCAGACATAATTGATGAAGACGTGCGCGAGTTCCACATTCTGCGCGTTCGCGGGGATGACCATCGCGTCGGTCCAGAGGTTCGTGCCGCTCTGGGGCAGATAGAAGCCCATGTCCTCATTTTCCGCCATGATATAGGCCGCGTCGCCGGAGTAGACCAGGCCGAGCGCCTTGCGGCCCTGCGCCATGTTGTCGATGATCTCGTCGGTGACAATCTCCGGCTCCATCGTCTGCACGCACTGTACGAGCCACGCATAGGCCTCCTGAATCTCGTCCTCGTCCTCTGTATTCATCGAGTAGCCGAGCGCCTTGAGCGCCATCATGAAGGAATCGCGCTCCGAGTCGTAGAGATAGATATCTCCCTTATATTTCTCATCGAGAAAGATATTGAATCCTTCCGCTTCCAGATCTGCGAGGTCAACGACAGTCGTGTCGTACACGATGCCGACCGTGCCCCAGAAGTAGGGGACAGAATATTCATTTCCGGGATCGTAGGAGAGGTCAAGGCAGTTCTCATCGAGCTTGTCCCAGCAGTCCAGCAGGGAGTCGTCGAGCTTCTGCAGGAAGCCTTCTTCGATCAGCCGCTGGATCATGTAGTCGCTTGGGACGAGGATATCGTAGGACTCGCCGTTCGCGACTTTGATGTACATCTGCTCGTTGGAGTCGAAATTTTCCATGACCACGGTCGCGCCGGTTTCTTCCTCAAAGTCACTCAGAATGTTTTCTCCGGTGTACTCGCCCCAGTTGTAGATGTGCAGCGTCTGTCCTGCATAGGGAAGCCCCGTATCCGTCTGCCTGGCAGAGAAGAGCGCGGCGACGGCCACGACAGCGCACAGCGCGGCGGCCGCAGGCACGACCATCCGGCGCGGCGTCAGTTCATCCCGCCCCTCCCGTTTCTTCGCAATCAGCGGGAGGACGTTGACGAGTACCATGACCAGCGTGATGATCAGGATGACAAGCGTCGAGAGCGCGTTGATGCTCGGATTCACGCGCTTACTCATCGTGTAGACCAGGATGCTGATATTTCTCACGCCCTGTCCGGTCACGAAGTAGGAGATGATGAAGTCGTCGATCGACATCGTGAAGGCGATCAGCGCGCCGGAGATGATGCCGGGCATGATCTGCGGTACGACGACCTTCGTCAGTGCCTGGAAGGGACTTGCGCCCAGGTCCATCGCCGCGTCGGCCAGATTCGGGTCGAGCGTGCGGATCTTCGGCGTGACGGACAGCATGACATAAGGGATGCAGAAGGCGATGTGCGCGAGCAGCATCGTGGTGTAGCCGCGTTCAATCTGGAAGGTGATGAAGAGCAGCATGAGGCCGATCGCCGTCACGATCTCCGGATTCATGATCGGGAGATTGTTGACCTGCTCCATGAGGTCGCGGATGATTTTGCGCGAGCTGCTGACACCGATCGCGGCGAGCGTGCCGACGACGGTTGAGATCAGCGTGGCGAGAATCGCGACGCTGAAGGTCGTGTAGAGCGCGCTCATCATGCCGTGCGATTCGAGCATATGCAGATACCAGCGCAGCGAGAAACCGGTGAAGCTTGTCAGTGACTTGCTCTCATTGAAGGAGAAGACGACAATATACAGGATGGGGAGGTAGAAAAAGCAGATGGACGCCGCCATCATAAATTTTCCGACCGGGCGTTTCTTCTGTCTCATTATGGCCGTTCCCCCTTTCCACCTTCATTTCGTGCCTCGATTCGCCGCACGAGCATCATCAGGCACATCATGATGACCGCCATGACGATGGCGATCGCGCTGCCGAAGTTCCATTCTCCGACGGTGATAAACTGGTTTTCAATCATATTTCCGATGAGGAAATACTGTCCGCCGCCCAGCATTTTCGGAATGAAAAAGGAGCTGACCGCGGGCAGAAATACGAGCGTGATGCCGTTCACGACGCCGGGCAGGGAGAGCGGCAGCGTGACGAGACGGAAGGTCTGGCGCGGGCTCGCGCCGAGATCCGCGCTGGCGTCCAGAAGGGCATAGTCCATTTTGGAGAGCGAGGTCTGGATCTGCAGAATCATAAAGGGCAGGAAGTTGTAGACCATGCCGAGCAGTACCGCACCCTCCGTGTACAGCAGCTCTCCGTCGGCGAGGCCGAGCAGGCTGAGCACGCGCTGCACGAGGCCGCCCTCACTTAAGAGGCCGATCCAGGCGTAGGTGCGGACCAGCATGTTGATCCACATCGGAAAGGTGATGCAGAGGATCAGGAGATTCTGCGTCTTTTCCTCACAGCGCGCGATGAAATAAGCGATTGGATAGCCCAGCAGCAGGCAGAGCACGGTCGTCTTGAGCGCAATCACGATCGAGCGCCAGAGAATCAGCAGGAAATCCGGATCGGTGAAAAATTTCACATAATTGTCCAGCGTAAAGGTAAAGGGGATGATGCTGTTGCCCTGGTCCGTAAAGGAGTAGATGGCGATCAGCAGCATCGGGAGCAGCAGCATCAGCGCCGCCCAGGCGATGTAGGGTATCGCGAGCTTCGAAAATCGTTTCATAGTCTAGTACTCCGTGTGCGGCATGACGTGAATGGCTTCCGGCGGGAAGAAGAGGCCGACCTCCTGTCCTTCCTCATGGTGTGTGGTCGTATAGACCTTGAACTCGTGGCCAGTGGTCTCGAAGGTGACCGGGTAGACGCCCTCCTTCACTTCATCCGGCTCAAAATCGTAGTCGACATAGAGCTCGACGCTCGTCTCCTCGTCGCTGAGCTTCCAGCCCTGCGCGCCGGCCCAGGTCTTAAGATCGGTGTCGAGTGCCTGCGATTCCATGATCTCGTCCACGGAACGCACGAAGTTGAAAGCCATGACCGCCTCGTTCGCCCGCTCGTTGCGGACGACCGGCTGGTTGACGACATGGATTCTGCGCTCGACCCGCGTGCCGTTACCCGTCGAGAAGACGACAGGGTAAATCCCCTCCTCGGCGCGCAGATCGTATTCCACATGCGCGATGGAGATGAACTCGTCGGTGTGCGGGTTCCAGGCCTGTGCGTTCGAGAGTGCGATGATCTCGCGGTCGTCCATGTGCTCCACGTCCTCGATGTCGACATAGAAGTTGTTCGCGGAAATCATTTCGTTGCCATCCTCGCTCGCGACGTCCTGGTTGCGGATGAGCTGCATCTGCACGGTGACGCGCGTGCCGGGGACGGTCTCGACCATGATCTCGTGATGCACGCCCTTGAAGAGGGAGCTGAGGACTTCGCCGGTCAGTTTTCCGTCTTCCTTCTTCACGATCTCGATCTGCTCCGGACGGATCAGCACGTCGACCGGCTCATTTTTCTTGAAGCCAAAGCAGCCACAGTCGAAATCATGATCGTCGAAGCGCAGATGGTAATCCTCGAGCATGACGCCGGGGAAAATATTGCTCTCGCCGATGAAGTTCGCGACGAAGCGGCAGTTCGGCTTATTGTAAATATCCTGGGGCGCGTCGACCTGCAGAATCTCGCCCTCGTTCATGACGACAATCTTGTCGGACATCGTGAGCGCCTCTTCCTGGTCGTGCGTCACAAAGATGAAGGTGATGCCGACCTCCTCCTGGATGCGCTTCAGCTCGTACTGCATCTCCTTGCGCAGCTTCAGGTCGAGCGCGGCAAGAGGCTCGTCGAGCAGCAGTACCTTCGGCTCATTGACCAGCGCCCGCGCGATTGCAACGCGCTGCTGCTGTCCGCCGGAGAGCAGGGTCGTATTTTTCGACTCGAAGCCCTCCAGGCCGATGAGCTTAAGCATCTTCATGACCTTCTGGTCGATGACGTCGCGGCTCATCTTTTTGAGCTTCAGGCCAAAGGCAATATTTTCGTAGACATTGAGATGCGGGAAGAGGGCATACTTCTGGAAGACCGTGTTCAGCTCGCGCTGATACGGAGGTACTTCATTGATGACCTTGCCGTCGAAGGTCACGCTGCCCTCGTCCGCGTCCAGAAAGCCGCCGAGGATGCGCAGCAGCGTCGTCTTGCCGCAGCCGCTCGGTCCCAGCAGCGTTACAAATTCATTTTCACAGATATCGAGACTCACGCCCTTGAGGACGAGCTGTCCGTCAAAGCTCTTTACGATATTTCGCAGTTCGATCAGTTTCTTCTGTTCCATCACGCATTCCTCTCCCATAACATCAGTGGCACCGTTGCCGTTCATCGGGGGCTGCGCCGGAAATGGCGCGGATATCTCTTACATTATACATGGAAATGCAGGGATTACAAGTAAAATCTGGCTGAAGGGGCGTTGCTATTTTCGAAGGAAGGCGCTATAATGAACAGCAGTGAAAATACGGATGGAGTGAGAAAATGGTAGACAAATGGACGGTCACGATTCCGGAGCTCTCCGGGGATGAGCCGCGGCGGATTTATCTGTACCTGCCGGACGACTATGAGGAGCGGACGCGGCGCTATCCGGTGCTCTACATGTTTGACGGCCACAATGTATTCTTTGACGAGGACGCGACCTACGGCAAGAGCTGGGGGATGAAGGAATATCTGGATGCGCAGGCGGCGCAGCTCATCGTTGTCGCGGTGGAGTGCACGCATGATCCGGATAACGGGCGGCTGTCGGAGTATTCGCCTTATTCCTTTGTCTCACCGAATTTCGGCGCTGTGGAAGGGCGCGGGGCCGAGACGATGGAGTGGATGGTGCATGAGCTGAAGCCCTGGGTGGATGAAAATCTGCGGACGATGCCGGGACGCGAGCACACGATGATTGCGGGGAGCTCGATGGGCGGCCTGATGAGCCTCTACGCGGTGGCGGCCTACAACGAGGTGTATTCGCGGGCGGCGGCGCTGTCCCCCTCGATCTGGGTCGGCGATGGGGCATTGAATGCGTTGCTTGAGGAGACGCACTTCCGGAAAAATACATATATCTATATGGACTATGGCTCGCGCGAGCTGGACCGCGCAGGAGAGATGGCGCGGGGCTTCGCGCGGACGGCGTCTATCCTGACGGAAAAGCAGGTGTATGTGACGAGCCGGATCGTCCCGAAGGGAACGCACTGCGAGGCGAGCTGGGAGAAGCAGATCCCGATCTTTATGCCGATAATGCTTTATAAATAGGAGGAGAAAAACGATGCAGGTTTATGAGGAGCTGGTGGCGCGCGGCCTGATCGCGCAGGTGACGAACGAAGAAGAGATCCGGAAAATGGTGAATAACGGGCAGGCGGTATTCTATATCGGCTTCGACCCGACGGCGGACAGCCTCCATGTGGGGCATTTCATGGCACTGTGCCTGATGAAGCGGCTGCAGATGGCCGGAAATAAGCCGATCGCGCTGATCGGCGGCGGCACAGCGATGGTCGGCGATCCGTCGGGGCGCTCGGACATGCGGCAGATGATGACACAGGAGACGATTCAGCACAACGGCGACTGCTTCAAGAAACAGATGAGCAAATTTATCGATTTCTCCGACGGGAAGGCCATCATGGCGAATAACGCGGACTGGCTCCTGAATCTGAATTACGTCGAGCTGCTGCGCGACGTCGGCGCGCATTTCTCTGTGAACCGGATGCTCACGGCGGAGTGCTACAAGAAGCGTATGGAGAAGGGCCTGAGTTTCCTCGAGTTCAACTATATGATCATGCAGAGCTATGATTTCCTGATGCTCTATCAGAAATACGGCTGCAACATGCAGTTCGGCGGCGACGACCAGTGGTCGAACATGCTCGGCGGCACGGAGCTGATCCGCCGTAAGCTCGGCAAGGACGCGCACGCGATGACGATCACGCTGCTCCTGAATTCGGAGGGCAACAAGATGGGCAAGACCGCGAAGGGCGCGGTGTGGCTCGACCCGGATAAGACTTCTCCCTACGAGTTCTATCAATACTGGAGAAATGTGTCCGACGCCGATGTGCTCAAATGCCTGCGGATGCTGACCTTCCTGCCGCTCGAGCAGATCGACGAGATGGACCACTGGGAGGGCAGCCAGCTCAACGAGGCGAAGGAGATTCTGGCCTATGAGCTGACGAAGCTCGTGCACAGCGAGGAGGACGCGAAGAAGGCGCAGACCAGCGCACGCTCGCTGTTTGCCGGCGGCGGAGAAGGGGAGATCCCGACGGCGGAGCTTAGCGCGGATGATTTCCGCGACGGCAAGGTAGACATCCTGACGATCCTCCACAAATCCGGCCTTGCGCCGTCCCGCGCCGAGGCGCGCAGAAACGTGCAGCAGGGCGGCGTCCTCGTGGACGGCGAGAAGGTGACGGATATCGCCGCCTCCTGGACCGAGGAGCAGCTGAAAGCCGGACTTGTTGTAAAAAGAGGTAAGAAAAACTTTAAAAAAGTAATCTTTGAGGGAAAATGAAGACAGAGGAACAGAAGAAAAAACTGGCACTTACGATCATCGAGCGTCTGAAGCAGGAATACCCGGACGCGGACTGCACGCTCGCCTATGACGATGCATGGAAGCTGCTTGTCAGCGTGCGCCTGGCCGCGCAGTGTACCGACGCGCGCGTCAACGTCGTCGTGGAGGGCCTGTACGCGAAATATCCGGATGTGGCCGCGCTGGCCGCGGCGGACGTGGACGACATTGAGGCGATCGTGCGTCCCTGCGGCCTGGGCAGGAGCAAGGCGCGCGACATCAGCGCCTGCATGAAGATTCTGCATGAAAAGTACAACGACAAGGTGCCGGATGATTTCGACGCATTGCTGGCGCTGCCGGGTGTCGGGCGCAAGAGCGCGAACCTGATCATGGGAGACGTCTTTGGCAAGCCCGCGATCGTGACCGATACGCACTGCATCCGCCTGGTGAACCGCATGGGGCTCGTGGACGGCGTCAAGGAACCGAAGAAGGTGGAGATGGCGCTCTGGAAGCTGATTCCTCCGGAAGAGGGCAGCGACCTCTGCCATCGCCTGGTCTGGCACGGACGGGAGGTCTGCACGGCGCGGACGAAGCCGCACTGCGAGCGCTGCTGTTTAAATGATGTCTGCGCAAAAGCTGGATTGGAAAGAACTTAACACATAAAGGAGCTTCCTGTATAATTCAAGTATAGGGAATTCCGAGGAAGGTGGTTGATA
>JAJPXQ010000014.1 GCA_021205385.1 Lachnospiraceae bacterium | reverse complement strand
CAGAAATCTATGATACGGCGGATTTCACGCCGGACACGCCGCTGCTTATTGAGCAAGGAAATAATTACAACACAAATTTCTTTTATCAGGATACGCCGGAGGACATCGTTCTGTATCTCGCAAATCTGGGAGAGAATACAATCGTCGGGGTACAGCATACGGATTCGATGGATTTTATGTCTTCGGAACAGATGTTGTCAAGCGAGTTGTATGAGATTTCGGAGAATGGCTCTGCCGTCACGCTGAAAGCGGAAGGATTGGCGCTGCAAACGACTGAGCGGGAATATTATTATACCCTGGTCCGGAAGGACGGGAGCATGATCAGTCTGGACAAGGCTAAATATTGTTCGATTACCTGTCTCAGCAGCCACGATGTGGCGCTGCCCTCATTGAGCGCACCGGACAACCTGTTCATTTCTTCGGGGGAAGATCTGGTGATCACCTGTGAGATGGGAGACGGAGAAACCTTCTATTCCTCTAATTACTGGTATGAGGAAGAAGGAGATCCTTATTATGGAGAGCTTCCCGTCACAGAACTTGATATGAAATCGGGAGAGGCCATTATCCCACATGAGACACTGGAATATTTTTATGAGACATATGGATATTTCGGAATGAACGTCTCCATTGCTATGAATGCGAACTGGTATGTCTATCCGGGCGTATATGTGGAACTGACAGAGTAAGGAGCGGTGAAAAAAATGGACTGCCAATTGTGCTGAAAAAGACCGGGGCGAAACAAACCTCTTAAATTTTCTTGAACTGTTTCGGAATTCATGTTATAGTAGGCATAAGGAAAGACACCTGTGTGAACAGGTGTCCCCCAAGAGCTACCGATAGACGACGGTTAGCCGCAATTTAAATTTTGTAGTCAGAATGACCGCTCAACTTGTCACGGCTGGGGCGGTCATTTCTGCGTCTTGTTAGTATCCTTGCCTAAGGCGTATCCTATTTCAAAGCAGGTCAGGCCAAAGCCCAACACAGCAATGAGTCCCAATAAAATATCCATCGGCTCAGCCCTCCTTTCCTCGGATTCCCTTGCGGGTTTCTATGTAATCAGAGGGTCACAGTCCCTCTGTCGAGGGCTAACCGCCTACCATCCTGGTAAGCTCCTGTCCATTATCCTATCACAGATCGACAGCGATTTCTACACAAAAATATATTTTTTGCGGAGGCCGCAGCTTCCGTTTCCAGACCGAGTGCAAACCGTACTCGGTTATTTTTTTGCCCAAAATCAAGAGAGGAGATGCTGCTTATGGGAAGAAGAAAAATACCGCAGACCAGAGAGGAAATAAAAGCGGAAATTGACCTGACGGAGAATCAGATCCGGCAGATGGAAAACAGGGAGAAGCTCTACGCGAATGCCTACAGCAGAGAAGAGCGCAGGCTCAGGACGCGGCGGCTCTGCACGGAGTCAGGGATTCTGGAACACTATGTGCCGGAGCTGAAAGAAATGGCGGAGCGCGACGTGAAAGATTTTATCCGAATCGCAGCTACCAGTACAGAAGCACAGACATTTTTACGAAAGAGGGGGCTGAGAAGTGAAGAAAAAGAGATTGAAGCAGACATGCGAAAACAATGATTTATTACTGAAAGCGCACTTATACGTCACCTGCGGTGACCGTGCGTCCTCCGGAGGCTCCTACCGATACCGCTGCCGCGCTATCTGCGGAGGGCTGGCACCTTCGGTGCGGGAAGTGGTACGTCATCAAAAGGAAGACTTACCATATTTCTTTTTCAATCCGCCGCCGCGCGTCTGGTTAATTTTCTTCGCGGCAGTGATTTCGCTTTTGATCGCGCATCAGGGGAGGTGACTTCGTGGCAATCTATCATTGTTCTATTAAAATCATCGGGCGCGGCGGTAGCCGGAACCACGGACACAGCGCCGTGGAATCCGCAGCCTACCGTAGCGGGACAAAACTGGAAAATGAATGGAGCGGCCAGACTGCGGACTATTCCAGAAAGAAGGGTGTTGTCTATTCAGAGATCATGCTTCCGGCAAACGCGCCGGATTCTTTTCTGGACAGGGAGACGCTCTGGAACTCTGTCGAGATGAGCGAGAAGCGGCGCGACGCGCAGCTTGCCAGGGACATTGAAGTGTCGCTCCCGAAGGAGCTGACGCTCAGCGAACACAAAGAGATCATGCACGATTTCTGCCAGCAGTTCGTTGATGCGGGGATGTGTGTGGACATGAATATCCACGACAAGGGCGACGGCAATCCTCACTGTCACATCATGTTGACCATGCGAGGACTGGACGAGAATGGAAAGTGGCTACCCAAAAGCCATCAGGAGTTTGAACTGGATGAAAACGGGGAGCGCATTCGGCAGGCGAACGGTAGATGGAAGTCGCGGAAAGTGAATACTGTGGACTGGAGCAATCCGGAGAATGCAGAAAGGTGGCGGGCGTCGTGGGCGGAGACAGTCAACCGCCATCTGGAACAGAACGGCATCGAGGAGCGCATCGACCACCGCAGCAACGCGGCGCGCGGCATGGAAGAAATTCCTAGCATCCACATGGGACCCGCGGCGTGCGCGATGGAGAAGAAAGGCATCCGCACAGAGCGTGGCGACATCAACCGACAGATCAGGGCGGCGAACCGAATCATCAAAGACATCCGCGCAAAGATCGGAGAACTGAAGCTCTGGCTCTCTGCCCTCTCTGACGCTATGAAAGAAATCGTGGAGGAAGCAAAGGCTCCGAATCTCGCCGACCTGCTGATGCAGTATATCGAGACAGAGCAGCGGCGCGTTCAGAAATACTCCGGCACTTTCCGTTTAAAGCACCGCGTTTCCCTTTATGAAGGTGTAGAGAAATCCATCGAGGAATTGAACGCGAAAGGCATTCATACCCTGGACGATCTGGAAGCGGCGCTTGCAGAGGTAAAGGATAAATCTTTTACACTGAATCGGAGCGTGAAAGGGAAAGAAACGCGTATGAAAGAATTGCAGAAGCTCATGGACATGGGCAGGCAGTATCAGCAGAACGCCCCGATCCGGAAGCAGTACAATTCGATCAAGCGTGAGAAAAAGAAGGAGACTTTTGCAGAGGAGCGCCGCGCGGAGCTGTCCCTCTGGAGTGCAGCGAACCGTTATCTCCATGCGAAGCATATCGCGCCGGATTCTCTGCCGGAGAAGCTGAAAGAGTGGCAGAAGGAACTTGCCGATCTGAGCGCCGCGCATAAGGAACAGCTCGAAGAACTGAAAGAATGCAGGGAGGAAGTGAAAAAACTGGACGCTGTTCACCGCCAAGTGGAGAAAGTCCTGGCACCAGAGCAGGAACAACAGCAAGGCAAAAAGAAAAATATGGAATTATAGAAAGCGTCTGATTAGAAACGAAAGTCAGGCGCTTTTTTTGTTTCCGCCAGAAGAGGAGGTTTGCATGAATGTATATGAAGCCGTGAAGCAGTCTGTCACGGCGCAGCAGGCAGCGGAGCACTACGGAATCAAAGTGAACCGGAACGGAATGGCCTGTTGTCCATTCCACGATGATAAGAATCCCAGTATGAAACTGGACAGGCGTTATTTCTGCTTCGGGTGCGGGGAAACCGGAGACGTGATCGACCTGGCGGCGAAGCTGCACGGTCTGACCGCCCGCGCCGCCGCGCTGAAATTAGCAGACGATTTTGGAATTATATTGCCGGATAGGGATAGCCGGAACATTCATTTCCGAAAGAGGATACTGCCGCAGTTGAAGCAAGACCCAAAAAAGAAGCAGGAGGAGGAAGTCCGGCATGGCGTAAAAGTCCTTCTGCATTATTTATCACTCCTGAGAGAGTGGCATGAGGAATGCGCGCCGCAGAACATGGAGGAGGAGTGGAATCCTCTTTTTTGTGAAGCATTGGAGAGGCAGGTTCGCGTGGAGTACCTGTTGGACGAGCTGATTTCATGCAGCGCAGATCAGCTCTGGAATTTATATTCGCGCTGTAGAGAGGAGATAAAAGTTTATGAGCGACGTATGGAACAATATGAACGAGGAAACCCTTCAGCAGATCGAAGCGGTCAGGGCTTCACTGGAATGCACGATGAAGGGCGGCGTAAGGCAGTCAAAGCAGAATTGTGTGACCGCTCTTGAAAACGATCCGGTATTGAAGGGCGCGATCCGGTATAACCTTCTGACGGGGAGGATAGACATCGTAAAAGATGTGGGATGGCGCAGGGTGGAAGCAAGCCTGACAGACGATGATCTGAGCCAGCTTTATCTTTATCTGGAGGTCTGCTACGATCTGATCAACGAGAAAAATATTCAGAACGCGATCCGCGTTGTGGCGAATCGGAACACCTATCATCCGATCAGGGAGTATCTAAGTAGCCTGACATGGGACGGGCAGGAACGTCTGGGAAACGTGCTGCACCACTTTCTGGGCGCAGACAACGACGAGCTGACCCGCGAATGTATGAAGCTGTTTATGTTGGGTGCTATCGAGCGTGTATTTCATCCAGGGTGTAAGTATGAAGCCATGCTCTGCCTTGTCGGCGATCAGGGCGTCGGCAAGTCCAGTTTTTTCCGATTCCTTGCGATCAAGGACGAATGGTTTTCCGACGACCTGAAAAAAATGGATGATGAAAATGTGTATCGGAAGATGCAGGGACACTGGATTATAGAAATGGCGGAGATGCTGGGGACGTCCAGTGCAAAGAGCGTGGAGGAGATCAAAGCCTTTCTTTCAAGGCAGAAGGAAACCTATAAAACGCCGTATGACCGTTATCCAAAGGACAGGCCGCGGCAGTGTGTCTTTGTCGGCACGTCCAACCGCATCCGTTTCCTGCCCCTTGACCGGACAGGCAATCGGCGCTTCTATCCGATTCAGACGGACGCTGCAAAGGCAGAGACGCACGTGTTGAGCAATGAAGCGGAAACCAGAGCGTATGTGGATCAGCTCTGGGCGGAAGTTATGGTTATCTATAACAGCGGAGACTGGTCGTTACGTTTCTCCCCGGCGTTGGAAAAAGAAATGAATATCCGACGTCTGGACTTCATGGCAGAGGATACCGCGACGGGAATGGTTCAGGCGTGGCTTGACGGCTACAGCGGAGATTATGTATGCACGAAGATGATTTATAACGAGTGCTACAAACTGGTCGGTGATCCTGACCCGAAAGCCAAGAGCGAGATTAACAGCGTGATGAACAATACCATTGACGGGTGGAGCAAAGGCCCGCAGCACCGTTTCCCCGAATACGGTCAGCAGCGCTCGTGGATCAGGGACAACCCGAAAGTGGATGTAAACGGCAATGTTGTAAACGGAAAATCGAGCTTCGCGCAAATGTCTTTGCAGGATTTTTCCGCGCCGCGCGATAAAAATGGATTTTCGCCCCTGCCGGATGGCGTTCAGACGCCTTTTGAGGGCTGATTTTAAGGGGAAATCGCCCCGCCCGTTTACACCTGTTTACAAGCTGATGGTGTGGAATGCCTTGATAAATCGGCATTCTTTCTTCTTTATGTGTATGTAAACAGTGTAAACAAAGATAAAAGACTTTTTTCGATAAGGGAAGAGCTTCTGGAAGTATGGTTTTATTATGAAAATGTTTTGGGCACTGTTTACACTTTTCGTTTACAGCCACGACCTTCCGGCTTCGCGGGATTGCTTTTCTCTGTCGGGCAGCTCCACGCCGTGAGGCGAGGAGACAGGGTGTTGGTGCTGCTCACTTTGAGCAGTACCACAGGTAGGAAATCAAGTTCCCATTTTGGGAACTTGATACGGAAGTCACCGCAAGTTCTGAAAATCAGAACTTGTGGACTGAGCGCCGCGCCGCAAGCCCTCAAAATCAGGACTTGCGGTTAATCTTCACTTTGAGGAGAGCGCACCGCGAATGGACAAAATGTCCGCTTGCGGTTCAAGTCCTCATTTCGTGGACTTGATTTATAACACAAACACACAGAGCCGTGCAGGGAGCGTCGGCTATTTTTATTTTACGGAGGTAATTGAGATGGCAGAAATCAAAGAATTTCAGAAGTCGGAAAAACCGGCAAAGAAGAAATCAAAGGTAATCTTTGTAGTCAGCAGGGAGTTCTCCGGACAGCAGTCCATGCAGGAAGCGTTTGAGCAGCTGATTGAGCGGCAGGCTTATGACCGCTTCGAGGACTGGCTGGAGCAGAAAGCAAGTTGAAAAATTTATGGGAACTGTAAAAATATGTTGAAAGATGAGTGGGGGCATGGTAGTATGATTATATCGTGTCCCTGTTCATAGAAGGAGAAAACTATGAGCAGGAAAAATCAATCCAAATCTTCAAATCAGAAAATAGCTGCCCTCTATTGCAGGCTGTCCCTTGAAGATGGCCGTGAAAATGAGAGTATGAGCATCAGCAATCAAAAACTTTTGCTCAAGGACTACGCTGAAAAAAATGGCATGTTTCAGTATGAATACTATGTTGACGACGGTTATACAGGCCGTAATTTCAACAGGCCATCTTTCCAGCGTATGATCGCCGACATTGAAGCCGGGAAGATCGGTTGTGTAATCACCAAAGATCTTAGCAGGCTGGGCCGTAATTATATCGAAGCGGGCAGTTATATCGAAATCTATTTTCCAAAACACAATGTGCGTTATATCGCGGTCACGGACGGCGTGGACAGCCTGACGAAACAGGAGATGGATATCACGCCTTTCAAAAATATCCTCAATGACATGTATTCTCGCGATATATCGAAGAAAGTGCTGGCTGGTATCACGGCGCGCTCCCGTCAGGGAAAGTTCTGCGGAGGGACAACGCCTTATGGCCTGATGCGCGATCCGGATGATAAGGGGCATCTGATTATAAATCCAGAGGAAGCGCCGGTTATCCGGAAAATTTATGATATGGCACTGGACGGGATGGGCTGTATGCGCATTTCCAAGCGGCTGATGGAGGAAAGAATCCCGATCACCCGCTTGAAATCCAATACAGAACGGGACGAGAATTATTATTACTGGTCTGTTTCCAGAATCAGCCACATTTTGCGGAACCCGTTTTATAAAGGCGCACACCTTGTGTTCCGGTCACACCAGAAAGGTATCCGATCGAACACGGTTAATCTTATCCCACGCGAAGAATGGGAAGTGATTGAGAATTGCCATGAAGCGATTATCCCATCGGATGAATGGCAGCGCGTGCAGGAAATGATCGACGCAAAGCCGCGAATCATGGTTGGAAACGCCTGCCCCTATAATAATATTTTCCATGGCATTATCTACTGCGCTACCTGCGGAAAGTCCATGCAGGTGCGATATGAAAAAGTCGGGAGGACGGATGTCAACCGCACCACGAAACAGAAGAGGGAAGCGATTGACAAGACCTATTTCATCTGCCAGACCTATAATCGGCTGGGGCGGAATGTCTGCCCAAGCCATAAGATCGAAGCGCGGGATTTGCATG
>JAJPXQ010000029.1 GCA_021205385.1 Lachnospiraceae bacterium | reverse complement strand
GGAAGCTCCTTTATATAGCATACACTTTCTCAGATATTTTCATTATAAAGAATGACACGTCCAAACAAAAGTGATATACTATAAAAAAATAGCACAAAATTCACTTTTTATAAGGAGAAACATTTCATGAAATATCTCGACTACCGGGAGCGCCGTGAGCAGGGCACCTTCAACTTTCCGATTGCCTTTTATCACCAGACTCCCTACAGTCCGCGCTACTACATGACTTATCACTGGCATCTGCACTATGAGCTCATTCACATTCTGTCCGGTTCCTTCCGTCTCACACTCGACAACCTCACCCGCTGCTACCACAGCGGAGACGTTGTGCTCATCACAGGAGGAACACTGCACGGAGGCGATCCGGTGGATCACAGCTGCGTCTACGACTGCATTTTGTTTGATCTGGAATTTCTGCTGAAAGACAACCACGCCTGCGCAAAGACCATCCAGGATATCCGGGACCATAAGATTCTGATCCACACACTGTTGTCAGAACGCTGCAGCCTGGTCGTTCCCATCATCGACCAGCTGACGGACTCGCTTTCCAGGCGGCAGACCGGATATGAGTTTCTGACGCAGGGATATCTCTACCAGCTCCTGGGCGTTATCCTCAGCGAACATTTATATGAAGAAAACAAGAGTGACGCCGTCTTCGCCGAGCGTCTGAATTCCATTAAAAGCGTGCTGGCCTACATATCGGACAATTATTCCGGCAATATCAGTCTGGACTCTCTTGCGCGAATCGCCGGAATGAACCCGAAATATTTCTGCCGCTGCTTTCGCAGCGTGACCGGCCGCACGCCGATCGACTATCTGAACTATTTCCGGATCGAGTGTGCCTGTGAGATGCTGTCGACAAAGAACCTGTCAATCAAAGAAACGGCAATCTCCTGCGGGTTTAACGACGAGAGCTACTTTATCCGTACTTTCCATAAATATAAGGGAACAACGCCAAAGAAATTTCTGAAGGCGGAATTTTCCTGAAAAAACCGGTCGCTGTCTGCTGTGACAACGACCGGTCTGCTTTTAATCCAAATGGTAAATCTCTTCCATGTCCGACCAGAACTCTCCTTCCGCCCGATCCTCGAGCGGCTGCATCAGAGGCTTCACGACGTCCCACCAGCGCTGCGTCGCCGGGTCAGCGGCCATTTTTTCCATGTCCGCGTCATAGTCGTCTCCATCGTACTCAAAGTAAGAGAACAGATAGTCTCCTCTGCTGTAGATCGAGTAATTTTTCAAATGGCACTCTTTGATCATCTCGTTCACGCCCGGAAGCGGGTTTGCGTGGTAAGCTTTATAACTCGCAAGCCCGTCCGGCTTCACTTTGATCACAGAGCCAAATCTGCGCACCATCTTACGTTGCTTCCTTTCTGATCTAATAGATCTTGTTTGCCTCTTCAAACAGCGCCTTGATATTCCTTGGCGGCACATCGTCCTGCAGGCCTTCATGACTCGGAGAGACAATCAGTCCGGTCGGGAAATAGGTTCTCAGCTCTTTCACCTTTGCAGCTACCATTTCCGGAGTGCCGTTCGGCAGCAGATCCTGCGTATCCACCCCACCGCAGAAGGAAACCTTGCCCTCGAATTTCTCCTTCAGATTGGCAGGGTCCATGCCGGCGGCCAGCGCCTGGATCGGATGAATCGCATCGACTCCGGCATCAATCAGCAGCGGAATTGCATCGACAATCGATCCGCAGGAGTGATAGATCACCTTTACTCCATAGCTGTGCGCGAGATCGATGAGCCGCTTCGCACCCGGAATCACGAACTCGGATATCAGCTCCGGGCTGATCATCAGTCCTCTCTGGCTGCCGACATCATCGCCGATCAGGATCGCGTGCACTTTGCCCTTCGTCGCATCGAGGAAAATCTTCAGCGCCTTCTCATAAAAGGCCACAATCTTGTCATCCACATAGTGCACCATCTCCGGCTCCGCCACCATATTCATCAGGCAGGTCTGCATACCAAACGCGGCGCAGACGTCCTGGAAGTGGCAGGCCCAGAGCATTCCCAGAACTGTCTTGTCCTTCGGCGCCTCATCCACCAGCTTTTTGCACTCTTCCGGATCAATGTATTTCTCCGGATCCGGCCACGGGAAATTCACTGCCTTCACGTCCTCCACATCCTCGCATGGCGTGAAACAGGCGTCCGCCGTCAGCGTACGGTGCTCCGTGTCCACGTTACTTCCATTCATGTACCAGTCAAAAGCAGCGAAAATCGCATTGCAGGTCTCTGAGTGATAGGGAACTTCCACTGCATAGAAGTCGTCACCGCAGACTCTCTTCAGTTCCTTGATATCACTCACTCCAAAGTGCTCGCAGAGTGCGGGAACCGCCTGGGGAGTCGGATCGCCAAGCCAGCAGGCGGGACGATCTACAGGTCTTCTCTCGATGGTCGCATAAAAACGTTCAATACTGTTCATACTCAGCCTCCTTTTTATCTGCTCACAGCCGGACCCACGCGTCAGGCTGCCGCCTTCTTTTCGATTTTTGGCTTTTTCTTTCTGACAAAGCCATTTCCTCCCAGCTTCGTGCTCAGAATCAGGACGATGATCAAAAGTCCGCCCCAGATCATGTTCGCATAATAAGTATTCAGCGAGGAGAACATATTCACACCGGTTGCGATGATCTGAATTGATACGATCGCAAGCAGTACGTTCAGGATCTTGCCCATGCCGCCATCCGGCAGCACGCCCGCCAGCACCAGGATCAGGATGCAACGCATCACATACGAAGTGCCATAGTCCGCCTTGGCGGAGCTCATGGTCGCCACCATCAGCAGTGCGCCGATGCAGCAGATCACGTCGCAGAGGATGAAGGTGCCGATGATCATGCGATCCGTATTGATCGCAGAGAAATGCGATGCCTTCTTATTGGTACCGATCATATACAGCTTCTCGCCATAAGTCGTATACTTCAGCAGGAACGCCGCTATGATGAATACAATCGCAAAAATGATCACAGACATCGGAAGGAATCCAAAGTATACCTTATTTAATGTCGACGTAAACATTGTGGGAATTCCGGTAACCGTATTTCCCTCTGTCAGAGCGATCGACAGACCCGTCCAGACAAGCTGCATGGCGATCGTCGCCATAACCGGCGGAATGTTCAGCTTTGTAATCAGCAGGCCGTTGATCAGGCCGCCGAGTGCACCGATAAGCAGGACGATCAGAACGCCAACCAGGACAATCCCGAGAATCTGGCCACTGCCCATGCTCTCCGTCGCATGATTCACCATGTAGCTCATGCCAATAATACAGGCGAAATCACCCAGAGCCACAAAAGACATATCAATATGTCCGCTGATAAAGCAGAACATGACGCCGATCGTCATCACACCATAGACCGGGAACTGCGTCATCATACTCTTCCAGGTACTGACCATCCAGAGTGTACTCCCCTTGGTCACGGTGAAGAACAGAAGCAGAATCGCCATCAGCGCAAGGAGCATGACCGTATACTGATTTTTTTTCGCATATTCTTTCAGTTTCATTTCACACCTCCTTATTTATTCCGGCGCATGGCCTGTACCGCAGATACGGTAATACCGACCAGGATCACCATGCCGTTAAAGAAGTTCTGCCAGCTCGTGCTGATACCGATCAGAATCATACTGTTGGAAACAACCGTGATGATTGCAACCGCACAGACCGTGCCAAATACAGAACCTTCGCCGCCGAAGATACTCGCGCCGCCCAGGATAACCGCGGGAATGATCGTCATCTCCTTGCCTTCGAGCGCTTTCGGAATCGACTGACTCGCCATACATACACGGATCATACCGATAAAACCGGATACCGCGCCGACGATCGAGTACAGAAGGAACTTTACCCGCTTTACATTGTAGCCCGCGCGCTCCGCAGAAACCTCATTGCCGCCGATCGCGTAAAGCGCCCGGCCGAACATCGTCCGGTTCAGTACAAAGGAAGTGATCAGGCACAATGCGACGAAGAACAGGAACATGGCCGTCATCGTGGAGCGGATACCCGCCGAGCTGTATACCTCAAAGAGATAAGCAGTACCAAAGTTCTTAAAGCCCGTCGGAAGTTTGGATGTAATCTCCTTCGCCTGGAACAAACCAAGGTTTACGCCATTGAAGAAGGTCTGCGTACCGAGTGTGACAATCATGGTGTTCAGTTTAAAATTTGCAATGATCCAGCCATTCAGCATGCCAAGAACCCAGCCGATCGCCATCGCAATCACGAAGCCTGCAATCGGATTGGTCTCACACCAGCCCATATTGGTGCAGATCGTCACTGCCAGTGAATAGGACATTGCGGAAATAGCCGGAAAAGAAAGGTCAAAACCGCCCGATACCATAACCACCAGCGAACACATCGCGAACATGCCGTCCACTACCATCGAGCGCAGGATTGTCACGATTGTGGAGGGTTCCATAAGTTGCCCATTCGACAGAATGGTAATGCCGATGCACATGATAACCAGAACCAGGAAAATCCAGAATTCTGTTTTACGCGTCATGCGTCTTAATTTTGCATTGTTCATAGCATTCTCCCCTCCTCAGCGTATACTTTCCAGAATATTTGGCTCGCTGATCTCATCGCCGCTCATCTCGCCGGCAATCATGCCATCCTTCATGATGATCACGCGGCTGCAGTTGACGACGACCTCCTGCAGGTCGTCGGAGATAATGATGACAGCCAGCCCCTCATTCGCCAGTTCATGGATCAGATGATGAATATCCTGCTTGGCGCCGACGTCCACGCCGACAGTCGGGCCGTTCAGGATCAGTACGTCGAGGTCATTGCTCAGCCACTTGGAAAGCACGATCTTCTGCTGGTTTCCGCCGGAGAGCGTCGATGCATATTTGTTCACATCATCTGTCGCGATGGAGAATTTTTCCTTCCAGATATTGCCCTCGGCCACGATATCCTCATGCCGCAGGAAACCCAGCCCTTTGGAAAGCCGTTTCAGCGAGGACAGCGCAATATTGTCCGCGATCGGCTGTTCCATGCAAAGCCCCTCTGTCAGGCGGTCCTCCGGCACATAACCAATCCCCAGTTTCTGCGCTTTCATCGGAGATGTGATGTGAACTTCCTTCCCATTCAGGCTGACTTTCCCGCTGTTCGGTTTCTCCAGGCCAAAGAGACTTAAGGCCAGTTCGGTACGGCCTGATCCCAGCAGTCCGGTGATACCGAGGATTTCTCCTTTTCGAAGATCAAAGGAAATATCCTGATATTTATTTTTCAGTGACAGATTCTCCACCTTCAGCACCGGTGTCTCGCTGACATTCTTTGCAATAAAATGATCGTCCGTCAGGCGTCTGCCGGTCATATAATAGGTGAAGTCATCGCGGGTCAGATCCGCTGTCGGACCCCCGTACACGTTCTTTCCGTTTCTCATAATACAGACATCATCAGAAATCTCAAAAATCTCCTCCGTCTTGTGACTGATAAACATGATCGCAATCCCTGCATCCCGCAGCTTCCGCACGGTCTTAAACAGGGCGTCGACCTCTTTCTTTGTCAGCGCCGTGGTCGGCTCATCCATAATGATCAGCTTCGCGTTGAACAGCAGTGCGCGGCAGATGGCTACCAGCTGTTTGTCGGCCACGCTGAGTTCTCCCATCTTGGCATACAGATCAATATCGTAACCAATCTTGGAGAGCGCTTCCTTCGCAGTAGCTTCCCAGCGCTTGCGATTCACCATCTTATGTCCCGCTGTGATCTCTGAGTTAATCGCCAGGTTCTCCATTACAGTCAGGTTCGGAAAGATGGACATATCCTGATAGATGACCTGAATCCCCAGCTTTGTCGCCTCCGCAGGCGTGATTTTGGAAATCTCTTTTCCCTCGAAGACAACCTTTCCCTCATCTCTGGTATAGACGCCGGAAATGATCTTGACGAGCGTGGATTTCCCGCAGCCGTTCTCACCGGCCAGACACATGACCTTTCCCGGCCTGATCGCAAAATTCACCTGATCCAGAGCACGGACACCCACAAATGATTTGCAGATCCCGGTCATTTGCAGTAAATATTCTGACATAGGCTTGCAAGCTCCTTCTCTATGTATTCCTGTGTTTTCTAAAAAGGCCGGGACAGAGAACGCTCTCTCTGTCCCGGTCCCTCTGCATTACCATATTCAGCTTCAGATACTTTTCCTTATTTAGAAATCGAAGTCGTCTACATTGTCAGCCGTGATTGCTAGGGAAGCGTCACCGTATACAACCGTGCCGTCCACCGTCACATTGTCATAGCCGTCATAGCCAAGGTCAGAACCGGTATCGATCGTCTCGCCATTGTAAAGCATCACAGCCGTGCTCAGCATAACCTGTGCGGAAAGAGCCGGATCCCACAGACCTACAGAACCAAGTGTGCCATTCTTCAGGTAATCAGCAGTCTCAGACGGAAGTGCGCAGGAGATCGCAAACATCTCGCCGGTCAGTCCCATCTCCTCGATCGCACGGGCGCAGCCAGGAGCATCGAAGGAACCGGTACCGAGGATACCCTTCAGATCCGGATATTTGCTCTTCAGCTCTTTGGTAAGCTCATAAGCTTTCTCAGCATCGGAACCATTTTCCACGCGCTCATCTTCCACAAGCGTCATGTTCGGATATGCTTCCTGCTGACGCGCGACAGCGGCGTCCGCCCAGTTGTTCTGAGACTCCATGGTAAGGGAACCGACCATCGTAATGTACTCGCCCTCTTCGCCCATCTGTGCAGCCAGCTCATCCATCAGGAAAGCGCCAAATCCGGCCTCATCGAAAGCCTCGATGTCGTAATCGACATTCGTCATACCGGAAGCCTCCGTCGTGATCACGATGATGCCCTGCTCCCGAGCCTGTGCACAGATCTCCTCGCAGGCGTCCGGATCGTTCGGGGAGAAGCAGAGGACATCAATGCCCTGGTTTACAAGGTCGGTCATGATCTGAACCTGCTCCTCAGCGCTGGTAGATGTCGGGCCCTGATAGATCACATCAATGCCATTGGTCTCAGCCCACTCCTCAACGCCGCTCTGTACATAATCCCACCATGCCTGGCCGATAACCTTCGGCACAAATGCGATCGTCGGAACGTCGCCGTCCGTCGTCGTCTCCGCCGCCTCCGTCTCCTCAGCAGCTTCAGCCTCCTCGGTATCCTCCGTCTCCTCTGTCGTGCTGCTGCTCGAACTGCTGGAGCTGCTGGAGCCGCATGCCACCAGACTGATCGTCATGGCGCTGACCAAAAGCATCGCGATAACCTTTTTCATTTTACAAGTTCCTCCTTTTGATTTTTTCCCATCCGCCCCTTTGACGGAAATGAGTTTCTTGACGCTTCTATCTTCCCACAGATTTCTTTTGGATGCAATAGCTAAAAAAATTAAATTTAAACGTTTAAAAATATTATATTGACT
>JAJPXQ010000005.1:5521-7637 GCA_021205385.1 Lachnospiraceae bacterium | reverse complement strand
GTTTATACCAATCGCATCAGTATTTATTATACAGCATCTTTCATTTCCATTGGTTTTTGGGAAAGAGCTTATGCAGGGGAGATTTTTTATCATATTCCAGGACGGAATATGCCCTGCTATGAATGTGCCCTTGGAGACGGCGGCAATATCTCTGCACGAGCCCAAGCAAATCATCATATTTATTCTAATCAGGAACATACTGAGGGTATGAAATTTGAACCGGGTATTTCAGTTGATATTAATTTTATCACTAGTATCGGTATCAAATTGACAATCGACATTTTGAACTCAACCAACCCTGGTTATGTTCCTCGTTTGTTAAATGATTTGAAGCAATATACTTTAGTATGTAATACCAGCAATCCTGAAATTGGCGGAGAAATGGTTGAGATTTTCAGCTATCCGCTTCAGGTAACTACATCCCTTGTTGTTGACTTTGGGAGAAAATGTTCTGGTAAATGTAAATACGAACTGGAGGAAAAATAAAAAGACGCCTATTTGGGAGAAAGGAATGAAATAATGGATGCTATTACTCAAGCGGAGATATTTGCCCTGATTGCAGAAGTTAATGCTTTTGCGGACAATTCGGAAACTCTTATCAATAATAGTCGCTCGACTTATGAACAAAATAAGCAAACTCTCTTAAATAGGCATAATTCTACCCTTTTGCAGTTAGAGAAAAGCTATAAGAATAACTGTGCGGCTATTTCCAGCAAGTCCAAACAAGCTATTAAAGAAGCTCAGCAGATGCTGGCAGACATAGATGCCCTTGATACGCGACTTTCTCAGGTAGATAAATACTATCGAAAAACGAAGGAGAAAAAGGAAGCTGAATTAGCGGATAAGACAAGTGATCGGTATCAAGATGTCGCGGATTATTTTGCCATTTTAGAGCAAATCAAAGGCGACTATGCAACTATATCCAAGAAGTATTCTGAGGATATTCTTCCTGCATTGATCAATGGACTTAATTATTTCTTTTCTAGCAAAAGAAAAAAAGACTATGAGGAATTGATAATTCTCCGCAACACTTTGAAACTGTTTGAACAGGAGATTGAAGAAATTCTTCCTACGCTTACCACTGAGGAACTATCTCAGCAAAAAACAGCCTATTTTTCCAAAAGGACAGAACTTCTTAATATTCATAAGAAGGAATTAGCCAATTTAGAAGAAACCTATAGAATTACTTTAGACAACATTGCTGGCAAAATTTGCACAGCTCTTGACGACATACTACCCGATGTTTTGGTGGATTTTCTTCATTCTCAAATGGTGGAATATTCAAAAACTCAAAACAAAGTCAACACAGGGCATCGGATTGAAAACGGGATCTTGCACATGAGTTTCGTTGATTATCCTGTGGATTTCTTCGTGCAGTCCGGGATTGTTGCCTCCCTAATTAAGGAAAAATGTGCCTCTCTTCTAGTAAACGGTAGTATTCGTATGCCGATTACTTTGACCACAAAGAATGCACCAACCTGGTTTGTCGTTTCTGATAATAGTAATAATAGTGCATTACAAGCATTTTCTCATTCCATCATGTTCAGTGTGCTATCTGCTTGCCCAGTGGCAAAACTTGCATTTTCCATTGTCGATCCAGAAAATCGCGGTAATAGTGTAGCACCATATTTTGATGCAAAGAAAAAACTCCCTGAATTGTTTGGTGAGCAGATCATCATTGATCGAGAACACATTTTAGAGAAAATCAATAGTTTAAATGATAGAATTGAGGATATTCTTCAGGACAAACTAGGGACTCGTTTCGATACGATTTATGACTATGCTGAAGAAAATCCTTCATATGAAATCAGTTCTGAGTTGTTTGTTTTGTATGACTTTCCTAAAGGTTTCGATGAACAAGGACTCGCTGGATTGCGCAATGTGTTGCGTAACGGAAGCAAGTGTGGAATTTATACACTTATCCTATACTCTCCAACAACAGGCAATGATCGCGATGAATTTGTTCAGAGCCTCAAAACAATAGAGTCGCTTTCTGTTGTAATTAAACAGCAGGGAGAGAGCTTTATTATGAGGGGCATGCCGTTGATTTATATTTCCATGCCGGATAAAACGAATTTTGCTAAGTTCTTTAGTAAATATATGCTCATTTTTGAGG
>JAJPXQ010000005.1:0-5511 GCA_021205385.1 Lachnospiraceae bacterium | reverse complement strand
CATTAAAAATCGACGGATTGCTTTCTCACCACTTATTAAGAAACTCGTTGATGCTGAAAATATGGAGGAACTGGAACAGCATATTAGGCTTATTGGGAAAATGATGGAAAGCTATCAGCAAGAATATGCTCATGTCCCTGATGTGGGCAGTACATTCCCACAGAGCGTAACGCTTGGCGAAGTATCATATCCGTCTGACATTTTTTCTGATAGCATAGGCTATGACCGTATTCGCAAGGTTTTTGGAGAAAAAACTGGCGAAAAGGTTGTTGCGCTGGATCATGTTGAATTACCGCTATCGTTTGACTTGAGAAATTCTTTCAACGTTTTGCTTAATGCGCCCGAAAATAATAGTGCTGCGATAAGAACCTTCACTCATCATGTAATGTGGAGTATGTTGTCGTTTCTTCCGGTTACCAAGGTCAATTTCTGTATCATGGATAGCGAACAACGTGGAAATAGTATTCTTCCATTTTTGGATTTCAGAAAACACCTTCCGGATATTTTTGGTGAAAAGATTTATACCAGCCCGGAGGCGATTTACGAGAAACTTCAAGCTATCAATGCTCAGATAGATGACTTCATCCTGAATAAGTTGGGGACGAAATATCAGGATCTCTTAGAGTATAACTTAAATACTCCGAATAGAGCTGAGCCAATCACTCTACTTGTCATTTATGACTTTCCCGGAGGAATGGATGGCCGATGTGTTGACACGTTAATTAACATTTTAAGGAACGGTAACAAATGTGGAGTGTACACTTTGATTTGCCATAATCCAGGAGTTACATTCTCCAGATACGAAAGTATCGAAGAACGTATGGAGCAAATTGCAAAATACTGTGTACCATTGGATTACAAAGACAATCAGTATATGCTACTGCCATATAACCTACCTATCAAATTACCGCAGCTGATGGACAATAAGGCTATTAACAGTTTCACGGATACATACTATAAGGCTGCCGAGGTTATTAAAAACAAAGGTCTATCTTTTACTGATATTCTTGCACCTGAGTTGTTTTCTTGTGAGTCTGCACATGTTCTCGACATTCCTATGGGACTTGGTGACGAAGATGCTGTTATCAGTTTGAGGTTGGGTGAAGGTACATCACACCACGGCTTAATTGGCGGAGGTACTGGCGGCGGTAAATCAACATTGCTCCATACTTTAATTATGAGCAGTATGCTACACTATAGTCCTGACCAACTCCACCTTTATATGATGGATTTCAAGGGAGGTACAGAGTTCAAAATATATGAATCCGAGCGTTTGCCGCATATCCAACTGTTGGCCTTGGATGCCATGCAGGAGTTTGGAGAAAGCATCCTGCAAAATTTAGTTGACGAAATGGAAAAACGATCGAATGCATTCAAAAATGCTGGCGGCTACACAAAAGTTGAAGATTATGTTAAGGGAACCGGTAAACCTATGCCCCGCATTCTTGTTATCATGGATGAATTCCAAATCTTGTTTGACGATTCAACAAACAGAAAAGTAGCCATGAGAAGTGCAAATCATGCCAAGCGTATCGTAACTGAAGGTCGTGCTTATGGTGTTCATTTATTGATGGCAACGCAGTCGACTAATATTATCAGTACTCTCACATTGGATAGAGGTACTATTGAACAGATGCGTGTACGCATTGGATTAAAGTGCGGTGAAGATGACGCCAGATACTTGTTCTCTGATCGCTATGAAAGAGACGCTTTAGATAAAATGGTTGGGCCAAAAGGCACTGCGGTAATGAATCCCGACTACACTGAGCAGTATGGCAATATTGGTCTACGTGTAGCATTTTGTGACAGTGAAAATAAAGCGAAATACCTCAAACTAATCAGCAAGACCTTTGCTGACGTGCCTTGTACAACACAGATTTTTGAAGGAAGTCGTACAGAACAACTCCTCGACTACTTTGCAAGTCGCAATATTAAGCGGACAAGTATCCTGCCTGTGCATATTCACATGGGGAACACTATTAAAGTTGCCGATCCATTTGAAATTATAGTTGATCGGAAGCGCAAACATAACCTTCTGGTTTGTGGTTCAAATGAGAGAATGGCAAATAACGTTGTGAATGAATATATGGTTTCGGCTGCAATTAATACAAATACCGCTATCTATTGCATTGATGGCGATTCCTTGGTTGGAGATGATGTATCAGGAGAGTTCTATAGTGTCTTGCAATCGCATTACACAAACTTTCATCTGGCGGTTTCTCGTGCAGATATTGTGCAATTTATACACGATATATATGAAATCTATACTGCGAGGAAGAAAACTAATGAAAGCGGTATTATCTTTATAATTATCAAGAACCTCCAGTTCTTGGACATTGTTAAGTCGATGCTTAAAGGCGAAAATGTTGATGAATCTGAGTATATAGAAATTGAAGGTGATATGGTCGCTACAGCAGACGACGAAGATCCGTTTGCTTCGCTCAATAGCTTTATATCTAGTCGCAACAGTAGCTCAAATGACCTTAGTACTTCAAACGAAAAGCTACTCAAACTTATCGAGGATGGCTCCGGATTTGGTATTCACTTTATTATCAGTTCTTCAGAGTACCAAACTGTAAAGGATTGTATGCATTATGGAGAGAACACGTTGGCTAAGTTCCCTGAACGGATTATCTTTTCACTCAATGACAATGATGCCGATAACCTTGTCGAGAATGTTTCTGTAACAGGGTTGCGTGATAACACGGTGTACTTTACTGATGGTGTCAAGGATACCTACCAGATGAAGCCTTATATTGCGCCAACTGCCGCTGAACTAGAACTATTTCTTTCCTCCCTTGATTAAAACCTCATTGAATAGTGATGTGTCAGATTTATCTGGCACATCACTGCATATAAAGTAAGCTACAAAGGGGTGATAAATTGGATGTAGCAAATGCTAATTCCTCTCAGCTTTTAACTATACTAAAAAATTTGCAGACTTCTATATCTTCCATCGAAGCAGCAAGAACTGCTGTTAAGATGAAATATGAAGAATTAGGAAATGGGTGGAATGATAAAAAGTATAGTGAGCTAGGGATAATCGTAAATGATTGCAATAAAGCACTTAGCGACATTTTACAGATCATGATTCAAGCAGAAAAATACGTTGCATTAGTTGCAAAAATCGTACAAGAGTATGATAATGTTAGCTTAGGTGATCAATCTACACGGGCTTCGTTTGTGCAAAGCCTCCAGACACCTAATGTTAATAATTCCTCTTATCAATATTGTCTTGGAGTATTAACTCAAGGTGGTACACCCGATGGATACCTTGCTGCTATATCGCAACGTCATGAAAATGCGGAACAGAACGTCAAAGAAGTATTCGACCACTTTGCAGGGAAATTGATGATACGAGATTCTGAATATCCACCAGATCAGTCGGCACATTATTCGCCTGCAAATTACATAGGCCATTCGCGAGGAGTTTATTATAATGCAGCCTCTGATATGCACAACCCACGTGGTGCAGGAACAACTTATTTCCATGAGCTCGCCCACATGATAGACCATGCATCGTGCAACTATCAAAATAATTTATCCAACACTCCTGAATTCGGCGCGGCATTGGTTGAGGATGGGCAACGGATCTTAAACTTGTATAATAATCTTTCACCAGAAAGACAAAATGATTTTTTGATCCGCATAAGGCAAAATTCAGCGCATTCTTTTTCAGATTTGCTTGATGCAACAACTAATGGTCAACTACACGGAAGTTATGGTCATTCAAGAAGCTATTGGGGTAGATCAGGTAATCTTCAGGCAGAAGCATTTGCTCACTTTTTTGAGGCATCCATGGGAAGCCAAGGCAAATTGGAACTTTTAGCGAATTTCTTTCCCACGGCATTCGGTATTTTTTCTTCTATGATTGATTCGATCAGGCCAGACAATCATGTAAGAAGTCTTAGCAGAGAAAGGTAGTGTGTAAAATGGACAAATACAAAAGCGTTGAAAATTTCATGAACGATTTTCTTGATACTCCTGAACCGCAAATAGAAAAAGAGTATTATGAAATTGAAGAGCAATATATCAAACTATTTGGTCATGGCGTTCCAAGAGCGATGCTCCCAGATAACATACCAATAGGGACAATCAAGCAAGCCATGATGGACTGTATCCAATCCCAAAAAGACAATTTGTTTGAACGGTTAGGTGTAACTATTAACGACGACTACCTATACTAGGAGGCATCTTAGTGAATGATAGAAATGTTATTATTTTGACTGATGAAAATGGCCATGATGTAGAATTTGAATTTTTAGATTTGATTGCGTATAGGAAGAAGGAGTATGTTGTATTAGCACCGATAAAAGACTGGGATGGGCAAGTTGTTATTTTACAGTTGGACGAGATGGATGGAGAAACAGAAAGCTATATGAGTGTAGAGAATGAGTTTGTATTAGGGACGGTTTTTTCTCTATTTAAGGAACGAAACAGAGACTATTTTACATTTGAATAATAGGATAATTTCAACGGCAATGAAAGGAGGCGAATTATGGATATATGGCATCGCGTAGGCAGAATTGTTCGCTTTTCTAATCTTGGAACAGTTTTGTTTTTCGTTCTCAATATACTTCTGATTACTGCCGTGTTTGGAACATCCGGAAATGTTGCTGAACTAATTATCATTTATTTTGTGACGGTGGCAATCAGTTTATCTCCAATAGGAGAAGCATGTTTAGCGGCATTTGCCGGTGCAAAAAATATAAAAAGAACTGATATACAACTGCGTGTGATTCCACTAGTTCAATATGTCCTAGATAAAGCTAAAACTAGCACTTCTCTTGCTCCGGCAAAGGTAAAAGTTATGATCGTCCATGATTCCGCTCCCAATGCATTTGCTATAGGGCGGCAAACCTTGTGTATTACTGATGGCCTACTTGCACTTCCCGACGATATGATGCTTGGCATTCTTGCGCACGAAATTGGACACCTCGCATATCAACATACAGTTATTCAGCTATTGATAGGCGGTGGAAATATTTTTATTTCTGGATGTTTGGCCCTAATAAAAATTACCTGTTGGGTGTTTTCTGCAATTATGGGTTTATTCGCATTTGGCTTCCGAAGCAGGCTAATAGCCATAGCAACGGCACTATTTGCTGGAATATCAACTGCACTAACATGGCTATGGGTAAAGTTCTGTATGTTGTTCTTGATGTGGTCGATGCGTCAAAATGAGTATCTTGCAGATGAATTTGCTTATAAAATCGGTTTTGGTTTAGAGTTGGCTACCGCATTAGATAAACATATTTCTGATGTACCAAACGATGGTTTCTTTAGAGCTTTATATGATACACATCCTTGCAATGATGATCGGGTCGCTGCTTTACAGAATCTTGGTGTTCCCTATTCTCGTTACTAAACATCGGTCATTGCAGAATTTTACGAACTGGGCAAGCAGGGACTTTGTATAGACAAAGTCCAAAAAGCCGCCATTCCGCCTTCTGGCGGTCTGACGGTTTTTTGCTTGTTGGGGCATATCCCCAATCCCCTTTTTGAAGAACA
>JAJPXQ010000153.1 GCA_021205385.1 Lachnospiraceae bacterium | reverse complement strand
TTTTTTTTATCAATGTAAATTAGTTAACTTGATACCTTGTCTATAAATAAATCACCTCCAAAAGTTACTAGCAAAATAATCATTCACTATACTTTTCAAAAAATCTCCACGCAATTTCATAATCCATCTCCCGGTCGCAGCGGTCAAATGGCGCCACGTACTCAATGGTGTGCTGCACCGGCCCGCCGGGCTGGGTGTCGTCTGTAATTGTCCGATAAAACTTTTTACCTGCGGGAGCGCCCTTGATACCGTTTTCAAATTCCGGGCGGGAAAAGCCAACGCCGGTGAGAGAACGGTTGTTGGTGAATACGATGCGGCCGTTAGCGTCATACCAGGTGTCCGCCTCGTAACTCTGAAGGACAGGAAACTGGATGCGATAGATCGTTTTCAGCTGCTCCAACGTCATGCCCAAAGCCATGGCTGTGAGCACGTCGATCTCTACCAATGCCTGACGACGCTCATAGTCGGTACGGAGTGGTGTGTCCCAATTCCAGCTATTATTTGCAGCTTCAAAATGCTCTTTGTTTAGACGAGCATCTAATTTTGCCCAACCATCAGATACATCGAAAGTATCACAAAGCTCATTCCATATCATAACATAATAATCTGTTAAGCAATTTAAAAGCATACATCGTAAAGATATTTTAGTTGTAACTTCATTGTCAATATATGGCAATAATGAAAGCGTACTAAACTTTGCATCCCCTTTTCCAGTTGCCTTTACAAAGAAATCATACGGTAAAGAAGACATCAATCCAGTTATCAAAGGAATATCCCTGCGGTTCTTAAATGATAAACCGTACACCGTATTAATATGACCAGCCATTGGAGGAATAATAGCGCTAAATAACGTTCTCTCCCCACCTTGGTTAAGCATTCGACGCGTTACTATTCTGTAATCAGAAATATACCATGTTCCCCAACCGGTTTTTTGAACCATATTCTGATATATATCAACTGGACAATCCATATCGTATTTGCAACGTTGCAAATAGTGAACTGGTATTTCGCCTAAATCAACATTGCTATAATCTGAATTCAAGTCACAAACTTGTTTAGCACTTTTGAATAAAGCGTTAGACATACCTATATTAGGACCTGAATATATCATTCGCAGAGCATTCTCAGGAAAGTGAGGATATTTTTTTATTATGCCTTTTTCTCTGGAACCAGTTTCATCCCACATTTCAGTGGGATAAAGCAAGTCTGTCATTTGTCCCAAAGTGAGTAAAGATTCAGCAAACTTTCTTAACACTTCAATTAATTGCTCTGTGTGCAGCACCGGCAGCCGTGCCTGCTTCCAGTTGTCATTCCCATCAAACAACTTCGCAAACATCGCCAGCTCTTTTTTCGTCACATGGATAATCCGGCAGGGATGCCCGGTTGTATTCCATTCTCCGTTTTCGTCCTTGATACCCGGTATTGGTTCTGCGGGATCCCCTTCGTAACATTGTACGATGCTGGAAGCATCGTACAGGTTACAGATGGTGTCGAATGACACCATCTGTGGACCACCTTTCGGGTCGTCATAGACTCCCTCAGGATGTAAAAATGCGCTAACGCCGCTTTCAGTGTCAAATATCCACGCCTGAGGTAAAAAACATTTGAAAAGATTTGTCTGCTGTCCCTTCAAATCCGGATAATTCTGGTAGGCATTCAAAAAATTCTGCTGGCCTGCCATGGACTCATATTCATTAAAATACAAATTGCGGGTTTTCTCATCCGCCAGCGCGTCATCCCGATGATGAGTGGTCTCAGTAGCCGATAATTTTTTCACCGCAAACATGGGATTACGGTCAGCCAGCACCCCCTGCTCATTCCAAGTCAATTTAATCCACGGCGGATTTCCAATAATCAGGTCAAACCCGCCCCGCTCCGCGAACAAATCAGCGAATTCCAGCTCCCAATGCATAAAGTGGTTCTGCTCTGCGATCTCTCGCGCCAATTCCAACCGTGGAAATAGCTGACACAGGTTGTCCAGATCAACTATTGACTGATTTGGAAACAGATTACTGATCCTTGAAACCAGCTCATCCTGCTCCGTGGGGAACAGGGAAAGCTGCTGGTAGGCAAGCAGATTCTCTCCTTTTTTCGTTGAAAAGGTTCCCTCCAGAATCAGACTCATATCGTTCAAAAACTCGCTGCGGCTGGGCAGGAACTCAGCCTGATCGATGGGCCAGAACCACAAAGCACACCAATAATCCATGGCGAATTTCAGCCGGGCATAGGGGCCAGCATTTTTCATGTGCTCGCTCTTATACAATTTAGAATAAATTTCGTCCTTCTGCCGGATGGTCGTGTGGGAATCCGCCGCAGTGTCCTCATGCCCGAACACCGACAGCTGATCCTGAGTCTCCTGACTGATTGTTCCGCGCAGCTTGATCTGGTTCTCCCACAACTCATCCACTAGCGAAGAGAGGTACAATAACGTGTGGATCTCATCGTCAGTATACGGCTCATTGAATCGTTTATTCCATGTATTCAGCTGTTTGATCGCATCTGGTTCCAGCTTCTTGATGACTTTGTCGGAGTAGCTTGCCATACCCGGATCGCCCAACAGAAAATGATAGACCTGCCGCTTGGAGACATTGCTGCGCTGCTCTACGCGGGACTGTCCTACGGGGATGCGCTCCGGGGCATTTTCGTACCACCGCATTCCTTTACTGGTCGCCGTCAGCTGTGAGACACGGTATACCTGTCGCCGTGCCCCGATCAGGGAATTGCCGTTGACCAGCTGAGTGCCAAACCAGGGCACATAACCACCCTCATAGATGGTATTCAGCCACAAAGATACCTCAGCCAGTTCTACTGCCACAGGGTTCAGATCGATGCCATAGACATTCCGGTCAGCAATGTACATTTTTATCTTCTGCAATTCCTGAAAACGCTTCTCATAGCTGACAGTTACACCAGTCTCCTGCTCCTTTTTAGAGAGGTACGCCTCCGCGAGCTGGTTGATGGCCTCATTTAAGAAGGCAGCACTGCCCATGGCAGGCTCACAGACAGTGAGTTCCAGAATTTCATCCGCCGTTTTTCCTTCCAGCAATTCCTTCAGCGCATATTTCACCAGACACTTCGTCAGCACTTCCGGCGTGTAGTAGGAGGCAGATTTCTCCCGCTCCCTGCCGGCCAGGCGGTAGATAAACGTTCCCTTAGAATACATGCGAAGCTGCCCCTTTTTGTATTTTCCATTCGGATCATCTTTCTCATAACGTACCCGCTCATCCTTGGTATACTGATCTAACTCCGATTCTGAAACAAAATAGCCCACATCCAGCTCATTAAAGCTGTCGCCGGCCCGCTTCACTTCATACAAGTCGTGCTCTGCAATAAATCCCCGATAGGAAAGCAGTGCCTCATAGACCGCTCCCATCTGGTTGATGCCCAAGTTGGCATAAGAAATACGCCCACGGCGATCTTTTTTCCTGCCGGTCGCTCTGGTCACGCTCATCAGGTCAATAATCCGCAGCATGCAACTGTTGCGCAGTCTGGCTGCCGTAATCATCCTGGTATATTCAGGATCAAAGATATGGGCTTTCAGCGGCGCAATCAGGAACATATCATGCAGACTGTCCTTGCCTGTTACATCCCGCAATTCTTCCTCTGTCTTGGGATAGCCATCATAAATCAGGTCATAAAGTTTTGCCAGGGTTTCATGAAGATAGTAACCATCTCCCACTTCATCCACGTCGTCCCGGATATTGTCCGCGATATCCCGCAGGCTCTCCAGTGAATAGCCGGTCATATAAGTCTGAGCTTTCATAGGTGCATATCCCAGTTCCGGGCGAGACTCGATGAACAGCATAAACAGCATTCGATACATGTAGCGCAGGCATTCCAATGTCAGTTCTCCGGCATCCACCGGATCAGTTTCCAGATCGCGCCCCAGGCGATGGGACATATCATACAGAACTTCATTTCCCAACAGTTCGATGCTCTCCCGCAGGGCATATTTCAAGTCCTGAGAGACGCCAGAGGCATTTTTCTGGCTCTGCTCATCCAGCTCATCCAGCAGGATTTTTCCATTCTCCGGACAAAGAGAATCCTTATGCAGAAGGACCGACATCGCCTGCAGAGTGCTATTTTCAAGACGAGAGAAAATCTCCTCAAGCTCAAATTGCAAATAACGTTTTTCATTCCACTTATTCCGATCAATCAGAGCAATCTGGTTCATGCCGATAAGAAGCAGAAAACGGGGCGGCTCATTACTGCCGAAGAGAACTTTTGTAGCCAGTTCTTCATTTGGCACTTCCGAAAGGATTCCCTTATATACTGCTCCAACGGCGTCGTCCTCCACCTGTGCAGCGTCAAATACAAAACTCTCCATAATGCCAGCATCCGTCTCGCGGGATGCGGACAGCAACACCCAAAGCAGTGGAGCACCATTCTGCTTTGTCAGTTCCAGATAGATCGGCACAGGCAACGTATCATCTACAGCAATGGTCTGAGGATTTGCCTCCGGATAACCGAGGGATGCGAGGTATCCATCTGCCATCGTTTTGATGGCATTCAATGACTGCAGATTAAGAGAAGAACGAACAAACCGATCATGTGCAGCATAATACTGTCTTGCATTCTGGCGCAGTAAGGACCACGGTGTACGCACTTCTTCGGATTCTCTTGCGGAGGCATTCCACGCACTGATGGTGTCGCCGGCATTTTCCTCAAATATAGTAGAGAAATAATGTTTCGTGTAATACTCATTTTTATTGGTAATACCCGTCAGATCCATGCTCATTGCGATACCCCCATAAGTACAGTGACAATCCGGATATACGGGTTGTTCTGAATTGTTAATGTATCTTCCACCCACTTGGAAAACAGGTCAAACAGTTCATCGACGCGCCGGTTCTGTTCCTGCAGCTTGCGCTCCTGATCAAACAAAGTGAGCTGGTAATAATCATGATGGCGTTCCTGAAGATCCGCCAGTTTATCAATTTCCTGATCCAGCAACGGATTCATCTCATCCAGATATTTATTATAATAGGTGCCCAAATGCTGGTTTGCATGGTCAACCACATCATCCAGAATCTCGCTTGCGGCATCAATCTGAGCCTGTGTAATACTGTTCGTATTTGGAATTTTCATACTGCCAAGTTCCGTCAGCTGAACCACTTCATTCATAGACAAAACCTTTTCGAACTTGCCGTTCCGATACTGCAGACCGAACCATTCATCTACCAAAGGTGTCGACTTCAGATTTGGCATACTTCCTGTAATAATATAGATGATCACGCCATCATTCAGCTTGTCTGGCAGGCCTATGACAGGTGCTTCATTGCGTTTAAACAGCAATCCGGCTTTATCATTTACCCAAGATAAAATCGGGTGTAGCTTCCACAGATATTGCGTAGTCGGCCATGCGGCTTCATCCATATTTTTTTGCATACTGCTGCGCATCTGTTCCATACAAAATGCCTTGTCATCGGAGACACGCAAAGTATCCCCCTGTGGCAAAGCCTCTTCCGGAATCAGCGCTGTCAATCTGCGGAGCATATCCGGTGTAATCTTGATATCGAGGCCGGAAACTGTCTTCAATTTCTCCACAGGGTGAGACTCACTCTGGTTAAGGTAAGTGAGTGCCTGATACAGGTAATCAATATCAGAAAAGAGCGTCTCATCCGTGACGACTTCTGATTCAGCTGCTCCAGGATTTTCCGGCTCCGCCGCTGCCGCCATCAATGCTTCGAAGGGGTCAAATTCTTCTTCCCCGGAATCCAGAACGGCTTCAAATGCATTTGCATCAGATCCATTTTCAATGACATCTGAAACAACCAGCTCTTCATCTTCAATCGTAAACTTTCCCAACAAAAGAGACGGGTCGCCAATGTTTTTCAGCGCCTGTTCTTCTTTAGTAATCAATATTTCGATGATGCGCATATCGCCCCTGATTTTCTTGTTGTCGCTCTCAATAAGCATATAGCGAATGTCTGGCCGTTTCTGCTGTCCATAGCGATCAATACGGCCATTTCTCTGCTGGAACACCATCAAAGACCAGGGAATATCAAAGTGGATCAGCCTGTGGCTGAGATAATGCAAATTCAGACCTTCCGATGCAACATCAGAGGCCACCAACACGCGAACAGGAGATTCCGTGCGTCCGAAGTCTTCCACAATTCTCTGCTGTTCTGCATCACTCATACTGCCGGAGATCTCCTGAATAGCATCTGCACTCAACCCGAGGTTTTTCTGCAAATGATCCGCCAAATACTTCATTGTCTCAATGCGTTCGGTAAAAATGACAACACGATCTTCGGTGTCCTCAGGATTCCAGCCGTAAGCAGAATCTTTTAAAAGCGCGAGCAGCTTCTGGTAACGGGTAAACTGCACAGGTGTAATCTTTTCAAGTGCTTCTTTTAATGTTTCCAGCATACGAATATCTTTGATATCATCGGCAGAGTATTTTTTATACAGCTTTTTCAGGCGGGCCTCAATACTCTTAATGCACGCAGCCGGACTGGAAAACAGAGATTTTTCAAGACTGGTCTTAAAGAGCTGGCCGGTTCCTCTGGATTTTTCCAAATCCATTTCCAACTGCATTTCTGCAAAAATATCAAACGCATACTCCTCTTGAGCCGAAGCATGGCAGCGTTCCAGTGTAATGTTGCGTTCCAGAAAAGATCCACTAACCTGATCTTTAATATCTTTCTTAAAACGGCGGATGCAAAGTCCTTTGATGTCTTCCGGGGTATAGTTATCCGGATCTGCGATAGCCGTAGGATCCAGCATATTCATCAGAGAAGCAAAACTCTTCGCACGACCATCATGGGGTGTGGCGGAAAGCATAATCATAGTATCGCTGCGATCCGCCAACAGTTTTGCCAGACGGGAACGCTGAGCCTGATGATCTCCACGCTCAGCTACATTCTGCGCCTCGTCGATGACGATAATATCCCAATATGCATTTTCCAAATGTGTTCGATACTCCACATCTCTTTTCAGTGTATCAATAGAGACAATCGTCTTGTCGTAATAGAAAAATGGATTATAGTTAGAGGGAAGGCTGGCTCGAATCTTCTGAATCTTTCTGGAGTCCAGCCGAACCAGTGGTATCGAAAAGCGGTTCCACATTTCCTTCTGAAACTGGGTCATCATACTCTTGACCGTCACGACAAGAATCCGCTTTCCTTTACCTCTGGCAATCAATTCCGACATAAGAATTCCTGCTTCCAGAGTTTTACCAAGGCCAACCGTATCTGCAATCAAAATACGCTGGCGGGGTCTCTGCAGCGCAAGGCGGGCCGGTTCCAGCTGATATGGCATCAGATCCATTGCCGCCTGATGGCCGATATGTAAATTACTGTCTGTAGGAATCTTCTGACGCCATTGACTTTCCAGATACAGCAGTGATCGCTTATAGAACGGAGACTGATCCGGAATCAGTTTCACTTCTGCTGGATTAACAATCTGCACATCCTCCAAATCCGAAAGGAACGTTGCCTCCCTGTCTTTCACAAGAGGGGAAATTCCCACACAATATAACGCCTTGTTTCCAAGACTGTTTGTTTCTATCTTTTTGATCATCCATTCTTCGTCTCGGATGATCGTTCTCATTCCAGGAGCAAAATCGGCCATAATGCTTTTCCTCATATGTGTATTTAGTCAGATCGATGCAAACTTACAGGCTTATATCTGGACAATAAATGTGACAGCTGATTTAACGCAACCATCAGTCTATAATCGTATAGTAT
>JAJPXQ010000046.1 GCA_021205385.1 Lachnospiraceae bacterium | reverse complement strand
ATGATGATTTTGATGAAGATTTTCCAGGAGCTGATGGCTTTTATATCTTCTAAAAGTCATGCCCTTTTTTCTATGCCCGCCTCCGTGCGGGCTTTTTTCAAGAGTTCGCCGCAGGCGAAGTTTCCTATAAAGCAAAAAACATCCGGCGACCATCAGGATCGCCGGATGTCCCTTTTAAAAATCATCTTCTCTTAAAAGAAGATTTCCGTCCTCATCTGTATTTTTCCCGGTAATCCGGGCGAGCATATGCCCGATCGTACTTCTCTCCGCGTGTTCGACCGCCGCATCGATAATATCCTTGACCTCGGCTACCGTCACATTATGATCTATCGTCTGGCGGCTGCCAATCCGATCATACAATGCCAGAATACCAAATTCATCAAAGGAGTATCCCGCCTCCTGTGCATATTCTCTCCCGAAATTTACAAGTTCATCATTGCTGAAAACCGGAATCTCAATCTTGTAATCGAATTTCGAAGCAAAATTCTTATTTTTCAGGAAGATGCGGTCAATCTCCTCCGCAGAGTCCTCCAGGATCACCAGAAGACCACCGGTGTCTCCCTCCATCACGAGGCTCAGGCCTACCAGGGTCTCTTCCGACAGGCCGCCCGCACCCTCAATGATCAGAGCGCCGCCCTTCAGTTTGGAAAACACCTCATAAATATCCTTGGAATTTAACTTCTTCCCGCTGACTTTTGCGAGCTTCCTTCCCTCAATCCGCTTTTCCTTCTGGAGCGCCTTCACCACGTCGATTGCCAGAGTCGTCTTTCCGTTTCCATGCGGACCTGTGATTACAAGGTTCCCATTGGAAGAACTGCTCTTATTTTCATCTGCAGCGCCCTTCAGGAGTCTGGACAATTGCTTGCTCATGCCGCTCACCGAGGTGAAATACGTGAACAGGCGAGCCTGCTCACGGGTCAGATGCCCGGCCTTCACCGCCTTCTCAGCTGTCTGTGCCGCCAGAGAACGCTCAAGCTCCTGGATCGTATTCAAAGACGCTGTCTCTGATGATACCGGCTCTTTTTTCTCCTCGACCACAGAACCGGCCAGATCCTGCAGAAGTTCTCCTTCTTCTGCATTCTCCTCCTCCGCCTCTATATCCTGCGGCAGGTCATCTTCCGTCACGACAGAAGACGACAACTCCTGCTGCTCCTGCTCGATCTCATTCAGGATCTGACGCACGTCCTCCGGGACCTCTGCCGTTGCCCCGGATATGATCTTCATCAGTTCAGCGGTCTCCTGCTTCACGCGCTCTCTGCGCGCCTGTGCATTCTCAGCCTCCGCCTCCAGCACCGCCTCAGTCTTTGCCTTCTGATCTTCCCACTCGGCCAACACATCCGGGATAGAGAGCGGACCGGTCTGAGGCTTCGGCGCAGGGACTTCCTCCTCTGATACCACCTCCGGCACTTCCGGGATGTCCACTTTCACGGGTTCTGACTCATCGGGTTCTGACTCGTCGGGCTCCAGCTCAATGGGCTCTAACTCGACGGCTTCTAATTCGACTGGCTCTGGCTCCACAGGCTCCGGCTCTATGAACTCCGGCTCTGCGGGTTCCGGTTCAGCAGGCTCCAGCTCTGCGGGTTCCGGCTCTGCGGGTTCCGGCTCTGTCATGTCCTGCAACTCCTCCAGATCGCACAGAATCTCAAACTCCAGCGGCAACTCTGGCTCGGGCTCCGGCTCGGGTTCCGATTCGGGCTCCGGCACAGGTTCAATTTCGATCTCCGGCTCCGGTGCGCTCTCCTCAGGGACAGGCTCCGGCTCCTCCAGACTCAGCTCCTCCAGCTCAATCTCAATCCCTTTATCAATCTCTTCTTCCGCTTCCTTCTCTGTGGTCTGCGGAGCAGCTGCCGGTTCCGGCTCTGCCTCCTCCTCTCCCAGATCCGGAATGTCTATCGTCGCCTGGGACTGCAGCAGCTCGTCCAGATTTGCCGCCAGCTCCGCCTGCAAATTCATCGTACTGAATTTTCCGGCGTCAACCGCAACCTCCGTCTCTTCAAAATCATCACCCGATATAACGACCTTCCCGGGATTGTCATATTTTTCCTGCTGCGCAGCAGTCAGTGGCTGATACTTCTGCTTCAGCTCCATCGCCTTGCGGACATACTCACCCTCGCTGAACCACAGAATCAGCTCATCGCACTCGCGGACGCAGTCCTCTTCCATCCCCGCTTCTGCATAAAGGCTGGCCAGCTCATAAGCCCAACGCTCCTGATATTCACAGGACTTATAATCTTTCAGGATCTGGATCTGATCCGTCACCGCAGAACCGCGCTCACGGTAGATCTGATATTTCAGAATATAACGACTCTGATCATGAGGAGCAGCCTTCACAAATTCGCGATAGAGGGCAATCGCTTCCTTAAACTGATGCATCTTCGTCGCAACCTCAGTCATCTTATACAGGAGCATCCTCCCTACCGGAGCGCGATCATAGGCTATATTCAGGATTTCCATACAATCCTCATACCGCTCCTGCGCTTCGTAGACTTCTGCAACGATGTAGAGCATATTCAGATTACGCACACGCCGCCAGTCGATCGAATCCGCGATCTTTGCAGCTGTCTTGTAATCTTTCTTTTTGGCCAGCTTCTCTATCTGCTCTGCCTTCAGACGATACTCATATTTGTCCAATGGATCATACCCTCTTTTCTATCTATACTTCCATTATCCTGGCGCATCCACAGGCCAGGGAACCCGCTCCAATATGGCAGGCAACACTCAGCGACAGCTCATGCACCAGAATATTCGTCTGTTCCGGAAACTCTGCCTCAATCTCCTTTTTAAACTCCTGTGCAGCCGCCTCGTTGCGCGTATGCGCGATTGCAATCTGCGTCTTTGCTCCTGCAAATCGTTCTTTCATGTCCTTATGCAGCGCATCCAGCATCGTGCGCTTTGCCGCATTGACCGTGCGCACCTTCGCGAAAGCGTCCAGCTTTCCGCCCTGAATCTGCAGCACCGGCTTCAGGCGCAGCATCGTCCCGAGCGCCGCCCCGGCTGGCGTGACTCTGCCGCCCTTCTTGAGATACTTCAGGGTCGGTACCATAATATAAATGCTCGCCTCAAGCCCTTCTCTCTCCAGGGCCTCCCGGATCTGCGCGGCATTCTTTCCCGCTGCAGCCAGATGAAGTGCATCCAGAACCGAGCAGACCTGTGTGACAGAAATGCGCTGGTTGTCAACCACCTGCACTCTCCCGTCATAATCCTCCGCCAGCATCCGCGCAGTCTGACAGCTGCCGGAAAGGCCGCTCGACATGGGAATATGGACAATCTCGTCGTGTGTCTCAAGCAGCTCGTCCCACAGCTTTGTAATGGCCTCCGGAGACGGCTGGGAGGTACATACATCCGCATCCTGCTCCAGATACGCATAAAAATTCTCAGGAAAGAGCGTGACCCCGTCGAGGAACTCCTGCCCGTCAATCGTAAACGGCATCGGAAGAACATAAATGCCCAGCTCCTTTGCCCACTCCTGTGAAATGCCGCTGTTGCTGTCCGTTATGATCGCTATATTTCCCATAAGATGGCTGTCCCCTTATAATTTTTCCCAGCAGAAATAACAGTGATAATGCTCCCGGCTCCCCGAAGGAACCAGATTTTCCGCCCCGCAGTAACCGCAGCGCACGCAGATCTGCCCCGGGCGGACTTCCTCGCCATAGTCGCCGCGAAGCCCCAGTCTGGCGGGCTGTCCCTTCGAATAGGCCGCCTCATAGCTGCAATTATCACTCGAAACCTGTGTTCTGGCACTGTACTGCTTCTCCTGCACGGTCTGCTTCGTCTTCCGCTGCTGATTCGGCATGGCCGAGGCTTTCTGCCTCTTTGGCGCCCTCTTCTTCGGCATGGTCTGAGAAACCGACGGCTGACTCTGCCTGTTCGCATTCGAAGCGCTTGCCTTGCTGCCGGAGCTGCCCGCCCTCTTTTTCCTGGTGTAACGAAAGATAAGCACGATGATAACAACGTAAATAATAAAAGACATCATGGGAACTGTCAGCCTCCTTTTCAAGCACTTCTAACCCTATTGTATTATAGCAAAACACTTCGCATAAAACAAGGACAGCTTAAGCGGAATGGACGGATTTTATGCAACAAAAAAACACGAACACCTTCCTGAAAGGTCTTCGTGTCTCTGTGAAGTAGTGGATAGGGGAATCGAACCCCTGTTTCCGCCGTGAGAGGGCGGCGTCTTAGCCCCTTGACCAATCCACCACGCCGTTTTCCGTACCGACTTGACTACTATACCATAAGTGATTTTAAATTGCAAGCCCTAAATCTCACTTTTTTAACTTTGATTTTTTGTCCGCTGTAGCGCTGCCATGGCGTCCTTCACGGTCGCGACGCCCGCCAGTTCAATGCCGGAGCTGTCCTTGATCTGTCCCAGGCAACTTTCCGGAAGAATCACACGCGTGAAGCCCAGCTTCCTGGCCTCCTGCACACGCTGCTGCGCCATGCTGACCGCACGGACTTCCCCGCTCAGGCCCACTTCCCCGAAAACAATCGTACGATCCGGAACCGGTATATCCCGGTAACTCGAAATGATCGCAAGCACAAGACCCAGATCCATTGCCGGCTCGCTCATACGTACTCCACCCGCAATATTCACATAGGCGTCATAGCCGGACAGAGGAAGGCTGAGGCGCTTTTCCAGCACCGCCATCAGAAGATTCAAACGATTGTAGTCCATCCCGGCAGCAGTGCGCCGCGGAAGGCCAAAGTTCGTCCGGCAGACAAGCGCCTGCACCTCCAGCAGCATCGGTCTGGTTCCTTCCATCACACAGACGACGACCGAGCCGGAAGCCCCCTCCGGCTTACCGCTCAGCATATATTCGGAGGGATTCGCCACTTCGCAGAGTCCTCTGTCCGTCATTTCGAAAACGCCGATCTCATTTGTCGAACCAAACCGGTTCTTAACGCCGCGCAGAATCCGGTACGAGGCATGTCGGTCTCCCTCAAAATAGAGCACCGTATCCACCATATGCTCCAGCACACGCGGACCGGCCACCGTTCCATCCTTCGTCACATGGCCAACAATAAAAACGGCGATATTCTGCTGTTTGGCCAGGCGCAGCAGAACGCCTGTCGCCTCCCGGATCTGGGAAACGCTGCCCGGTGCGGAGCTGATGGACTCCTGATACATCGTCTGAATCGAGTCAATGACGATCATCTGCGGTTTCATCTTCAGCACGATCGTCTCAATATCAGCCAGGTTCGTCTCGCACAGCAGCTTCAGAGCAGGCGAAAATTCCCCGATCCGCGCAGCCCGCAGCCGGATCTGCTGCAGAGACTCTTCACCAGAGATGTACAGGATCCGGTCGAGACGCTCCGACAACACCCTGCATACCTGCAAAAGCAGCGTCGATTTCCCGATGCCCGGGTCGCCGCCTACCAGCACAAGCGAGCCCGGGACGATACCGCCGCCCAGCACCTGATCAAGCTCTGCTATGCCGGTCTTAAGCCGCTCCTGATCATCCGAACAAATCTCGCCAAGAGAGACAGGCTCACGCAGCTCTGCCGCACGTGCAGACCTTCCCTTCACGGATGACGCTTTGGGCTCCTCTGCGAAGGTATTCCACTCACGGCAGCCGGGGCACTGCCCCATCCATTTTGCCGACTCATAGCCGCAGTTCTGGCAGAAAAAGAGTGTGGCATTTTTCTTCATGACGCCTCCTCTGATCTCACGGCGAAGCGGAGCTGTCCGCCAACCACCTTCACATCCACATGATCCCCTGCTTTTATAGCCCCCGAGAGCAGCTCATCCGCCATGGGGTCTTCGATCCTGCTCTGAATCGTGCGTTTCAGCGGACGCGCTCCATATTTCACGTCGTAACCAACTTCGGAGAGCCATTTCGTCACGGATGCCTTGAACGACACTTCAATCTGCAGCTGCTCCCGGCATCTGTCCGCCAGTTCATCAAGCAGCATCCCGGCAATCCTGACAATTTCATCTTTCTGAAGCGTATGGAAAACCAGTGTCTCGTCGATGCGGTTCAGAAATTCCGGCCTGAAAATCTGCCGGACCTCATTCATGACGGCATTTTTCATAAACTCATAATCCTGCTTCGCATCTTCCTGCGAGGCAAAGCCGAGCTTCTTCGGGGAGATGATGGAGCTCGCCCCCGCATTGGACGTCATAATTATGACCGTGTTTTTAAAGTCGACCTTCCGGCCCTGTGAATCCGTAATGTGGCCATCATCCAGTACCTGCAGCAGGATATTGAAAACATCCGGATGCGCCTTCTCGATCTCGTCGAACAGGATGACCGCATACGGATTCCGTCTCACCTTTTCGCTGAGCTGTCCTCCGTCTTCATGCCCGATATATCCAGGAGGCGAGCCAATGATCTTCGCTACGCTGTGCTTTTCCATATACTCGGACATGTCAACGCGGATCATCGCATCCTCACGCCCGAACAGCACCTCCGCCAGCGCCTTGGACAGCTCCGTCTTGCCCACGCCGGTCGGCCCCAGGAAAAGGAAAGAGCCAATCGGGCGCTTCGGATCCTTCAATCCTACGCGTCCGCGTTTCACCGCCTTCGCGACCGCGCTGACAGCTTCATCCTGTCCGATCACACGCCGATGGAGCTCCTTCTCCAGGCGGCGCAGCCGCTGGGAATCCTTTTCCGCAAGCCGCTGCACCGGTATCTTCGTCCAGCGTGATACGGTGTCCGCGACCTGCGCCTCCGTCACCACATTCATTTTCCGCCCTCTGCGGCCTGCCGGATGCGCACACTGTTGCTCCAGCTTTTCAACCTGCTCACGGCACAGATGCGCCTGCTGGAGGTCACCGGCCATCAGCGCCTGCTCCAGTTCCTCCCGCATCTTCGAAAGGTTCTGCGCTGAATCTTCCTGATCCTGATTCTTCAGATACTGCCCCAGCCGCAGCCCAGCCGCGGCCTCGTCCATCAGATCGATCGCCTTGTCCGGCAGAAAACGATCATTCACATAGCGCGCAGACAGCTTTGCGGCTGCCTCCAGCGCCCCGTCTGTAATCTGTACCTGATGATGCCGCTCGTAATAAGGGCGCAGTCCCTTCAGAATCTCAATCGTCTGCCCGACGGACGCCTCCTCGACCGTAATCGGCTGAAAACGCCGTTCCAGCGCCGCGTCCTTTTCGATATGTTTGCGGTACTCCTCCAGCGTCGTCGCACCGATGATCTGGATCTCGCCCCGCGCCATCGCCGGCTTCAGAATGTTGGAGGCGTCCATCGCGCCCTCCGCACCGCCTGCGCCGATAATCATATGCAACTCATCGATGAACAGCAGCACCCGGCCGTTCTGGCGGACTTCCTCAATCACATTTTTGATCCGCTCCTCAAACTCTCCCCGGTACTTGGAGCCTGCCACCATCGCGGTCAGATCCAGGATACAAAGCCTCTTCCCACGCAGCGAGGAAGGTACCTTTCCCTGCGCGATGCGTGCAGCCAGGCCTTCGACGATCGCGGTCTTGCCCACACCCGGCTCGCCGATCAGGCAGGGATTGTTCTTTGTCCGGCGGCTCAGCACCTGAATCAGGCGCTGAATCTCCTCTTCCCGTCCGATGACAGGATCCAGTTTTCCCTCTTCGGCAAGTCCTGTCAGATCCCGGCTGTACTGTTCAAGCGTCTGCGTGCCGGAAACATGGGAATCATCGCGATATTCTGCGGCTTTCTCCCCCATCGACTCAACCAGCGCCATGTAAAGGTCACGGAGCCGGATATTCATCGTGTTCAGCAGCCGCGAACCTACACACTCGCCATCCTTCAGAATCGCGATCAGGATATGCTCCGTCCCTGTCAGCTCCTCATGAAACCGCTTCGCCTCAGCAGAAGCATCGTCCAGTATCTTCTGCGCTCTGGGAGTGAAGCCTCTCCCTTCTTTCGTGAGAACGGAGCCCTCCGGCGCGATCAGCTGACTGATCATACCCATGAGTCCTTCCTCCGTCACGCCTGCTCCCGCCAGCACCTGCCCCGCCGTGCCATCCTGCACACGCAGGAGCCCGAGCAGGATGTGTTCCGTCCCTGTATATGGATGCTTCATCTTTGCGGACAAATTTTTTGCCGCGTCGAGCGCGGCCTGTGCCTTCTCCGTATAAATGCGCATAAATCCTCCTTAAACATATTCCTCATAGATCTCATCAATCAGCTGGTGTACATCTTCCCGGCTGATATTCCGGCAGCTGCCCTTTGCGAGCGTCACCAGCAGCTCCCGCTTCATCTCCTCGAGCGCACGCATGCGATCTGTGTCCACCGCAACGACTGCTCCGGTCCGGCGATCAAGCCGTATATAGCCTTCCTGCCGCAGAATCGTGTAGGCCTTATTCACCGTGTGCATGTTGATGCCGATCTCTCCGGCCAGCTGACGAACGCTCGGCAGTGCATCTCCTTCCCGGAGCCGCGAAGTGGCGATACCCATAATGATCTGATTACACAGCTGCACGTAGAATGCCTCATCACTGTTAAAATCTATTTCCAGATACATCCTGTCTCCGTCCTTATCTTTTGATTGTTATATTTGCAGTATAACAATATATTCTTCCATGGTCAACAGGAATTCAAACTTTAACAGAAAAAACGGGGGCCGCCCTCCCGTGGCAGTCCCCGTGCATCTCTTTTCTCAGTCTATTCATCGTCATCCAGATCAATGATCTCCAGTCCATCGGCTTCATCCGCCTCTCTTTCGGATCCGGGATCATTAAAATCCGTCTCATTCTCTTCCAGATTACCCACGATAACTGCGCTGGTCTCCTTTTTCTCCGGCTTCGGCGGCGCTGTCTCCTCCTCTTCCTCCGGCTCCGGATTTCTCAGTCTGCGGATACGGAAATGCTGGATCAGTGCAACATTCAGCAGTACAATGGCGATCAGCGTTACGGCAAGAAGCAGCCACAGCCGGCTCCTCATATCCTTATTATAACGGTTTGCCTGATATTCAAGATCGTCGCGCAGGCCGTCCTCCTTCTCCTCGAGCTCCGTGATATAAGCCTGCTCACCGTCATAGGCGACCTCATCAAAAAGCTGAACAGAACCCGTGTCATAGTCATAACTGTACCAGCCTTTCTCGCCGTCCTGATTGATTCCATAAATCAGGTAACGGTTTGAGTCGTCAAAAATCTCGTCCACACCGTCGATCGTCACATGCTTATACGCGGGAAGCGTGTATTTCGCTCCCCAGCCCAGATCAACATAAGAATACCGCGTCGGCACCGTCACATCCTCGTCCGCCTCGATAAAGATAACCGTGTCCGAGCCGCTTTCAAGCTGAACATAGGGAATGACATTCCCCGTGTCGGGATTGTATACGAAGAAGTCCCGGTAGCTCCCGTTATCGCTGATCAGCTTCACCAGATAAAGCCCCTCGATCGTATCGCTCTCGCGCACGGAGCTGCTGATGCCCTGGATATCAATATGAGTCAGCGAAAAACCTTCAACATCCTCCGGATGAGATACATAAAAGGTTCTCTCGTCGATGACGAAGCTGGCCTTCTCCTCGCTCTCCTCTTCGTCGGATTCTTCCTCATCGGAATCCTCCTCATCCGCATCCGTCTCGTCTGCATCAGCCAGCACGTCGATCTCCTCGCCGTCAACCTCAATCGTACAGGCCGCGATCACCAGCGTCGTATCTTCATCCGCGCTTCCGCGGAACGTGACCGTGAAGGTCGTGCTCTCCGAGTTCGGCACACTGGAGAGCTGTACCGTACCATTCCCGCCGCTGCCGGAGAAATTGTTCCCACCGCTGCCGGAGATATAAGTCAGCACACTTTTATCATAAGAAATCTCGAGCTTCGCCGACTCCATATCGGCATCGCTCGTGATCGTGAACTCCGCGGATACCGTCTCACCTTCCACAGCTGTCAGCTCTGTATCGCCCTCCACAGATGGAGCGGCGAATGCTGTCATGCCAAAACACAAAAAGAAGAGTGCGGCCAGAAGGCCCGTCTTTCCTGGTCCAATTTTTCTATTTCGCATACAGTAAACCCACTTTCATCAGATTCCTCTACCATAAAACCTTATCCCCGGAAAGTCAAGTGATTCACAGAATCTTCATACCTCGTCGATCGCCTTCCCGATATCGCTGCGGCAATATTTATTGTCAAAATCAACCCATTTCACTGCCTCATAGGCATTGCTGCGGGCCGCCTTCAGATCCTTCCCGGTCGCGGTCACGCCGAGCACGCGCCCGCCGTTTGTCACGATCTTCCCATCTGCGGAGAATCTGCTCCCGGCATGGAACACATAATAACCGTCCTTCCCCTGAAACTTCTCAAGGCCGCGGATCTCAAAGCCTTTCTCGTACTTCACCGGATAACCGTCGGAGGCCAGCACAACGCAGACCGCCGCATTGTCCTCAAATTCCAGTTCTACATTTTCCAGGGTTCCGTCCACACAGGCCTCCATCACATCGATGATGTCGTTCTTCATACGCGGCAGCACAACCTGTGCCTCCGGATCGCCGAAGCGGGCGTTGTACTCAAGCACCTTCGGTCCCTTTTCCGTGAGCATCAGACCGAAGAAAATCACTCCCTTAAAGGGACGACCCTCCGCCGCCATCGCGTCCACAGTCTTCTGATAAATATATTCTTTGCAGAAAGCGTCGATTTCATCCGTATAGAAGGGACTCGGGGAGAAGGTACCCATACCGCCGGTATTCAGTCCCTGATCGCCGTCGAGCGCGCGCTTGTGATCCTGCGCGGAGGTCATGATGCGGATCGTCTTTCCGTCCACGAAGCTCAGGACCGACACCTCGCGACCTGTCATGAACTCCTCGATCACCATCTGATTGCCGGCCGCGCCGAACTTCTTGTCGAGCATGATCGTCTTCACGCCCTCACGCGCCTCCTCGGGCGTATTGCAGATCAGCACGCCCTTGCCAAGCGCGAGGCCGTCCGCCTTCAGCACAATCGGAAAATCCGCCGTCTCCAGATATGCAAGCGCCTTTTCCGGATCGTCAAAATTCTCATAGGCCGCAGTCGGAATATCGTATTTCTTCATCAGGTCCTTGGAAAATGCCTTCGAACCCTCAAGGATCGCCGCATTCTTCCGCGGCCCGAACACGCGCAGGCCGCGCGCCTCGAAGACGTCCACGACGCCGCCCACAAGCGGATCGTCCATGCCGATGATCGTAAGATCAATCTTCTTCTCCTGTGCAAAGTCCGCCAGACGTTCAAACTCCATCGCGCCGATGTCCACGCACTCGGCATACTCCGCGATTCCCGCGTTTCCGGGCGCACAGTAGATCTTGTCCACTCTCGGACTCTTCGACACCTTCCATGCGATCACATGCTCTCTTCCGCCGCTTCCTACTATCAGTACCTTCATAGAAATCTCACCTTTCCGTCCTCGACTCTGACTTTTCCGTTCGCGATCAGATTGATCGCCTGCGGCATGATCACCCACTCCGCCTCTCGCATCACGCGCTGCTGCAGCTCCCCGGGCGTGTCGTCCTGCCGCACTTCAACCGCTTTCTGCAGGATAATCGGTCCGGTGTCCGTCCCCTTATCCACAAAATGCACTGTCGCTCCCGTCACTTTCACGCCGCGCGCAAGCACCGCCTCGTGTACCTTCAGGCCGTAATAATCCTTCCCGCAGAAAGAGGGGATCAGCGCCGGATGAATGTTGATGATCCGGTTTTCAAAATGCGCTACGATCTTCTCCGGCATGACGACGAGGCAGCCCGCCAGCACGACGAGATCCGCCTTTGACGCGATCAGCGCATCAAGGAGCGCGTCATTAAACTGATCTCTGTCTGCATAATCCTTCGGACTGATGCACTGTGCGGGAATCCCGGCCTTCTCCGCGCGCGTAAGCGCATAGGCGTTCTTATTATTGCTGATTACGGTCACGATCTGCGCATTCGTAATGCGCCCGTCCGCGATCGAATCCATAATCGCCTGAAGATTCGTACCGCCGCCTGACACCAGCACCGCCAGTTTTAACATAATGTCACACCCTTCTCGCCGCTCTCCACCGAGCCGATCACGTAAGGATCCTCCCCGGCCTCGCGGATCGCCGCCATCGCGCTGTCCACATCCGACGGGTCAAGAGCCAGCACCATGCCGATGCCCATGTTGAAAGTATTGTACATCATCTGCTCAGAAATATTGCCCTCTTCCCTCAGCATGCCAAAGATCGGCAGCTTCGGCCAGGCGTCCTTCTTCACAACCGCGCGCATGCCCTCCGGCAGCATCCGCGGAATATTCTCATAGAAACCGCCACCGGTGATATGGCTGCAGCCCTTGATCTTCACGCCCGCAGCTTTCACACTCTTCAGCGCCTGCACGTAAATCTTCGTCGGGGCAATCAGCGCCTCGCCGAGCGTCGAACCGAGGCAGTCGTAATAAGTCGCGAGATTCAGCGCGTTCACATGGAACACCTGACGCACGAGCGAGTAGCCGTTGCTGTGCACGCCCGAGGAAGCAATACCGACCAGCGTGTCTCCCTCCCGGATCTCCTTTCCGATGATCAGATCCTTCTCATCCACGATACCGACCGCGAAGCCTGCAAGGTCATACTCGTCGATGGGATAAAAGCCCGGCATCTCCGCCGTCTCGCCGCCGATCAGCGCGGCGCCGGCCTGCTTGCATCCCTCCGCCACGCCGCTCACGATCGTGGCGATGCGTTCCGGAATATTGCGCCCGCAGGCTATGTAGTCCAGGAAAAACAGCGGTTCGCCGCCCGCGCAGGCGATGTCGTTCACACACATGGCCACGCAGTCGATGCCAACCGTGTCATGCTTGTCCATGAGGAAAGCGATCTTCAGCTTCGTACCCACACCGTCCGTGCCGCTCACGAGCGTCGGCTTCTCCATATCCTTGTATGCGCTCAGGGAAAAGGCTCCCGAGAAGCCGCCGATCCCGCCGAGTACCTCCGGCCGCATCGTAGCCTGCACATGCTTTTTCATCAGTTCCACCGACCGGTAACCGGCCTCAATATCCACGCCTGCGTTTTTATAATCCATAACCTCGTTCCTCCCTTGTTGTCACATCTGTTTCATATAGGTCTGATATCCGAGCTCATCGAGCTTCTCCGCTTTCGCCTCAACGTCCTCCTTCATCTCCTGCGAATACGCCTTCAGCCGCCCGAGCAGTTCCTCATCCGACGTTGCAAGAATCTTCGCCGCGAGGATCCCTGCGTTCGCACCGCCATTTATCGCGACCGTCGCCACGGGGATGCCGGTCGGCATCTGCACGATCGAGTAGAGTGAGTCGACACCGCCGAGATCGGATGTCTTCATCGGGACGCCGATGACCGGCATCGGAAAGAGCGCCGCACACATGCCCGGCAGGTGTGCCGCTTTGCCCGCTCCCGCGATGATGACCTTGAAGCCCTTCGCCTCCGCGCCCTTCGCGTACTCAAAAAAAACGTCCGGCTCACGGTGCGCCGAAATGATGGTCATCTCAAAGTCTACGCCCAGCTTTGCCAGCACGTCCGCAGCCTTGCTCATAACAGGCAGGTCCGAGTCGCTGCCCATGACTATTCCTACTTTTGCCATTGTGTACCTCCTCTAAGGAATTTTATCATCAGAACACTTCGTTATCAAGTGCTTCGTTCAGTTCCTCCGTCCCCGGCAGGACAAAACGTCCCTCCCGGATGATCGGGATGCGGCTGCCGTCCCTGCAGACCACTGCGATCTCCTGCAGCTCGTCATAGGGGATCGTGATATCCGTGTGACAGTTGAAATAGGCCTTCTCCGGATCTTCCTGCCGAAGCGCGGAGCAGGCATTCTCCTTCGCAATAATCTGTTTGCCGTCCGGATTGAAGGTCGGAGTATCCTCCTCCCAGGAATAGCAGGTGTCGCCAAGCGCGAAGTGCGGCCCTGTCTTCTCGGCAATCAGAATCGGCATCCGTGCTTCGATATGATAACGGCGCGCGGCCACGTAGGCCGTTGTATTCGTGCCGATCGCGAACTCACCCATCGGGAGCGTGTCATGATGGTACAGAACATTTTCGCGGATATAACGACGATTCTCCTCCTCGTCCTCATAATTTCCGCAGCGATAGTCGCTGACCATGCCATCCTGGAAATGCAGCTCGAGATCCTGATAGAGCAGTCCGTTCAGATAGACGCCGCTCACGTGCAGGACGCCATTCGTGCCCTCCAGCACCGGCGAGGTAAACACCTCGCCCACCGGAATATTCACATCGGCGACGCAATTTTCAAAAATGGTCTCTTTTTGCGGATCGCGCAGCTTTGCCAGCGCGACTGTGAGGTCGGTGCGATTTTCACCGGACCCGAGGATGTGGACCGCATATCCCGTATCGAGCGCATCGATGATCCTCTGCTGAATCCGCTGATAAGTCCGGTAGTCCAGCGTGTTGATGCGGACGGTCTCCCGGAAAATATCCTCAAACTGCGCACCGATGTCCGGCACCGGAAAAGCGATGATCGTAAAGCTGCGCTCCTCGCCCGGAATATACTCGTTCGTGATCTGCGCGGCAAGGCTGTTGGCCCGCACCTGATTTTTCTGCTGCTTTTCATCCAGCTTCAGAGCACTCTCCTTCACCTGCGGGACGAACGGCGTCTCCCCGAAGATCTCCATAACCGCAGGGCCCGCGTGTCCCCGCGCCAGATCCCTGTACTCTTCAAAAGCGGTCCTCAGTGCCCCGGTCCGGCGCTCCACAAAAGCGCTGTCCATAAAGAGCGCCGCGTCGCCCTTGTGATCGTAGTCGTACTGCCGGTTCGGCGAGGTCCCATAGTAGCCGACTTTATTTGTTTCACGCATATTAACACGGCTGACTGCCGCGCGGTAAAGAATGCTCTCAAGACCCATCGCCGCAAAATTCTTCACGGCTTCCCGGATGATCCGCTCGAAGCCAAGGCAATAGCGGATATTCACGGTTTTCTTCCTGGAAAGGTCTTTGCCCGTGACTTCAAAGCCGATGCGATATCCCTCCGTAAAGACCGACGCGATTCTCACGATCTCCTCTTCCGGCAGGGTATTCAGAAAAGCGCTCATCCGCAGCTCCGTGTCGCCCACATACTCTCCAAAACGGTAGAGATAACGCGGATCCTGAAGGTCCGCTTCCATAATAATGTCGCGTGCAAAGGACAGCGATGGATCGACCTGCTCCCGCACCCGTGCGGTCACCGTCACATCGCAGTAATCGCTAACAAACCAGTACACGTCGTCGCGCAGCTGTTCTGCCGGAGGCAGCTGCCCTTCCTCGAGCTCCGCATGGAGCTGCAGAAAGAGTTCCATGCAGATCAGAAACTCTGTGAGCCGTCCCTCAAACGCATAGACAATCGTGCCGCGCAGCTCTGCACAGACAAAGGACAGGATCTGACCGCACTCCTTCCCCAGGCGGGAAACGGCATAATCCGGATTTGCAAAACTGTGCGCGTAAGCATCCCCCACGATATCCTCATAGAGCTCCCGGTTCCAGTCTGCGAGCTCCTCCACCGAAGCGCGCGTGAGTTCCCCTGCCTCGATCCTCTCCAGGGTCCTGAGCATCATCTTCAGGAAGGCGGCTGTCCGCTGAAAATATTCTCCGGCTGCGCCTTCCGCCTCCGGATCTTCCGCGATTTCGCTCACACGCTCCACGGCCAGTGTCCAGCGTTCCGTCTGTTTTATCGATTCTTCCATATTACATCACCATCCCGAGCGCGTAAATCGCGCCAAAACCTGCCAGCAGCAGCAGATTCAGCCAGAAACCCAAGCGTGGAAATAATCTCTTCGTCTCCGTTTCACGAAGTCCGCGAACTCCGTAGAAGAGCCCCACCAGGGCCACCCACATTGCCAGAAAACCGGTCACTCCAATGATCTTTCCCGCCTGTCCACTCTGCATATAGGCCATCACCAGCACGATCACATCGGCCAGCAGAACAAGAACGCCGAGCACGCTGGAAATAATTCCCGGGCGGGAATGCTTTTTTTCATCAAATTCAAGTTCACTTTTACCAGGCACCGCGTTCTTCCTCCCGCGAATCTCTACGCCGCAGACAGCATGCCGCCAGCCGATACAGACAATAACCCAGGCAGCTTCCGAATATATTGAGCAGAATGTCATCCACATCGCAGCTGCCCACCTGCAGCACCAGCTGCGCAAGTTCGACAAACAGGCTCACCTCGAAGCTGAGCAGAAGCACCCGGAAAAAACTCATTTTTCTGTTGCTGAGAACCGGGACCAGCCCTCCGAAGGGGATAAATCCCACTACGTTTCCAGCAAGATTCAGGAGCACACGCCCCATTCCTATCTGCTCACGATACTTCAGATAGCGCCCAATCTCCCGAAATGGCACGAGGTTGTAGCGATACGTGCCCGTAAGAGCGGAGCGCCCCCATTCCTCTGAGAAGAGGAGAAAATAAACCAGCGCGATCAAATAGATGCCAAAGAAAAAGCGGCACCAGCGCCGGGCAGTCCCTCTTGCCTTTTCTGTCACATGCGCTTCCTCCCGTCAAATGATACATGCCTCCCTCAGGCCAGGCCCTCAGCGCCATACTGTGCATAGTATGCGTCAATCGCCGCCTTTAATGCATCGTCGATGACAATTCTGCCCCTATACGGCCGGTTGTACAGATGCTCCACGACCTCCGCCATCGTCACGATCGCGGTCGTCTCCAGCCCATATGTATCGTGGATCTCCTGCAGCGCGCTCTTCGTTCCCTGGCCGCGCTCCATGCGGTCAACCGAAACGACAAGCCCGATCGGCTTCACGTCGCCCTGCGCCCGGATGATCGGCAGGGTCTCCTGAATCGACGTCCCCGCGGTCGTCACATCCTCGATGATCACGATCCGGTCGCCGTCCTGCATGGGGCTGCCGAGCAGAATGCCCTTGTCGCCGTGATCCTTGATTTCCTTTCGATTGGAACTGTAGCGGATATCCTTTCCATAATGCTCGCTGATCGCGATCGAAGCCGCAACAGAGAGCGGAATGCCCTTGTAAGCCGGTCCGAACAGCACGTCAAAATCGAGGCCGAACTTCTCCTCAATCGCCCGCGCGTAATACTCTCCGAGCTTCCGAAGCTGCGCGCCCGTGCGGTAAAATCCGGTATTCACAAAGAAAGGAGTCTTCCGGCCGCTCTTCGTCACGAAGTCGCCAAACCTCAGCACCTCGCAGTCAATCATAAATTCAATAAATTCCTGTTTGTATTTTTCCATCTTCTATTTCCCTTTCTAATCCTGGTTGACGGCCCCAATCAGTTCCCGCACGTCCTCAACCTGATACTTTCTCATATACGCCTCGATGCCTGCCGCGACATCCCGCGCCGCGTAAGGGTTCGCGAAATTCGCCGTGCCGACCGACACCGCCGTCGCGCCTGCGAGAAGAAACTCAATCGCGTCGTCGCCGCAGGTAATGCCGCCCATACCGATGACCGGAATCTGCACCGCCTGCGCCGCCTGCCAGACCATGCGCACTGCCACCGGCTTAATCGCCGGCCCCGAGAGGCCTCCTGTCCGGTTTGCGAGCGCAAAGGTTCTGCGCTGAATATCGATCTTCATGCCCGTCAGCGTGTTGATAAGAGAAATCACGTCCGCGCCGCCGTCCTCAGCCGCCCGCGCCATCTGCGCGATATCGGTCACGTTCGGGCTGAGCTTCATGATGACCGGCTGCTTCGCGTGCCGCTTCACCTCCTGCGTGATATGCCGGAGCGCCTCCGGATTCTGCCCGAAGGCGATACCGCCCTCCTTCACATTGGGGCAGGACACATTGATCTCCAGCAGGTCGACCGGCGCGTCCGCAAGGCGCTCCACGACCTCGCAATAGTCCGCCTCCGACCTGCCGCAGACATTGACAATAATTTTCGTATCGAACTGTCGTAAAAACGGAATATCCCGCTCCAGAAAGACGTCAATGCCCGGATTCTGCAGGCCGATCGCGTTCAGCATGCCGCTCGCGGTCTCCATCACGCGCGGCGTGGCATTGCCCGGCCAGGGCACATTTGCGACACCCTTCGTCACGACCGCGCCCAGCGCGCTCAGATCATAGAATTCACTGTATTCCGCACCGGAGCCGAAAGTCCCGGATGCGGTCATCACCGGATTTTTCAGCTCCACGCCGGCGAGCGTTACCTTTGTATTCATCACAGCTCCACCTCCGTGCTCCGAAATACCGGTCCGTCCTTGCAGACTCTCTTATTATGCACATGGGAATGACCGTCAACTTCCTTCGACTGACAGACGCAGGCCAGACAGGCCCCGACGCCGCAGGCCATGCGCTCCTCCAGGGAGAGCCAGCAGGGGATGTCATTTTCCTCCGCGTAAGCCTTCACTGCACGCAGCATCGGCTTCGGCCCGCAGGCACAGAGCACATCCGCCGCAATTCCCTGCTCCCGCATCGCGTCGAGCACATTGCCCTTCGTCCCGGCGCTGCCGTCTTCTGTCGCAATAAAAAGTTTCCCGGCCGCCGCCAGCTCCTCTGTCAGAAACAGTTCATCCCGGTATCCGGCGACAATCTGCACTTCCGTGCCGTCTCCCGCCTGCAGCGCACGCGCCAACTGAAGCATCGGCGGAATCCCGATGCCGCCGCCCAGAAGAAGGACGCGTCCCTGCTTCTCCAGCATCGCATCCAGCGGATATCCATTTCCCAGCGGCCCAAGAATTTCCAGAGTCTCCCCCGCCCGCAGCCGGGAGAACTCTTCTGTTCCCTTCCCCGCGACACGGTAGACCAGGCGCAGCCGCCCGTCCGGCTCCGCCTCACAGATGCTGATCGGCCTTGGCAGCATCCGGCTCGCGTCTCCACTGTAAACCGACACGAACTGCCCCGGAACCGCCTCCCCGGCAATCTGCTCTGTCTGAAGCCACAGGCTGAAAATGCCTGCGGCGATCTCCTTCTGCTCGATCACAGAAGCGTACTCTCTTACTTTCACAGCTCTCCCTCCAGCGCGCCGCGGATATCGGCAATCATCGCTTCCACCGCCGCACGGGAAGCCTCGCCGAAGTTCTCCGCACCGTACTTCGCATAGGCCTCCTGCTTCCAAGCCGCGATGATGCCGCGGGAGGAATTGACGATCGCGCCAAGGCCGTCTTCATTAAAGAAATGCACGAGATCCTTGCCCTTGCCGCCCTGCGCGCCGTAGCCCGGCACGAGAATGAAAGCCTTCGGCATCACCTTCCGCAGCGTCTTTCCCTGCTCCGGATAGGTCGCGCCGACGACCGCGCCGACATAACTGTAGGAAGCGCCCATATGCTCCTCACCCCACTGCGCGACCTTCTCGCCGACCAGCTCATAGAGCGGTTTTCCGTCGATCCGGCGATCCTGAAACTCGCCGCTCGATGGATTCGAGGTCTTCACCAGCACGAAGATCCCCTTCTTCTCCTGCTTACAAACCTCGATAAAGGGCTTCACGCCATCGGAACCCAGATAGGGATTCACTGTCGCGAAACCTTCGTCGAAGCCCGCGTAAGTCCGGCTGCCGACCTGCACCTTCCCCAGATGCCCGACCGCATAGGCCGCGGAGGTCGAGCCGATATCACCGCGCTTCACATCGCCGATCACGACAAGCCCCTTCGATTTACAGTAATCCACGGTCTTCTTATAGGCCTGAAGCCCCTCGATGCCGAACTGCTCGTACATCGCGATCTGCGGCTTCACCGCCGGAATGAGATCGTAAGTCTTATCCACGATCTCCTTATTGAACTGCCAGATGGCCTCCGCCGCGCCCGCGAGCGTCTCGCCATACTCCGCAAAAGCCTTCTGCTGCACCTGCTCCGGCACATAGGAAAGCATCGGGTCAAGCCCCACGACGATCGGAGCCTTCGTCTCCTGAATTTTCGCAATCAGTCTGTCTATCATCGCCAGTCTCCTCTTCCAGAAATAGTCTGAATCCAGTGTAACATAGCTGTTTTCGCATTTCAACAAAGATTTCCAGGGATAAAAATAAAAAGCCCTGAGACTCAGGACTTTTTGAAGAGCGACAGACGGGGCTCGAACCCGCGACCTCCACCTTGGCAAGGTGGCGTACTACCAACTGTACTACTGTCGCATAGAAAAGCGGGTGATGGGAATCGAACCCACGTATCCAGCTTGGAAGGCTGGTGTTCTACCATTGAACTACACCCGCGTTCAACTCGACAAGTATTCTACTATGCAATTTTTATTCTGTCAAGTTTTTTTCAAGCAGAAAAAACTACGCCCGTTTGCCAAAAAGCAGCAGCCTGACCACCGGAATTCTCCGGATCACCGCAATCAACACCGCCGTAATCACGCTCATCACGGCAAATGCCGCCAGGCTGTAGAGCAGACCCTCCAGTGTCCAGAAGCTGTATATGGTTCCGGAGCGATTCAGGATAGCGGCAAAGTGATAGTGCACCACATAGATTTCCAATGTATACTGTCCCAGCCATGCAAGCCTTTTTTTGACCGGGTTCGGCTTCCACTCAGCGACCAGCTGGATGAGCCAGAAGCACCCAAGGAACGAAGCGAAGGTCTGCACCACCAGCATACTGGCGCTGCTCACCGTCACCAGATCGAAGGACGCCGCCATCATAATGAAAATCCCGCCGCCGATCCAGGCCAATGTCCCGCGCCGCCATTTCGGAACTGCGCGCCGCGTGATTTCCGGATGCGCCCCGACAAAGTACGCTGCCGTGTAATAGGGAAGATAGGTGATCTGAAGCGATGGACTTAAGAAGGTCATCCCCTTCAGATACGCCAGCAGCGAGACCATACAGCCGAGCAGCCAGATGAGCCAGAAGCCCCACTCTGCGCCGATCTTCGCCTGCACCCACATGGCGATATAAGCCATCGCGGTGAAGAGAAACAGGATCATCAGGAACCAGAGGCCATAGTCGAGCTGAAACAATACTGTTTTCAGAGCCTTTGGCACACTGGTGATATGCTGCAGAATGAGCCAGGAAAAGAAAGGCACAAGATAGGCGACCGCCCTTTTCCCGATACGCCTCCCGAGTCCGGCGAGCGTCTCCACCTTTCTCCCGGCCCCGCAGAGGTAGCCGCTGATCAGAAAGAACAGCGGCATCTGCAGCGATTTGATCATATCGTACAGGAAAGGATCCGTCATGTGATTGTGCACCTGTACATGGCCGAACATTACAAGCAAGATCGCGATTCCCTTTAAACTGTCAAGCGATTCATTTCTCTTACTCATATCTCTTTACCACCACAACAGATAGACCAGCGTCAGGCCCAGACCAATGATCGCCAGCATCAGGCCGAAGGAAAGGCTCACACTGATCATACGGTTCGTCTTGTGTATGACTTCTTCCCACTCTGCAAAGCGCACTACAAAGGAGCTTCGGATCGGCCTGCGGCGCAGTATCGTGCGGTTCAGCACCGCGGCGAGACGATCGAGCAGCGTGCCCGCCACGCGCGAGAAACGGGATCCGATCAGATAGACATGCCGCTCGGTCGTGCTTCTGTGCGTCGTATTCCGGAAAAACACAAGCACATAATCCACCAGATAGTCGCAGGCCCGGCTGAGCAGCGCCGTAAAACTCATCAGCCCCTTCAGGAACGCTTTGACCAGGTGCAGCCGGTCCAGAATCCCGCAGGCAATACCGCCAAGATTCATTCCACCACGCAGCAGCGTCTTCGTGAGCGTCAACCGATCCACGAGTCCGCAGACAAAGCCGCAGACTGCCACCGCGCCCCTCTGGAACAGCGGCCGATATACGCGGTCTTCCAGATCGAGCCACGCGGGCCAGAGATCCTTATAATATATCCTTCCTGACTCGTCCCTGCCCATCAGGAATCTCCGGATAATTCCGAAATATACGATGGCGCCGATTGTCAGAGAAATGAGCGCTCCCTGCAGGTTCGTCCAGGAGAAATAGTGCACCGCATGCTCCGGCGAAGTCCCGTGCAGGAAGCCCTGCGTCAGATCCGCGATCTGGTTCATCGTCAGATACGGGAAGAATCCCATAAGCAGAAGCAGCACTGCCGGGACAAGCAGCGCAAGCGCGCTCTCCTTATTCATATAGTTCTTCCTGGCGTCATACTCCTCCTGCCGCTCCGGATTCTTCTCGAGGAAAACCGCGACGAAGAGCTTCGTCATATAGGCGACGGTCATGCCGCCTGTGAGCAGGAATATCCACTCGACACCGCGCACCCAGAGCACGGAGCGGCCGAGCTCCGCCAGCTCTTCCGCATATTCGACAATACTCTCATGCAGCAGTGTCTTGCTGACGTAGCCGCTGAAGCCGGGCACACCGCCGATACTCAGCGCTCCCGTCAGGAAAATACCGGCGAGCAGCGGCTTCTTCCGGCCAAAACCGCGGATCTCGTTGAGATTCAACTTATGCAGGTTCATGTAGACGACGCCCGCCGCCATGAAGAGGATCAGCTTGATCGTCGAGTGATTGACCATATGAAGAATCGTCCCGCGCACCGCGAGCGCGTTCGCCTCCCCGAGCAGCTCCATCATCCCTGTACCGATCAGGATGAAACCGATCTGTGACATGGACGAGCAGGCCAGCGTCCGCTTCAGATCAACCGAGAAAACCGCGAGCAGCGCGCCGCCGAACATCGTAACAACTCCAAAGCCGAGGATCAGAAGGCCCCAGCTCTCGTTATAGCGGAACACCTCCGCGCAGACGATCAGGATACCAAAGACTCCGGTCTTTGTCAGAATCCCGGAGAGCAGCGCACTTGCAGGCGCCGGAGCGACCGGATGAGCCTTCGGCAGCCAGACATGCAGCGGGAACATACCCGCCTTCGCGCCGAAGCCGAACAGCAGGCAGCCACCCGCCGCGTAGATCTGCATCTGCTTCTCCTGCCAGACTGCGGCCACCGCGTCATAAAGCTCTGACATCCGGAGCGTCCCCGCCGCGTCATAGAGGAGGAGCAGCCCCATCAGCATGACAAGGCCGCCGATGACCGCGATCGCGAGATAGATCTCACCCGCTTTCATCGCCTTTTCCGTCTCGTCGTGGACGACCCAAACATAGGAGGCCAGAGACATCACCTCAAAGAACACAAAGGTCGTATACAGATCACCTGACAGGAATACGCCCATGGTCGCGCCGAGCGTCAGCAGGTAGAAAAAGTAGTAGCGATTCCGGTTCCGGTAGTGTCCGAAATACTCCCGCGAAAATACGCCAGTTCCCAGCCACATGAAGGCCGCAATCACGCCATAGACCACCCGAAAACCGTCCAGTTTCAGATAGACGCCCTGTCCGCAGAAGCCTGCGAGCAGAAATTCCTGCTCCCCGCCCTGGAAGTATATGGCCGCGGCCGCCAGCATCAGGCCGAACTCCGCCGCCACCGCGAACTGGACGACACGGTCGCGTGCAGCCTTGCTGCGCCGGCCCGTCAGATAGCTGACGAAGGCCGCCGCGAAGGGGAACCACACCGTATGAAATAATATCACGTTTCCTGACACTGGCTTCTCCTTTTTCTGGCTAATTTCCGCCTGGTGCGGGTCAGAACCCCCCGCTTGCGATGCTCTGCAGGACGTCCAGCAGCGGCCCGGAGTGCAGCCCGAGCACCAGGGTCGCGACGGCAAAGAGCGCGAGCGGCAGACACATCTCCCAGTTCGGGTCCGTGACCTCCGGGTGTGGAGTGACGCTGCCCCGATCCGGGAAGAAGGCGCGGATGACCACCGTGAAGACGTAGATCGCGGTCATCAGCGCGGCGTAGAGCAGGACGCCGACCGCGGCGTAGGCATAGGGAATCTCACGGGCCGTCCCGACGGCCGCCATCGCGATACACCACTTACTGATGAAGCCCCCGAAGAGGGGAATGCCCGCGAGCGAACAGCCGAAGATAACGAAAGTGCCAAAGGTGAAGGGCATCCGCCGCCCCAGGCCGTTCAGCTCGTCGATATACTCGAGGCCGCTCTGGTGCAGGACCGCGCCCGCACAGAAAAAGGCGCCGATCTTCATGACCGCGTGGACGACCATATGACACATACCGGCCAGCAGCCCGGCCGGGCTCATCATTGTCACGCCCAGCGTGACATAGGACAGATTGCTGATCGTCGAAAAAGCGAGGCGGCGCTTGAAATGCGTCTCCCTCACCGCCATCGTCGAGCCGTAGATCACACTGATCATTGCAATGCTCATAACGATAAAGTGCGCCCAGGTTCCGCGCAGGAAATCCTCCCCAAAACTATAGTAGGTCAGCCGCATAATCGCAAAAGCGCCCGATTTCACGACTGCGACGGCATGGAGCAGCGCAGTCACCGGCGTCGGCGCCACGGAGGCCTTCGGCAGCCAGCCCTGAAAAGGAAAGATCGCAGCCTTCACGCCGAAGCCGAGGAAAGCCAGCACGTACACAAGCAGAATGAGCTGCATATTACCGCCGACCTTCTCCATGTCGAGTACGCCGCCCAGAACGAAATTCGTCGTCGTCCCGTACAGGATGAGGAATACGAGGCCGATGAACGCGAAGGCCGCGCCGCCGATCGAATAATAGAGATAGGTCCGGCTCGCGCGCAGCGCCTTCCTGGTCATCGGGTGCATCACAAGGTAAACGCTCACCAGCGTCAGCAACTCGTAGAACAGATACATCGTCACGAGATCCTCCGACATCGCAATGCCGAGCGTCACCCCGTAAGTCATCGTGTAGCAGCAGAAAAAGCTGGTCGTGCGTTCCTCGTGGCGCATATACTCAAAGGCATAGAGCGTCGCGAGCGGCCACAACGCCGCGATCAGACAGGTGAAGACACAGCCAAGGCCGTCCAGCCGGAGAGAAAAGGTCATATTTCCGGTCAGATGAAACAGCACAAAGTTCGTCTCCGGACGCCGCAGGACGCAGGCGAAGGCCAGTGCCGAAGTGGCGAGCACCAGGAGCTCGATCAGCAGATTTCGTTTTTTATCAGGCAGCCGCAGCAGCGGCATCAGTGCGCCACCCACGATCGGAAGCGCGATCGCAAGCACAAGACAGGCATTGTTCATCATCGCACCTCCTTACAGGACAGCGGAAGCAATATTCTGGATGAATCCGATCAGCGCGCCCGGGAACATGCCGAGCAACAGCGTCGCCGCCGCATAGAGAATCATCGGAACCGTCATCAGCGCGTTCACCTCATGCTTCTTCACGCCCGCATAGTCAAAATCCGCTCCCGGGAAGAAGGCCTGAATCGACAGCGTCAGAAGATACCCTGCTGTCAGCAGCGCGCTCAGCAATAATACGACCGGTCCGAGCCAGGTGAAGACGCCGGTGCCGGAGCCCAGCGATCCCACAGCCAGGTACCACTTGCTGACAAAGCCGGAGAGCGGCGGGATGCCGACGAGGCCGAGCGAGACGATCGTAAAGCACCACATCGTCACCGGCATTTCCTTGCCGATACCGCGCAGCTCGTCGACACGCGTCCGATGCGTATTGTAAATAATCGCGCCCGCGCAGAGGAACAGGCAGTCCTTAATGATACTGTGGAAGATAAAGTGCGCAAGTCCCCCGGTGAAACCGTCCGCCGTCAGCGTCGCCAGACCAAACATGATGTAGGAAACCTGGCTCACGGATGAATAAGCCAGACGCTTTTTCAGGAGCTGCTCCTTGTAGGCCATCATGGAGCCCATGAAGACCGTGATCAGCGCCAGCGTCAGCCAGGTGTACTGCACCCAGGTACCACGCAGAAAGTCCGCGCCGACCATATAGAAGACCACGCGCACGACCGCCAGCACGCCGGCCTTCGTGATCACGCCGGATAGCACCGCGCTCGCCGGGGCCGGAGCAACCGGATGGGCCGTCGGCAGCCAGCCGTGCATGGGAAACATGCCGGCCTTCGTGCCGAAGCCGACAATGATCAGCAGCAGCACAAAGAGCGTCATCCCCGTCGTTCCTGTGTAAGAGACTGTCCCCGCGCTCAGATAACCGCCCGGCGTAAAGCTGCCGGTGAGCCCGTTCGCGAAGAGATAAAAAATGCCGAACAGCGCGGTGAAAGCGCCGCCAATCGAATAGAACAGATATTTCAGGCCCGCCATGACTGCCTCGTGCGACATATTGTGCAGCACGAGCGGCAGCGAGGTCAGCGTCATCATCTCGAAACAGAGATACAGCGTCACCAGATTGCCCGCCTGGTCGAGCGCGAGCAGCACGCCCAGCACGATCAGGTAAAAGCCAAAATAGCGGTCCTCATTTTCTTCGTGCTTCATGTACTCGAAGGCAAAAACGCCGCCCAGCGCCCAGGCCGCCACGGTCATCCCCATAAAGAGCCGCGCAAGCCCGTCAAGGCGGAAGGTCAGCGAAATCGTGTCCGTCAGCTGCCAGACTGTGAGCTCATAGTCCGGCGAGCATATCAGTCCAATCGCCAGCAATGCGGTCAGCGCCATCACCAGGAAAATCCCGGCGCACTTGAGCCTGCGATTCTGTATCTTTCCCTGTCGCAGCAGGAGAAACAGGCCCGACAGCACCGGCAGCAGAATCGCCGCCCCAAACATCCATGTAATTGTCATTTCCTTCGTTCCTCCTTACGCAAACATCTCAATTCCGGCCCGTATCAGGTCGGTGATCGGCTGGGAGAAAAGACCCAGACCAAAATTCATCACAATCAGGCTGACCAGCGCGCCGATTCTCCCGGGCGTCGGGTGAATGCGCACATCCTTATATTCCTCCGGCGCGCCGACCGGCGTATAGATCCGCACAACCGTGTGCAGGAAATAGATCGTGTTCAGGATCGTACTGACCGCCAGCACGATCAGCGTCGGCAGCATCTTTCTCTGGGAGCCGTCGATCGCTGCCGTCGCGAAGAGCAGCTTCGAGATAAAACCGGCCAGTGTCGGGATACCGATCATCGAGAGGCTGCCGATCAGGAAGGCCGCTCCGGCGAGCGGATTGCGGAAGGCCGCGCCCTGCAGCGCAGGGTAGACGCGTTTCCTCCCCGAAGCTTCATTAAGACCCTTCGCTGAAAGGAATAACAGCGACTTCGTGACCGCATGCGTCAGGATATGAAACACCGCCGCGACCATCCCCGCCTCCGTCGCAAGACCGATCCCCATGTAAATATAACCAATCTGGGCTACCGACGAATAGGCGATCATCCGGTAGATTTCCTTTGCCATGATCGCGGACACGGAACCCATGATCATACCGACCAGACCGAAGACAAAGAGTACATTCACAATCTTGCTCTGCACGATGAGGTCAAAGCCGATCACGCGGTAAAAGATCTTGATCAGCAGGAAGATATAACTCTTCGAAACGAGCGACGACAGGATCGCGCTGCTCGAAATCGTGGCGTAACCGTAGGCGTCCGGCATCCAGGAGTGGAAGGGATAGAGCCCACTTTTGATCGCGAGGCCGACCGTGCAGAAGCTGATGATCACGAGCAGCGGAACCTGGTACTGCCCGCTCGCCGCCAGCTCCAGAATCTCCACGTGGATATATTCCATCAGCAGATTCCCGGTGACGCCATAGAGCATCGCGATGCTGATCAGGAACAGGCCGGAACCGATCAGGCTCATGATCATATAGCGCGTCGCCGCGATCAGCGAGCGCCCGCTCTCCCGGATCATGATCAGGCCACAGGTCGAAATCGTGTTAATCTCCACAAACACATAAGCCGTGAAGAGATCGTTCGTGTAGAGAATCGCAAGCAGCGAACTCAGCAGCAGATCAACCAGAATAAAATAGAGATTTACCTTATTCTCCGCAATATCCGTAAAGATCAGATCCATGCCGCCGAGCAGGGAGCAGAGCACGACCAGCGAAAAGACCGTCGCGAGCAGTGATTCCAGTAATCCGGCCCGCAGCTCGTTGCCCCACGGGGCCGGAAAGCGTCCCATCGTGTAGGTAAAGCCCGATCCCGTGAAGAGGATATAGAGCAGCGTCGCGAAGGACAGAAGCGCCACAAGCGACACGACGAACAGCGTCACGCGCTTCGCCCCTTTTCCCTTCAGCGGCGTCGAGATAATCCCGGCGACCATGCACAGGACGATCGAGAAGCAGGGAAAATTCTGAACAAAACTCATTTCAGTTCCTCCCTCTGCATCCGGATCAGGATCTCATCCAAATCCAGCGAGTGATAACGCCGGTACATGCGCACCGTCAGCGCCAACATCAGCGCCGTCACGCTGACAGACACCACGATACCAGTCAGCACCAGGCCGCTCGGGATCGGATTAATATAATATTCCGCGTCGGTCACACCATTCTCCACGATCGGCGCCGCGCGCCCCTCGATATATCCCATCGCCGCCAGAAAGAGGTACACCGAAGTATCCATGATATTGAGGCCGATGATCTTCTTGATCATGTTCCGGTGGAGCAGCAGCGTCGTGAAGCCGATACCAAAGAGAATCACCGCCGCGACCTCCTCCACATTCAATGCAAGGTTCGGTCCCATCTCACATTCCCCCTCTCCGGAACAGCGCGAAGAAGCAGTACATCGTACAGGCCACCTCGAGTCCGACGAAAATATTGATCGGCAGCAGCATACCCGCGCTCAGGATACTGCCCGCCGTGCCGGTCCCGAAGAGGCTCGCGATCCCGTTCGCCCCCGTGTAAAAATAATAAATCATCGTGATGCTGTACAGTGTCAGCGCGCCGACCTTCACGCAGTCGTAGGTCTTTTCATTGAAGAAACGCTGCGTCCGGTGGAAGCCGAAGGTCGTCACATAGAGAATCAGCCCAGCGCCGATCACCGCGCCGCCCGAAAAGCCGCCGCCCGGCGAAAGATGCCCATTCAAAATAATGTAGACACCAAAAAGGAAAATGACCGGCGTCAGGACCTTCGTGACCTGCTGCAGGATTGCGTCCGGCTTCGGCTCGTACTTCCAGTCCGTCTCCTTCGCCTTCTCGATGTCGTCGCGCCGTCTGCGCAGCAGCACGATCACACAGGTCGCCGCGACAAACAGCACGCAGGTCTCCCCAAAGGTATCAAAACCGCGGTAGCTCAGAATCATATTCGTAACCATATTGACTGCGCCGACCTCCTCCAGGCCCTGCTCAACGTAGCGCTGTGAGACTTCATTGTTCGCAGGGGCGTTCGCGTCGCCGACTACCGGCATCCACGACACTGCATACAGCAGCGCCGCGATCAGCAGAAGACAGAGCGCCACCGAGCCGAGCCGGTAGACCACCCGGAAAGCCTTCATCTCCGTATTGCGCTCCACATCGTCGAGATAGCGCTCGACCCGCGCGCGGTCGATCCGATCCGGATCATAGACTGACTCGCCCTTGAGCTCTTCCTCGCGCAGGGGCTTCATCTCCATCTTTCCTTCCAGCGGATCCGTTTCCCCGTTTATCCAGCGGAGCAGACGCCGGAAACGGCTGTTTTCATAATTATCCCTGACTCTGCTCATCCTTTTCCTCTCCCTCACTACCATGCAGCGCCTGAATCTTCCGCAGCGTCACAAAGAACAGAATACTGCTCACGCCTGCGCCGACGGCTGCCTCCGTGATCGCCAGATCCGGCGACTCCAGCAGAAACCAGATCACCGACATGACCAGACTGTAGGACATAAAGATAATCACCGATATCAGATAATTTTTGATGAGGCTGACCGAGATCGCGCAGAGTATCAGAAAGACCAGCAGAATGATTTTAAAAGTCTCCATCGTCCGGCACCTCACATTCTTCCTCCAGATGTTCATTCGTCAGCACTTCCATCTGGCCGATCATATGGCTCGAGACCGGCCCCGCCAGCCAGAAAAAGGCGATAATCAGAGCGAGCTTCAGCGTTCCGAGATTCAGACCGCTTAAGATCATCAGGCCGATGATGATGAACAGAATACCCAGAGAATCTCCCATCGCCGCGGCATGCATCCGGTTCAGTACATAATGGAAACGGTAGACACCAAACACGGCCACGCACAGCGTCAGAAGACCGATTACAATAAAAATACCGCCCACAGCCAGCTGTATCCAGGCTATCACTCGTCCTCATCCTCCTTTTCCTCATCTGTCTCCTTGATCAGCAGCTCACCGCGCTGCTTTCTCTCGCGGTAAGCCCCCTCGTAAATCTTGGTCAGCACGATGACCGCCAGGAAGCTGATCATCGCGTAGATCAGACAGACATCATAGAGATAGCTCTCCCTCATGTAGAGCGCCAGCATCGCGATCTCCACGATCGTCATCGTTCCGATCATGTTGATCGACACGATCCGGTCGCCAAGCCGCGGTCCCAGGATCGCGCGCAGCAGACACAGGATGATCAGCACGGCGATCACGATCATGCAGAAAAGCAGAAAACTGTGATAAATCTTCTCATACACCTATTCCACCGCCTCCATCCTCTGCAGAAGCTTCACAAACACGGAAGTCTCCAGATCCGTATCAAAGTCAGAGTCCAGGCAGTGCACGTAGAAATCCGCCCCCTCAAGCCCGACCGTGATCGTCCCCGGCGTCAGCGTGATCGAATTTGCCAGAACGACCCGCGCGATCTCCGTCTTCAGATCGGTCTTAAAATGCACAATCCGCGGCTCAACCTGGTAGACCGGCGTGACAATATAATAGAGCACCTGCCGGTTTGCCTTCAGGATCTCCGCGATCAGTGTGACGATATACTCTGCCACCAGCGGGGTCAGCTTCAGCAGGCGGATATCTCTCCTGACACTGTAGCCGAGAAATCTGCAGCAAAAAAGAAACAGCGCACTGCAAAGGGCGATCCCGATCAGCAGGATCTCCAGAGTCACTCTTCCATTGAAAATAATCCACAAAAGCAGAAACGCGATGTACATGAAAACCGTTCCCCCATTCTTCGCTCATTATATACTGATTTTCCAAAACAGGCAATCCGCTTTTGCGGTTGAATCTTTGTTTAAATCTTGCTACTATAATGACAGGAGAGGAAAGGGGGTATATACTATGAAGCTTGGTTTTGTCGGAGCCGACCACGAGGTCACCGGGAGCTGTCACTACGTGGAGGCCTGTGGGAAAAATATTCTGATCGACTGCGGGATGGAACAGGGGCGTGACGCCTACGTGAATCAGGACATACCGGTTCCCATTCACCACATTGACTATGTGCTGCTGACGCACGCGCACATCGACCATTCGGGGCGCCTGCCGCTCTTATATAAGGAGGGCTTCCGCGGGGACATCATCTCCACTTTCGCCACCAGCGACCTGTGCAGCATCATGCTGCGTGACAGCGCGCACATCCAGGAGTTTGAGGCGGAGTGGCGCAACCGCAAGGCGAAGCGCGCGGGCGAGCCGGAGTATGTACCGCTCTACACGATGGAGGACGCGCTCGGGGCGATCAGCCGCTTCCATCCCTGCGACTATGAACAGAAGATCGATCTCTGCCCCGGGATTCAGGCACGTTTCCGCGACGTGGGACATCTGCTCGGCTCGTCCTCCGTCGAACTGTGGATTACCGAGGGAGACATTTCAAGAAAGCTCGTCTTCTCCGGCGATATCGGAAATATCAACCAGCCGCTGATCCGGGATCCGCTCCCCACCGAGACGGCAGACTACGTGATCATGGAATCCACCTACGGGGACCGCGTCCACAACGCGCCGCCTGACTACGCCACTGAGCTCGCGGCGGTGATCAGCCGGACGCTGAAGCGCGGCGGCAATCTGGTCATCCCGGCCTTCGCGGTCGGCCGGACGCAGGAGCTACTCTATTTTATCCGCGATATCAAGGAACGGAAGCTTGTGGACTTCGATTTTCCGGTCTACGTGGACAGCCCGCTGGCGATCGAGGCCACTTCCATTTTCAATAAAAACTACCAGTCCTGCTTCGACGAGGAGGCGATGGCGCTCGTGCGCGCGGGTATCAATCCGATCCGCTTCGCGGGTCTGCACCTCGCGGTCTCAAGCGAAGAATCCAAGGCGATCAACTTTGACAAAACGCCGAAGGTCATCATCTCCGCCTCAGGCATGTGCGAGGCCGGGCGCATCAAGCACCACCTGAAGCACAATCTCTGGCGGCCGGAGTGCACGGTGCTCTTCGTCGGCTATCAGGCAAACGGTACGCTGGGCCGCGCGCTGCGCGAGGGCGCGGAGCGTGTGAAGCTGTTCGGGGAGACGATTGAGGTGAAAGCTGAGATCCGAAACCTGGAGGGAATCAGCGGACACGCCGACCGGGACGGCCTTCTGAAATGGGCGAGCGCCTTCTCGCCCGCGCCGAAGATGGTCTTCGTTGTCCACGGAGACGACGAGGTGTGCGAACACTTCGCCGAGAATCTGAACCGGGAATACGGCCTCGCCGCCTGCGCACCCTTCTCCGGCGCGCTCTTCGATCTGGCCGCAGACGCCTGGGAGCGGGAGGCGGAGCCTGTGCCCGCCGCGGAGAAGCCTGCGGCGAAGCGAAAGTCCGACGCCTACGCGCGGCTTCTTGAGGCCGGCAAGCGGCTCCTGCAGGTCATCTACCGCAACGAAGGCGGCGCGAACAAGGACCTCGCGAAATTCGCCGGCCAGATCAACTCGCTGTGTGATAAGTGGGATCGCTGAATATAGGAGTCGATTGACCCGTACTGTCAGACAGCCTTGCATGCCTGAAATTCCATAAAATGTAATCGAGTAGGAGGCGGTGATTAGCCGCCGTCCTCTCACAGCACCGTGCGTACCG
>JAJPXQ010000030.1 GCA_021205385.1 Lachnospiraceae bacterium | reverse complement strand
TACTTTGGGAAGACATACTCATTTTTTTAATTACAGTTTGCGGAAACTCAAGATTTTCAGTAAGCGCCAGAATTGGATAAAGATGCTATCAGCTCCCGAATCGTGTCCGGCTTTTCTTCGAGGGCGTCGGCAATTTCTTCAACAGTCTTTCCGCGAGCAAGTTTTTTGCCAATCTGCTCAAGAACTTTTTCCTGACGGCCTTCCTGGCGACCCTTTTCGATGCCACACTGTTCTACATAATCGCTCAGATTACACATATGGTTCAACTCCTCTCTTAATGCGCCCTGCTCCACAGGGATATCAAACTCTTCTGCCAGGATCTGCTGCTTTTCCCCCGCCTTCATATCCTGATTATATCGCATTGGGAGGCAAAAGTCCCAGTATCTACAATTTATTCATATTTTGGGTAAAATTGCTAAACCTGAGGAAACGCTGATTAAATCACCATTTCCTCAGGTTTAGCAATATATTGGATTTTCCTCATCTCTTTAGCTCCGCAAACATCTCGTCCAGATCGACATATCCCTTTACATAGGGATCATATGCGATACGCTGCGCTTCCAGCATAGCGGCTACTGTCTCCTTGTTGGGCTGTTCGAGCCGCACATCGAACGGGAACCCACCGACACGAAGGGACTGGCGCAGAAAGACATTGATCGCAGTGGTCAGGTTCACACCAAGCTTCCCATACAGGGCTTCACACTGCTTCTTGATGTCGCTATCCACGCGGACATTGAAATTTGTCAAATTAGCCATGGAAAATCAACTCCTTAAAAAGTAGTTTCAATCATTTAATGCCAACAGTGATTGATAATCAGCTCCCGGATCGTGTCCGGCTTTTCTTCGAGGGCATCGGCAATTTCTTCAACAGTCTTTCCGCGGGCCAGCTTTTTGCCAATCTGCTCAAGAACTTTTTCCTGGCGCCCCTTTTCGATGCCACACTGTTCTACATAATCGCTCAGATTACACATATGGTTCAACTCCTCTCTTAATGCGCCCTGCTCTACAGGGATATCAAATTCTTCTGCCAGAATCTGCTGTTTTTCTCCCGCCTTCATATCCTGCGACAGCAGCACTCCAAGAAGACGGAGGATCCCGCTGTTCGATGGATTTTTTCCAATCCCTATGAAAACGAGGCAGAGCTTATCGTAGTCCTCCCGCTTTGCCGGCATGAAGCCGATGAGATCTTCCTTCGTCAGGCAATATCGGCTGATGGCGTTTCCGACAGACACCGGCGTGTTCATACAGATCCAGATAGAATAAACCTTTCGCAGACTGCCGTAGTCCGGAATCCGGAATTCCGTCCCAAGCTGGGAAGAAATCATGCGGGTTCCATAGAAGACACCGCGCGTCACCAGCGGATAGCCAGGATAATAATCTTTCTGTCCTTCGATGTTAACAAGCAACTTCATAGGCAGACTCTGATTGCCCATGGACCGGGCATGAAAGCGAATGTCATAAAAAACGGTGCCCTCACCCGGAACTTTATCTTCTGTATTGTCACCGATAATCCGCTCCGGCGCATTTGCCTGTCCGGGAACAACCGGGCACTCCGAGATCTCGATCCCCTCCTGAATGCAGTCTTTTGCGATCTTCGGGATACTCAGTTCTCTGAATTCGTCTGCTATCTCGTGCAGAATCCAGGCAAGTATGTAACGGTTGGCCAATACCCGTTTTACATGCTCGTCATACTGGATTTTGCCTGCGGCAAAAGCCACTTCATTTGCAAGTTCTGTCTTCAAATTCCACCTCCATTATAACCGTGTATCATTTTTAATACAATGGGAAAATTGGGATATATCCGAATGGCGGATCCGCCATGTCCTGATTATATCGCATTTGAAGGTGAAAGTCCCGCTATTTACAATTTGTTCATATTTTTTGGTAAAATTGCCGAAAAAGTAAAAATGGCGGGGAAATTCCCCGCCGCCTTTATTTTTAGAGAATCACCCCGGCAAGAGCGCCTGCAAGCAGCACGATCCAGAGGATAATATTGCTGCTGTCCCCGGTCTGGGCTGAGGATATGGATATCACCTCGCTGGCATTGTCTGAACTGCCGGAACCTGAGCTGCTGTCAGAACTGCTGCTTTCCGATTGCTGGTCCTCCTCATCGTCCTGGGTTTCATCAGAATCCGTTGTAACCGTGTAGGAAACGGTGGGCTTATTAAAATCTTCCGGATCACCTTCGTTTCCATCGGAATCTACCGGATACAGCCGCGCCACATTATTGGTGTACAGACTATAGCTGCTGCTTCCGTCATTATTTTCCCCATACTGATCATACGTGCCGTACGTCCCTGATGCCGTCTGCGGATTTGTCAGCACCACACTGTAGGTCAGCTGGACCTGATCATTCTTCGTGATCGGCACATTGATCTCCAGGATAAAACACTCTCCATATGTTATGTCCTTATAGATTGTACCGTTCGGATAATAGGTAAGCACATATGGATAGGTCTTTCCATCAGAGCTGTCGCCAAGTACTCCAAAGCCATAAATGTTTTCGCTGATCTGCGTTACGTCCAGTGCAACACCGTCAACAGTCAGCGTCAGACGACTGATGTCGTTAATGAAATCGAAGTCATAGGCGACTCCGTTTTCATCCACGCTGTCTCCCATCTCATCCACAAGGACGCTTCCGGCGTCGACCAGCTGGATAAGCCTGTCCTTCACTTTGGAAAATACCGCAGCAGCAGTTTCCGCAGCAATACCTTCTGTCTGCGCAATATCGTAACGAGTCACGTAACTCTCCAGCCAGGTCTTAAAATCCTCCGTAAAATATCCATAATTTTTGGCAGGATTATACTGATAAGTCACCATACAGACATTCACTTCCTGTGAAGCGGTGACAATCGATGCCGCCGCATAATAACAGGCCGCTTCATAGGTTGTATAATAGTCAACACCATTTTCTACCGTACTCCACGAAGCAATGCTGGTATCAGAAGTAACTGCAACTAAATAATCCGTGTACGTTTTACCATACTTTCCAATATCAGTGCTGCTCTGTCCAGCTTCCCAAATACTGGAAAAACTGCGCAGTTGGGTTGTATCAGTATCCCCATAACGATGTAGCCAATCTTCATTACTGTTCCAGTAAACCTCATTACTTCCTGTCAAATAAGTCTGTGACATCGCTTCACCGGATTCGCTGTCATACCACATGCGGGCGCCACCATCGGTCAGGATAACCATATATTTATCACTGCCATCCACCTCCGTGTCAGCATTCAGCAAAGAGCGCGCCTTTTCCACACCCGCCTGAAGATTACTGCCGGAACGGCCAGTAAGACCATCGTAGTCCGTGGTCAGGAACTTCTGCAGATCTTCCACATTATTCTCTGTCAGCTCTAAAAGCTCTGTTGTCTTCAGAATCGGCACAAAACCGCCAAATATGGTTATGCTGACCTTGACAGTCAGGTTCTTATAGTCCAGCAGTTCATCCAGCAGAGTGGCTGCCGCTGCGGCCAGATTGGTATTATCATGGCTGGTAGAGCCGTCCAGGACAAAGGCCACATCCAGATAGCCTTTATAGTTAGCAGCCGGAAGCGAGATTGTCACATCCGACTCATAATTCTCATTCAGCTGCGTCGCTTCCTTGGATTTGGAGAGATCAAAGTTCGTACCTGTTTCAGCTGCAACAACCGTTATACCTGCAAACAGTGAACTGAAAGCAAGGACAAGGGTAAGCAGCAACGCCAACAGTTCTCTTGTTCTTTTCATAAATTTTTCCTCTTCAGTTTGTGCAGTCTAACTACATATTACTATTTCATCAGACAGTCAACAGATCTCAGGACTTCCCGGACTCCTTCCGTTCCCTGCCATACTGCTCCAGAAACGGAGTATAGAGCTCCTGCTCCGCCTTCAGTCTCGCTTCCACAGCGTCCTCATAACGGTCGAAACTTCCCAGATTGTACATCTTTCCCTGAAAACCGATGCTCGCGCGCCAGCGGTTGTTCTCGCGGCGATAGACGCCGCGATGGCCGCTGGTATTGTTCGCATAGGTTCTCTGGGAGGCGATACGCTCCACGCAGGTACCGTCCACGAAATGAATGGCTGTTTTCATGTTTTTTTTGCGCTGTTCCTTCTGCATGCAGCCGCAGCTTCTGGTATTGCCGGCGCGCAGATTTTCCTTATGGCAAATGCAGCGCTTTCCACAGTCACAGACACAGTCCCAGTAAATGCCATCTGCATCGCCGTCCTTCGTCTGCGCCGGGCCCAGGACCAGCAGCCTGCCATAGCGCTGGCCTGTCAGGTCCAGGCGCCTCTCCTTCGGCGCTTCCCGCCGATAACAGCCGCAGCTCCGGGTATGTCCCGATTTCAAGTGTGACTCCTCCACCACACACTCCGCCCCGCAGTCGCAGGTACAGCGCCAGTAACGCCGACCTTTTCGCTGCTCCATCTCAAGGAGCGTCAGCATTCCGAAGCGCATTCCCGGCGCGAGGGGTGTCGTCCCCGCGCCTCTGCGCCTCATGTACGCCTCCGACGGCGGAAGAAGAAGTAAAAGATCGCAGCGCCGGTCATGAGGAGGAGGCCAACGACCGTGAATGGCCGTGTGCCACTTCCACCGGTCAGAGGCAGGTCATAAGTCTGATAGTTGAGGATGTACCATCCAACTGTAGAATTGCCATATAGTTCTTCGCCATCCAGAGTGACCGTTCCTTCCGCAGTATTCACTGTCACCACCCAGAAATTCTTCGTCGGTTTGATATAACCGCTCGGAGCAGAATTTTCAATCAGGTAATAAGTGCCGCTGCTGAACTTCATTTCCACTTCACCCTGTAATAGATCGGTTTCTGTGAATGTCACTGTACCGTCCGAGGCACTGGTTGCTGTAGCAATCGCTGTTCCGCCGGGCTTTACTGAAACATCTGTTACCTCACCTTCTGATTCTGTTACATTTACAGAACTCGCGCTGTACAGGCTGAAAGTCGCGCCTGCAAGCGGTGTGGAACCTGCCAGACTATCTGTATCTACTGAGCAGACCTTAGTAAATCTGATAGGTAATGTCTTTGCATTGGTCACGGTCATGTTATCGGTGGTGTTCGTATTGTTGGCCGCGGGATCAGTATCGCTTTCTGCTCCGGGAATCTCCAGGATCCAGGCAGCGTCATAATCTGTGCTGTCATTTGTCGTACTGTCTGTCACGGTGACTCCGCCATCGATCTCAGAAATATTATCGCCCGCATAAACGGCGGAAGTAAGATCATAGCTATCGTCCGCGCTGGTTTCTACGATAATGTACTCCTGGAAGTACAGCAGATTTTTAAATGTGTAAGTTGTCTCACCCAGCGTATGGGTCTCAACGAGATCATCCGTGCTCAGCTCTGTGACACTTGAGGCATCCGCATAAGGCCCGTACACCGCAAAGGTAGACCCGGCCTCCGGATTACTGCCCTCAGTATCCTTTTTCGTTATTTTCAGATCTCTATAAATTACCAGGCCAATATCCTCCGAGAGATTCCACAGAGTATTCTCTCCGTTCGCCCCGTACAGGAAGAAGTTTTCGGACGTAGCCGTCGTACTTCCGGTCGTCACGGTCGTTCCGTCCGCCAACGTCTCGGTCGTTCCGCCGCTCGTCTCCGTCAGGGTAAAGTTGCTGTCCTTTAAGATACTGCTTAAGTATTCACTGTTATCGGAATCATACATATCGTCCGGACTGTAGGACTTCACGGAATCCACACTCGATGAATTGTTCGTCCTGGCGGCAGTCAGACTGTATTTAATGCTTCCGTTTCCTGCTATCGTCGCCAGCAGCTGATACCACGACGCCGTGCTCGCACCGGCAAGAGCTTTCCACAGGATGCCGCTCCTGTCATAGGCAGTATCATCGTCATAAGAGCTGCTGATATTCGCTGAGGTAAGGTCCTCAAACAGGAACCTCCAGGAATCCCCGCTCAATGCCCCGCTGTTGGCAACCTGTGAGCTGTTCGCACCGTTATAGGTAAGCAGCTGAATACTTGCACTGTTTAACAGAGTCTTCACCACGTTGTAAGTCGAGTAATCATTCGTGCGGCTGTTATAATTCTCATACGCGGAGAGCTCCTCTCCTTCATCGTCCGTCCCCGACTCATACGTGTTCGGCGTCACGTCCTCACTGTCCTGAATCCCATCGCCGTCTGCGTCAATCCAGAACATGCCGCCAACACCCACCGGTTCTGTGGACAGTAACGCGTAGACGTAATTACTGTTCATCGTCGTCTTTGTACTGGAAATGCTGCTCGTTCCCGTTGTCTGCGTCTGGTAAATCAGACGGAAATCATTGTAGGTCGCCAGATGTGCTTTCTCTGCAGCATCCGTCTCATTCATCCACGGAACGGTTGCTCGATATTTCAGCTGGAGCTGCTCCTCATATCCCAATGTAAAAGACTCTGCAAAGACAACAGCAAACGCCGTGATTGTACTCTTATCTTCTTCGCCAAACTCCTCCGCTGTCACCCAGTCGCCTGACTTTGGATTTGTATCAAAGCAAGACTGCATGGTCGTGACATCTGCGCTGGATTCCAACGTCCCCGTGTAATACCACACGGTATAATCACTCTCGCTTACCGTTGTGCGATCATATTCTCCCGTTGATTCGTTTTTTATGCCCAATGTGACAGAAAGAATCTGATCAAAATCGAGATCCCACTCCTTCGTAATCCCGCTGTTAAAGCTGGCGCCGGACTCCTTCGGTATAATATCCATCAACACTATGTTCACGAGATCCTGACCTTCGCTCATGTTAGTCACTGTCAGCCGGAAATCTGCATAGCCGTCGTCCTCGGTGCTATCCTCGTCCGTATTTGCCGTTACTGTGCCACCCTCACTTCCGTAGTACCAGGCATCATCCTCCGCATCCTGGTCACCCTGTATCTCTTTCAGAATATTGACCGAAGAAGCTGCCTGGAAGGTGACGGAAGCCGAATCGGAAAGATAACCATAACCGGTCACGCCGAGCTCTTTCAGCATACCAGTCATCACGTCATCTGATGTTGGATCTGTATAGTTCCCGGCCCAGGAGGTATCGTTATTTACAGAACCCATGAACGCAGAACCAGCCGTGTTATCATGATAGACCGTACCCGCCGTCTCACTGGTAACCCACACATTGTTTTCCAAAGATGCATTCGAGGAAAGGTAATTTAACACCGTGCTGTCCACCGTTGCCTCCAGCGTAATGGTAACCGTCTCGCCAGCGGCCAGACTGCCGGACGTCCGGATTTCCAACAACGTATAGCCATCCGACCTTGCACGAAACACATTTGTGATTTTCAGGGTGCTGTTCTCATTCGTACTGCTCGTTATTTTCACGTTCGCGAGGAGAGAATCCTCATCGTCTGCGTCTGCGGCGACAACGCCCTGAGGCAGCAGATCCAGAAGAATCGGGTTATCCATTGCGAGACTTGCAGAGCTGTTTGACAGAGTAATTGTGTACAACAGCGTATTCCCGATCACTGCTATTGTGGTGCTGCCCGTCGTCTCGTTTTCCACCGTCTTGCTGATGGACAGGATCGGCGCCTCCACATTGGGAACGGTGGTCGTCGCCGTATCCACGGCGTAAGCGCTGGGTTCCTTGTAATTTCCGGTGGTATCCCATTCCTTATAGTCATATGTGACAGAGGCATTGTTTGCAATCTCCGCCACCGCGTAATAGGACGAGTTGCCTCCTTCCTGCTGGTCAATATGCATGCTGACCACGATATCATTGCCGGCATCGCTCACCTTAAAGTCGCTGCCGAGCTGATATCCGGTGTATGTTTCCAGATTCTCATCATACCAGGTCACGGTAAAGCTCACTGCCTGCAGCTCAGAGGTGTTATACTTAGGCTCCACATTCCAATAACCTCCGCTCGCGCTCGCACCTGCCGTCTGCACATCATCATGCGTCGAGCCGTCTGAGTAGGTGAAGGTCACCTTTATTGTAATATTCGGCGAAAAATCTGCGCTGTCTATCCCCGTAAAGGTCAGGCTGCTGTAATCATACGAAGCATCAAGGGGAATCTGTACCGACTGAATGTAATAATCTCCATCCAGATACGCTTTCTGCTCACTCTCTGCGGAGACATCGACCGTCATCGCGGCAGACCCCAGTCCGCTCCAGACTTTTGTCACCGCAAGGCCGCTGTCCGTCAGCGTCAGATTGTTGATCGGACCGGTCGCGGTCACATCCAGAGCCAGCGTGTACTTAAGATCCGCAGAGTATGACAGGATATCATGGGAAAGCGCGGTGTGATCGGTGTCGTCTGTGTCGTCTGTATCCTCCGCCGTCTTTGTGATACTCACGCTGTAATCCTGCGTCACATTGACAAACGGCTGCTCTACTGTCATCTCAGTAGTCCCGTCAGCCGGCACCTCAATGATCTGATACCAGACCTCATCCGTGTTTTCCTTATCAATGACATAGCCCTCCCCGCTGGTCCCGGTCTCTACCACCAGATAAGTGCCCGGTGAGAGGTGACAGGTCGCGGAAGAATACGTGTCGTCCGTATTGCTTACAGTCGTAGTCACTGAGGTTATATATGTGCCAGCCGCTTTTGCATTTGTTATGTCTGTATCGCTCAGCGAATCTCCCTCACTGTACTGCGTCTCATCCACCTTGTAAATCGCCAGGTCGGCTGTCGGCACAACATCACTGCTGCCGTCGCCCTCTTTGATCAGGGTCACGGCCGGTCTCGGCTGATTGTAGGCATACAGCTGATAAAGGCTTCCTGCCTTATAATCCTGCAGGGAAAACTCGTAACCGGTATATGATGTATCTCCCACGATAACCGTTGTTTGGATCAACTCAGCTGGATCAGTGGTATCAGAAACAGTCGTGATGTCTCCGCTCGTCTCATCTGTCGTCGATGTTGTAGTGGTGACGCTGTACCACACTGACTCCAGTCCGTCGTAGAACTCCGTGTCATACCCGCCGGTCTCCACCAGCAGATACTTCACTTTTTCAGAATTTATCAGCGTATCAAAGTTAATTTCGCCATTGCTGTCTGTCGGATAGGTTTGCGACAGCACCGTCCAAGTCTCGCCGTCATCCTCGCTGCGAAGCAGGATAAACTGTACGCCGGAAAGCACATTTGTCTCTTCTCCCTCGTACGCTTCGATATAGTCATGGACATTATTGTACTTCACCAGCTGCACATAGACGCCGTTGCTGTCCTCAACTACCAGCTCTCCGGTAGTTGTATCATAGGTCACCTTCTGCCCTGACTGTAAGGACACTACAATGGTTTCCTCATAGAGAGTATAACCATCGGGCGCGTCTGTCTCCCGGATATAGAAGGTCTGTTCCACCGTGTCAACGCACTGTACGGGAACCTCGATGGTACAGGTACCGCTGGCATCCGTCGTGCCGCTGCCCACTTCAATCGTACAGTCCGCATCACTGTAAACCTTAAAGGTCGCACCGGACAACGCCTGCGCCTGGTCTGCATCGTCGGTCTTCAGGATCGTCACAGTGGCATAGGTCAGATCGTTGGTGAACATCACCGTCCCTGTGGCGTTGTCCTTAAAACCGGTCACCTTGTAATAGTAGTTACCGTTCACATCATTGGTTTCCGTCTTGCTCACTCTCAGACCGTCGCTGCTGTCCGCACTCATGGACACAGCAGAATTCCACCACTGGCTTGTGATATCCTCCTCTGTCTCGGTCGTCTCATTCGTGTCCGGGTCCGTGGTTGTGACAGTTTTTGTAACCTGTTCCTCCTTCACATAGTAGCTGCCGTCCAGCGTATAAGTGTCGCCGCCATAGGTCCAGGTATAATAACCGTCCACCTGGTATCCCCCATCCTCCTCCATCTGGATCAGGCCGGACCAGGTATCCTTACCGGTAACGGCAGTATTCGAATCATTCGATGTCACTTTCAGCGTTATCTGCTCCTGATCTGACAGACCGATGGAAGCCGCAGAAATATAATTCCCGCTGTCTGTGTCGTACACATACAGGCCGAAGGTAACACTGTAGGTGGCTGCTTCATCCGTAAGATCCGTGCCGAAATCCTCCAGGTTGAAGGTCTTGTTGACACTCAGCGATACCTTTTTGACATCGTCCACCGTGACAGCCACGCTGCCGTCACCATTTTGCAATTGGTGATTTTCCGTCATGTCGGCGGTCACAGCCACCACCTTAACATCGGTGCTTCTCTCATAGCCAGCCGGAGCCGTATCCTCGACAATGGCATACCAGCCGGGCGTCAAACCGGTAATTGTGACGGTCCCGCTGCTGCCGGTCGCATTGGTCGTTCCCCACGATGTCCACTCATTAGACGTGGGATTGTCTGCATCAAATGTCGGCTGATCCATCGACTCCGTCTCTGCAATATATGCGTCGTCATCATCTGTGCTGAATGCGTGATAATACAGTGTAAAAATCGCTCCGGAAAGCGTCGCCGTACTGTCGTTTGCGTCCGCCTTGGTGATCGTCAGCGAGCCGGTACTGGGATCGTGTACCTTAAGCGTCGCCGTCGCGCCGGTTGGTGTCACCTCAGAGGTGATCGAATCCTCGTAATCATCTGACACAGCACACTCCGCCTCTCCGCTTAGCGTTGCACTCACATCCTTCACATAAGCGGTATATTCTGTGACAGAAGAATCCAGTGCGGCAGTTCCCTCTGACGCCCCGCGGGTGTATCCGACCGTAATCTGAAAACGCTCGAAATATTCGTCGGTGACTTTTGTATTTGTTGTTACCTCCTCATCTACCCAGTAGGTACCGGCGGGCAGACCGGTGACGATCCATGCCTGCGCCGAAGAGTTCCATACAGCCGTATAAGTATCGTCAGCGTCATCGACATTCGTCAGCGTAAAGTCTATCCCCTCCGTAATCTTCGTAGACAGGTTACTTAAGCTGTACTTTTCGATATAGAGATCGAACGACTGCGGGTCATAGACATTCACCGTGTTGGTGCCGTCATCCACCCGTTCGACCCAGAAATAGCGCATTGCCTCCGCCGTTGTCCCGGTGTCGTTTTCGCTCTCATCGTAAACAGTCACATCCTCACCGTTTAAGATATTTTCATAATTCTTACTGTATTGCTCATCGGTCACGCTCACCTCTGTCAGGCGATAATAGCCCAATGGCAATTTCAGGGTAAGCCCATCCTCGTAATCTGTCGTAATCTGTGCGTCATCCGATCTGTCGACATAGTCACAATCATCCGCGCTGTAATACCGCCAGACCGGAGTATCCCCCGTGGTGTCGTACCGCTCCAGGATAAACGTGCTGGTCAGCTGCTGCTTCTGCTTTGTCGAGTTCTCTTCAAAATAGGCGTCCAGTTCATCGTCCGTCAATCCCTGCGTGGCAGTCGTCAGCGTATAGCCGTACTTGGTGACCGTCTCGTTCTGTTTTAACACCGGCATATTGAGGATCTGCGTGCGCTCTGTATTGTCAAAGCTGGCGTCCAGTCCCATCGTATCCACGCTCGCGGGATCCGAGTTATAGTAGTAATCGTCGCGGTCATCATTGTCCAGATAAAAATATTTGATATTGGCAAGGCCGTTGGCTCCCGTAGGACGGAACTGGAGATACAGCTCATAGCTGTTCTGTACGGCCTCGTACTTCCCGTACTCGCCGCTCGGGGTATCCGTCTCTGTGATCACAATGTGGGCATAGTAGGACTTGTACCCATACTCAGAATAAGATACCAGGTAGGTCGTATCATTAAGGTCGGAATAACCATCCAGGTTCTCACAGAGCACATTCTCCATATAGGATACATAAGTCTCGTAAGGCGCGTCACCGCCGTTCTCCAGATCAATCTCAAAGTCCGGATACACGTCCGCAAAGGCATAGAGGATCTGCATGGCCACTGCACCGTTATCCGCCGCCAGGTCGATCAGAGATTCCTTATCCGTAGTATCAATGCTTGTGGATGCATAGAGCATACCGGTATAACCAGTCCATACATCAGAACTGGCCAGCGTCTCTAAATATTCAGGGATCGTTGTGAGATCCGTGATCGTCTTGACATCGTCAAGACCCGCGGCAAGTGCCACCTCCACATACCACTGGTTCAGCAATCTGGCGAAGGTAAAGAGCGTCGACACCTGTCCGGCATTGTTGTCCGACTGGGTGTACTCCTCCTCATTCCCTGTCCCACTGTTGTCATCCTCATCGGTGACAGCCTGCACCGCGATATCACCCTTTGTCACCTGTCCCTGTGCATCGTCAATAGCAATGCTATTACTGTCGCCTGACAGCGAGAACGAAAACTCCGCGCCGTTTAACGGGGAATAGTCCTTCGTATCCACGCCGTACTGATCGTAGTATCCGCCCCATTTGTTCATGAAAACGGTGCTCAGCATGTACAGGTGACTTCCTGAACCGCAGGTATTCTCCACATTCAGGCTGGTGACCGAGTTTGGTGTTACTGACTGCACATCGGTCGCATTGGTCGCCGTGATGCTGCTGCCATCCGCCTCGGTCAATACCTTAGGGTAGAGAAGGATGCGGTAGTAGGATTCATAAGTCGGTTTTCCATTACTATAAATGACATTTCCATCCTCATCCGTCGCATACGCCCAGGTATGGCCCGTGCCGGTGCTGGCCTCCACCAGCCAATAGACATAAGTATCGTCATAGACTGCTTCCAGGATGGCTGTGCCCTCATCGCTGGATGTATCAGAGGTGACCAACTCCAGTTTCGTGGCGTCGTAGGTCAGCACAATGCTTCCTCCGTTACTTAAGGTCTTCAGTTCCTCCTCCGTCAGCGCCTGGCGATAGAGATAGAACAGCGCCCCGTTTACATACCATGCCTTTATCTTAGTTCCATTCTCCAGTTCAATCTCTATTTCTCTTGCGTCCCCATGATCATTCGTCTTGCAGTATTTCTGAATATCGATCTCAAAGTACAGATGATAGTTTTTCAGAGATTCATCCGTCACATCTTTTGTTGCGGTAATATCGTCACTGTTATACTTGATATACTGTAAATTCTTCAGGTCATCCGGGTACAACTCATCCGACGGAGTATAGTAATGAATCACCTGATTCCCGTCCTCGTCCTCTTCCAGCCAGGCGGAGATCAGATAATCTTCGCTGTAGTCTGTCGAGGCATACAGCGGATAATTGGAAGCAGACTCATCCAGCACGCCGGACATCCCCAGCACAAAGATATAATCCTGGTTATGCCGCAGGCCGGTGAAAGTCGCATAGGCGCTGCTCCCGGTGTCATCCAGCTCCGATTTTTCAAAAGTGTCGACCAGTTTATAAGACACAATTGTTTTCCCATCCTCGGCATACACAGCCTCATACAGGTACACCCAGGCTCCGGACAGAGCAGACCCCTCCCAGGCGCTCGGATCTGTGACCGGGTCACAGTCAATCCACACTACGGGAACCTTCACGGTCAGCATGGGCTCATCATAAATACTGAGCGCCTCATCCTCCGTATCCGTTGTGGTTACCGTCCCGACCGAAAGCTGTACCTCAAGCGGATCCGCGTCGCTCTCGAAATAATCGTCCGGCGCATCAATCTCTTTGATATAGTAGGTGATCTTTTCGCCATTCTCGTCATACACGGCGAGTCCGCTGAAAGTCACCTTTCCGTATGCGTCAGTGGTGCCCCTGTCGACTTCATTTTCACACTCCTCGTCAGAATAAATGCCGATCACCGCGCCGGGCAAGGTCTGGCTTCCCGTGCTGTCGTCATCGTAAGCATACTTTGTGACCGTCACACTGCTGATATTCTGATAGTTTGTGACCGTGCCGATGGAATACGAGGTGGTACCGGAAGTGTTCGCCACGATTTTCTCTGTCGTGACATAGGCATACGCCGTCGATGTGCTGGATATCATACCACTGTCATCGACGATCGTAATTTGTGTAAAGTTTGCCCCTTCCACACTCACACTTTCGCCGGTATATTCTGCATAATCCTCCGGCGACAGATAATCGTTATCTGTGTCCACATTTTCCACAAAGGCATAGTAGTAGCCCGGCTCCAGCGACACGGGATAGTTCGCTGTATAGGATGACTGATAGAGCGTGTAGGTATCCCCATCCTCTGACCGGTAAATCGCAAACTCAGCGTTATAGGTAGAAGTGCTCACCGAGGAATCATTGACGACCACCTGATCTTTCGTCAGCGTCAATTTCGGATAGGGTTCATCATAGAAGGTTCCCTCCGCCGCATAAGTGAGATTACCCGATTCATCCGTGCCCAGACCTGAAGAAGAATAGGAATCAGGGACAGAATTTTTCAGGTCGATCTCGATATAGCCAACACCATCCTCGTTCATTCCGTCTGAATCAATCAGGCCGGAATAATTACCAGGCACAGTCGTCTCATAGATGTGGTAGATATACCCGGCCTCGAGCACCAGCGTCGAACCGCCCTCTTCCACATCTCCGGTGGCATCTGTCGCCAGGCTGTCTGTATACGGCTCACTCTCTTCCTTTTCATCTACGACCCGATACACCGTATAGCCCGCACCCTCAACATAACCTTCTGTAGCCGTGCTCTTCTTTTCCAGCAGTACCCGGACATAGGGCAGGATATTGACCAGTGTCGTCCTGGACGAACTCGATTCATAAGCGCTGGCATAAACCACCGTATCCTGCAGATACAGCGTTGTAGAAGTAGTTATACCTGTCTTAGAATCATAGATATCAACCGTGACTTCTGTTCCATCTACCAGAGTATAGGAGCTGTAGGCATCGTTGCTGACTGCTTCCGCCCAGTAATACTCCTGCGCATTTGTTTCGCCCAGGATATCTACGTTGGAAACCGTAGCGACACCATCGCTGCCGGTCTCGGCCGTCCCGACCACCTCATAGGTTTCAGTACCGGTCTTTTTCAGCAGATAAACAGTCGTTTCCGTACCATCCGTCGCCGTCTTCGTCTGATAACCTTCTGCAGTCGCATAGGCATACTGTTTCCCCACGCTGACCTCTCCGGTCGTCTGGTTGGTCAGGGAGACTGTGGTGTCGCCATCTACCAGGGTAAATTTCTCTGTGACCACGACCTGTACGTCTGTATCATCCTCCGCAGTCCAGGTCTCTGTTCCCGCTGTAATATCTCCGTCCTCGCCGGTAAACATTGTCACCAGGCTGTAACCCTCCGGCAGATACTCGACAATTCTGTAATAGTACGGTGTCTTTACGTCGTCGCCCACATAAACCGGGAGACCTGAGGTCGTGGAAGCGGAGACTGTCACCGCTTCCTCACCTGTCCCGGTCGTTGTCCTTTGAATATTTATATTTACATCTTTATCATACCAGGTGCTGCCGTCCGTGCTGTACTGCAGAACAAACACGCCTGTGGTAAAAACAGTATTAATTCTTGTCTGATCCACAGGTACCTGAATCAGATTTCCATTCGAGTCCGTGGAGAGCAGGTATTTCACAAAGGTCAGTGCGGCGGCATTTTTTTCGTTGTATACTGTACCCGTCTCATCTGTAAACGCGGACGTCACCTCATTGGAGACCACAATCGCCTCATAGACCGTATCATCCAGCAAATATCCATCCGGTGCAGAAATCTCCTGGATATAATAGGTTCCGGGTTCCAGCTTTTCAAAGAGAACCACGCCCTGACCGTCCGATGTCTGAGTAATCGCATCCCCATCGCTGTCTGTTACTTCTGTCAGCTCCTCAGAATCTTCGGCTTTCTGATACAGACCGAAGACCGCTCCTTCCAGGCTTCCGGTGGACACAGAACTGTTATATGCAGTCGCTTCCTTATAAAAAGAAATACTGCCGCGCGTCTCCGTGTTGGTAGCGGTGATCGTCGCTTTCTCCCCCGCTGTCAGGGTAAAGCTGTATGTCGTGCCATCCGTTGAAGTCAGCGTCACTTTGTCGCTCGTAAAAGCAGTAAACGATGTGTTAGTGACACCATTCTCTTCCGATATGCTGTAAGTCCCGCCGTTTACATAGATCAAACCCTCGTAGAGCTGCCCATCACTGTCGCTGCTGTTGGAACTGAAGAGACTGATCACATAGTTTGCAACAGATGCAAGCGCAGAGAGCACAACGTTGGAAGACGCTTCCTCCTCTTCGTTTTCCGCGTCCTCATCCTCTGTATCGGAGAGCTGCGTCACATAAAGCCCTGCTTTTCCATCTGCGTCCCGGGTGATGGTAATCTCATTGCTGATCGTCACATACTCTTCCACGCCGTCATCATCCGTATCGATCAAGGCATACAGAGTGGCTGCGCTTCCATCTTCATTCAGAATCGTAAAAGTGGCATCTCCGGTATAGTCGCTGTCCAGATCCTCTGTGTCCACATAGTCGGCAAGGTGGGTGCCACCGATATAGATAGACTGGATATATTTTTGCAGATCAATGCCCGCCGGGTCTGTCGGATCGGAATAATCATCTGAAACGGAGACGGTATAGTCTCCTGACTTTTTGTAATCCTCATCCGCATATTCCAACGTATAATTCAGGTCAGCAGTGTTGTTTATCTCATAGGTGACTACATCGTAAAACGGGGAGGTAAAGTCACTGGCTTTGTAGACCGCCGTCACGGTGTAGGTCGTAAGCACCGGCACATCACCGTCCAGAGGGCGGCCGGCGGAAGTAGTCGCCTGCAGGGCAGTATTCTGCTCAGTGGCGTCATTCAGCGTAGCATAGTCCGTGATTGTCACAGACTGCACTCCATTTGCATCCTGCGTAGTGCTCTCCTGCGCCCCACTCTTACTGGTATTTAACACGGTCACAGACGTGGGATAATACGTATTTTCCCCGTATGTGATCGAAGGGGTATCTTTGATACTGAACTCCTTAAAGAGCGTTCGCCCGTTGACGGTATACTGGGACAACTGCGTATACTCATTCATAATCAGCTGAATGGTATAAGTTACTGTAAGAGTATCCTCCTTTTCATCTACTTCCCATCCGTTACACGTTTTCGTCAGTTCCCAGGTATCGTTCGTCGTGCTGGTAAGTGTCAAATCAGTCAGATCCGTCTCGGTCGTCCCGGTCACGCTGTATTGTTCCACCTCCGCGTTACTGTTGTCGCGGTCTTTTACGGTGATATTGGTGGAATAAGTAATATTATCCTTCGTAAGGCTATAGGTCGTCCCGGTCGCCGGAGCCGGATCTGCATCAATATAGCCGGTCACTGAAAAGCTGATTGTCGTAGCATTTGCCGCGACATTGCCGAGGTACACCTCCGCTTTCGTTCCATTCTCATAAAATGTATCAGAATTGGTCGTATATCCGGTCGCGCTCACATTCGTGATGGTAATCCCTGACGGAGCCGTGAGTGTCACCGTCAGATCCTCATAGGAATCCCACAGTGTTTTATTGTAGCTGCTGAACCCACTGTAGTTCTCCGCAACCGGGATCGAGATCGTCACATACCAGGTCACAGCCTGACCCGCCAGAACTTCGCCGCTTTCAGGGTTCTGGGTAACCGTCATTACCAGACCGTAAGTCTCAAACAATTCATCCGCATAGGTCTTCAGAGCCGTGCCATCATACGTATTTTCTTCTGTCTCACCGTCCCCTGTCTCTCCGCCGCTGTCCGTTTCATCTTCCTCATCCACCGCACTGACGGCATAATCCGTTACCCACTCGATCGACTCGCTGCTCAGGGCTTCCCCATTTACGTAAAAGAGACCGTCGCTCTCAAAATCGTAGACATCCTCGTCCACCGCCACGGTAAGGGTATAGGTATTGCTGCCGCCCGCCGCGACAGTCTGGTTGCTCCAGACGACAGCACAGCCGTAAGCAGCCAGCTCCGCGTCCGTGCAATCGGCAAGCTCCGCCAGGAGCATCTCGTATTCTTCGTCCTCTGCGGCTTCCTCCAGCTCCGCCGCAACCTCGTCCGTCACAGAGTCGATGACGGTGACATTCCCGTCCTCTGTGAGCGCTGTCCGGCTTTCCTCTGTCACGGAAAGGCCCGCTGGCAGAATCATCTTCACAGAAACACCATCGGCCGCCACAGAAGCGGTCTCCTGGACGGTCATCTCAATAGCAATAAAATAATTTCCTTCCTCATCCTGATACAGGGTCTGCACCACGCTCGATTCCAGGACCGCGGTCTCTGTCGACTCATCCTGTGTATCCTCGTCTTCCGATGCGTCGTCCCCGGCCTCCTCGGTTCCGGAACTGTCGTTCTCACCATTTCCGGCCGCTGAATCCTCATCATCTGCTTCGGTTTCGCCGGTCTCGCCATTACCGGCATCTGCACCTTCCTCATCCCCGGTCCCGGAGCCGCTGTTCCCGTCATCGGCACTTTCGGTCTCATCGCTCTGCGCGGCATCGTCTTCCGCTCCACTGCTTTCGTCATCGTCGCTCTGCGCGTTCTGTTCCTCATTGGTTCCGGATGTGTCCCCATCCTCTGTATACCCTGCCTCCGTTCCGGTTCCGGATGAATCGGAATCGCCCAGCTCCGCAAAAGCCGTCGCGCTCGACGAAGACATCATGAGTGCAAACACAAGTATCCACGCCAGAACGCGTGTCATCATGTGTCTCTTCGTGTTATTCTTTCTGTCTCTCATTACAGTATCCTCCCTATCAGGAACAGTGGACTTTGCCAAATATTATTCCGTCCGGCTGCAGCGGACGGTTACTCTCTTTCTTCCTCCGATGGTACAGGTGAACAGGGTCAGATCCCATTCTTCCGATTCATCGCTTTGCATCTCTTCCACATCCTCAGGCTGAAGAATGAGACTCGCCACGACCTCGTAACTGAACTCATTTCCATTCACGTCTGTAAAATACAGAATATCCCCGGAATGCAGGAATTTCAGATTGCCAAAATGCCGGGTATAGTTGTGTCCGCAGATCACCAGATCATCTGACCAGACGGATCCCGCATAACGCCCCGGCGCAATCTTCAGTCCCGCATAGCTCCACTCTGCCATCACCGGCAGCTCCAGGTTCAGCGCGGGAATCGTCAGCGTTCCGATGTACGCATAGCCGTCGATTTCCACGGTATCCATTTCGGTACCATCCCTGTCGCTTCCATCTGTCAGCGAATCCGCCGCGCCATCCTGCGTATCTGCGGCTTCTTCCAGACTCTGCCGCACCAGATCCGCGGAGTCGCCGGCCCTTATGTTATCCCATATGTTATAGGCTAGCAGCGCAATGGCCCCGCTCAGCAGCAGGACGCCCAGGAGCATACAGAAGATGCTGATCTTCTGTTTCATACGTCCTGCTCTTTCCTGCCGGACATCCGCATAGCCCAGCCCAGAGCAAAGAGCAGCATGCCGCAGCACGCCAGAACCGGTACCGGCCAGTTCAGCTGCCCGGTCTGCGGAAGCGTAGACGCGTAGGTCACGCTGACCGTGGTTGTACTGGATGATTCCGATGTTTTCTTTTTCGGTCTGGGTGGCTTATCCGGTTCATCCGGCACTTTCCGCGTCACGGTTCCTACTTTCGGGCTTGCGTCCACCTCATAGACCCACGCGCCGTCGCTCTCATATGGCACCGTGACTACAAAAGGACTGATCGTCTCATAGTTTTCGGACGCTGTGGTCTGCACCAGCAGATAGAGCCCCAGGGACAGACCGCTGAATGTGACCTTGCCTTTCGAACTCACGGAGGACGTTGTCCCGCTGATTCCTTTGTTCCTGACATAAGCCGCCAGCGTCGCCGCCAGGGAAGTATCCGTGACATCCAGCGTCGCGCTGCAGCCGTCAAAATCGTCGGTATAGCGATATGCCATGTCTCCATCATTAAAATAGAGCTCCGCCACCTGATAAATGGTGATCTTTCCGCCGGAAACCGTATTTCCGTCACCGTCGGCAAGTTCCAGCGTGACGGAGCCTGTCTGCGTAAGATCCAGCGAGGCTCCATCAGCGGCGGCAGAGACACTCAGACCCAGGCCGGACAGCAGCGCCAGCACAGACAGAAGGCTTATTCCGCAGCGAAATGCCCTTTTTATTTTATTCATCATGATTTGCCTCCCGTTTTTTCCTTCTTCGCGTATTCAGCAACAGCCCGACCAGAACCAGCAGCAACAACGGCACAGCGGCGGCCGATGCGACGAGGATCAGGTCCATCTGTTTTTCATTTGCAGATACCCGGGTAACCGCTTCTTCCGAATCTCCGACCCGCACACCCCGCACCAGCAGGCGATGACTGTTGATGCCATAAGGGGTACACGTCATGAGTGTGCAGTAATCTTTTTCTTCTTCTATGTACAGATTTTCGAGTTCATCAGGCAGTACGACGGAAATCCGGTCCACCTGGTAGGTGAGCACGCGGTTCAACACCGTGACGGTGAAGGTATCGCCCAGCTCCAGCTTATCCAGATTCGTGAACAGAAGCGAACTGGGCAGGCCGCGATGCGCCGATATCACGCTGTGAGTGCTCTCGCCGCCCACTGGCAGGCTGCTTCCTTCCAGATGTCCTGCTCCGACCTGCAGCACCGCGGAGTCCGTGCCATGGTAAATGGGGAGCTGCACATTGATTTTCGCGATGGTGACATAGCCCATGACGCCCGTATCAGAGATATCCAGCAGTTCCTCATAGCCTTCTTCCACCAGCTCCGGAGAAACGATCGCCTCTGCGGAGCCAATCTCAGCAAGCCTTTCATTATATGCCTCAGCCGCTGCAAGGTATTCAGCGTAAGCTGAGTCAGTCAGCTCTGTCGCCGCCGCATCGTAAGCGGCCACTGCCCGGGTCTGCACGCGCGCATTCCACCAGTTGCTGACCGTCGGATACAGCAGGATCAGCAGACCTACAAGGAACACGCCAACCAGAACGATTGTCCATATGCGGTCCCGTCTCCGCGCCGCTGCAGAGTCCTGTCTGCTCTTCATCATCTGTTCTTCCGGGCAAGGCTGTCCCGCCTGCACTTTCTCACAATCAGCAGAAGCAGCGCTGCGGCAGCCAGTATTCCGCCGACAATATAGAAGATGGTAGTACCCATGCCGCCGGAGGAAGGCAGTGTGGCGCCGGCCACATTCATGATTGCTGTGGTCAGCGTTCCTGCCGAATTATCGACTGTGAAATACTCACTCGTCTCCGTCAGATCACTGATCTGTCCATCTTCGCCATACGTCGCTGTAATCTGAAATTCAATGTCATCCGCCTGCTTGTAGCCCTGCGGTACCGTGGTCTCTGCCAGCCTATAATATCCTTCGCCCAGGTCCTCGAATGTGAAAGTTGTCACTCCCACTCCCGTGACCTCACTTCCCACCTGACTGTAAATATAGTAGGTACTCTCACTGTCATATGTACTTCCGGAGGCCACCTCAGTCAGGCTCCCGCCTGTCAGCGTATAATAAGTCTCCCCATCCTCGAACGCTGTAATATCTGCCTCTACTGCTTTATAGAGCGTGAAACCGGCGCCTTCGAGCGCTTTCTCCTTCTCGTCCACCTTATTGACAAGGATTTTGAAAGTGTAGACATACACAGTCAGCTCCGTAGTGTCACCTGTACCGCTTCCATTCGGATCGTTCGAATACTCGATGTAGACCTTATTGGTCTCTTTTATGCCTGCACTCGCACTGGCTTTCAGCTTCGCCTGATAACGTACCGTGATGGTCTGCCCTGCAAGAGTCTCCTTTGCATTGACCATGGTGATGGTCAGCGTCTGCCCGCTCTGATCCACCGTATAATCCGTGTTCTCTGCAAGAGTTCCTTTTGTACTCGCGCTGACCGTAAGGCTGTCTGCATATTCCAGATTGGCAGACAACGTATCGTGGAAGATATAGGTATAGGTATCATAATTGCTCATGGTGTCCGCGCCGGGCACGGTTCCGGTGATCTCAAATGTCACATAACCGTCCGCATCCGCGGAAGTGCCATAATCATTACCATACGCAGAGTCGACGATAATCTTTGTCGGAGTCGGGACTTCATTTTTGAATCTGATGTGCGCAGTATCCCCCGCCACATAGAGAATGTAGGCTGAGACGGCGTCACTGGTGCTGGCTGTGGTTGAGTCCGTGACCAGATAGTAGCCCGCAGCCACGCCGGAGATGGTGTAGGTATAGGTGCCGCTGCCATCGGCTGTCCCGGCCGAAGTTGACCCGGAGACGGTTCCCTTCACCGCTTCCATCGCCTCTGCGAATGCTTTTACCACTGCAGTGTCATCTTCATAGTCATCAAGTACCGCTGCGACCTCCGCCGCTGAAGTGCAGTTTGCAAAAGGTGTCGTACCATCAACCGTCACGGCCTGCGCGGCTTTTAGTGCAGCGTCCTCGTTCGTCGTCACACCGTCGCCCCAGGCGATTTTAGTCAGCTCGTAACCACTCTGCTCATCGCCGCTCAGTTCCCCGCTGAAGATCTGATATGCCGTGAACGTGTGGCTCTCCGAGGCAACAAAGTTGATGACAATACTCGAAGAGCCACTTGCTGCGAAAACCGTAACCCCTGACGCCATGGTCAGAAGCAGTGCCAGCAGAAAGGCGACAAAATTTTTTCTCGTACACATAGTTTGATCTCCTTGTGCTACTTTTTACTATCCTCGCCAGTATAAAAATGCTCCATCCATGTAATACTATCAAGGCCGGAGTCTGTACCACACCCGGAGAGTACTGTGCATGGCGATGACCATACACAGCTGCTCCCTAAGTAAGCCACTAAGAGAAAATGCTGGAAAAAAGCCCTGAAAATCAGGCATCTGAAGTGTTTTGATGACCACGATTCTGACCACTCACGTCAAAACATGGCAGTTTATCGATCTGTTCTCTTTTTGCGTCCATAGACGGATGGATGTAGCGCTGCATGGTGATCTTCACGTCGGAATGGCCCATGATCTCGCTGAGCGATTTCATGTCCACGCCATTTTCCACACAGCGGGTTGCGAAGGTGTGCCGAAGCGAATGGTAAGTATGGCCGGGAACTCCGGCGCGGCGCAGCAGGCGTTTATATCGTTCCCGGCAGACCCTCGGCTCCATGTATTTCGCGGAGCCGGTCACGACATAGTTCTCCCCGCACTGGCTGCGCTGCATCAGATACCGGAACACCGGCGCCGGAAGCGGCACGGTGCGAATCGAACAGTCCGTCTTGGGCGTGTCGATGACCAGCTTCGTCCGGGAAGGAGTCGAGGCGTCCAGATCCGCAATCCGGGATACCGTCCTGGATATGTGGACAGTGCCGTTCCCTCTGTCAAAATCGCCCCATCTCAGAGCGCATACTTCTCCGATACGCAGACCTCCGTAGAGGGAGAGAAGAATGCCAAGAGAAAAAGGATTGTCCTCGCTGAGTACGGCCTGTTCGAGCAGCTCCTGCTCCCGCTTTGTCAGGACGCAGGGAGCCGCGGGGCGGACATTGACGGACGGACAGTCCGGCACCGCCCGGATCATTCCCCGCGCCTTCGCAAAGCTCAGAATCTGCATCAGGATCATGCGCAGATCAGCAAGCGTCTTGCCGGAGAGCATGCCGCCGTTTTTGTGCCGGCCATGTTCCTTCTGCTCCGCCAGAAATCCGGCCAGAACAGAGGCATCAATCTGCGCAGGGGTAAGATCCCCCAGCTTCGGCAGAATGTAGGCCTCCGCCATCGTGGTGTAACAGGCGAGGGTGGACGCCTTCACGATCGTCTGCTTTGAGGCAAGCCATTCCTCCACAACCTGACGAAAACGCAGCTCCTCCGCAATGCCACCTGCCATTCTGCCTGGAGAGGGCATGTCCGCAGACCCTGCGCCCTCACTTTCAAGCAGAAGGAGGTACTCCGTCTTCTTTCGCTTCACGTCCCGGTAGGATTTTCCATAAAAATATTTATAGTTTGTCCTGCCTTCCCTGGGAGCGCCCTGAATGACCCGGGCCTCCCATCTTCCATCCTCGCGTTTCCGAATGTTCTCTCCACGCCTTCCCATAAATTATATGACCTCACTTTCTAAAATATTCATCCGGATTTTCTGACCACGATTCTGACCACTGAGCTTTCACATTTGCGGAATTTTGCCGTTTTTTCTGAACTGTTTTTTCCGTTTCCGCCGTTTTTTCTCCGCATTATCCCTTGAATAATGCAAACGAATGCACTATAATAGAAAAAAAGATGTCGCTGCGGCGACCGAAAACGATCGTTCCGCCATTTCAATGGCTCTCTTAGTGGCTTACTTAGAGAGCTGCAATGCAAAAAAAGCCGGGAGCATCTCTGCCCCCGGCTAAAATATCCACTATATAATTATATCAGCCCCTCACGGAAATCAGCAGATCCTCCGCCGCCGTCAGGTACGCATTCTCCGCCCCTGCAAAGTCTCCGTTTGCGCACTCGGCGAATTTCGGCTCAATCGGCACCTGTCCGAGCACCGGCAGTCCAACTTCTTCCGCCAGCTTTTCAATGCCGCTCTCCCCGAAAATATGCATTTCTTTCCCGCAGTCCGGGCAGACCACATAGCTGTAATTCTCCACCAGGCCGAGCACCGGAATATGCATGCTCTTCGCCATGTTCAGCGCTTTCTTCACGATCAGGCTGACCAGATCCTGCGGAGAGGTCACGACGATGATGCCGTCAACCGGCAGGGACTGGAACACCGTCAGCGGTACGTCGCCGGTTCCCGGCGGCATATCGACAAAGAGATAATCGAGATCGCCCCAGATCACATTGCTCCAGAACTGCTTGACCATATTTGCGAGAATCGGTCCGCGCCAGATGACCGGCGACTCCTCGTCCGGCAGCAGAAGGTTGATCGACATGACCGGGATGCCGTTCTCTGTCACAACGGGCAGAATGTCTTCCCCGACTGCCTCCGCCGGGCCGTGAATCCCGTACATCTTCGGAATCGAAGGACCGGTGATATCTGCGTCGAGGATACCCACCGCATAACCCTGCTTTTTCATAAGATTGGCAAGCGAAGCGGTGATCAATGATTTTCCGACGCCGCCCTTTCCGCTCACGACAGCGATCACTTTCTTTACATGAGATGCCTTATTTGGCTCCGCGAGCATGCTCTGCGGCTTCGCGGCGCTCGGACAGCCCTCGCAGCTCTCTTTGGTACAGCCCTTGCTGCTGCATGATTTCTCAGCCATATCGTCTCTCCTCTTTCTTTTTCCTTTTCAGCGAAGCCGCGTCGTCTCGAAGCGCTTCATCATCGACAGACAGTTCAGGATTTCGTCGTATTTTTCCTGAATGCCCTTCTTCTCCACCACGACGTCCAAAGCGATCGCGATACTGTTCAGCAGACTCTCATCCATCTGATTCCGATAACGGATCAGAATATGGGTCTTCTCCTCCAGCGTATCCGCATCGAGGAATTCCAGCAGAATCGGATTGACCCCGTCCTGCCGCTCTGTCTGCTTTTCCTCACACGCCGTGGGGGCCTGCCCCTCCTTCCGCTCCGACGCGCTGCTCTGCGGCTCGATCTCTTCAAAGCGATAGATCTGTCCGGCCTGCGGATATTTCCCGCGATCCACCTCGCCCACAAACATGTCGTAAGGCCTTGCATACACGCGATAGTCACCGTACAGCGCCTGATAAATCACCAGCCGCTCTCCGGTCTCCGTATGCTCTGCCACAGCCAGCGTCTGGTATGTACCGCCCTTGAAATGCCTGTAAAACTGTCCGGCCCTGACCTCCCTCATGGCCTTCACTTCCTTTCTCAGTCTCCGATCTACTATAGCACTTTTTTAATCAAATGTAAAACTGTCGTTTACGCATTTTCTGACATAAAAATGGCTCCGGAATATTTCCGGAGCCTGAAGCAGGGACAGAAGGACTCGAACCCTCGACATTTGGTTTTGGAGACCAACGTTCTACCGACTGAACTATATCCCTACGCGTCATTGACACCTGCATAATATAGCACAATTTGCGAAACGTGTCAATGAAAAAATCTTCCCCTTATGTCCGCGCGCCGGCTGCATATTTTCCGGTCCTGCGGGAAATACTGCAGACGAGGAGTGATAATTCTATGGACTATATCAATGCTTTCTGGATCGGCGGGCTGATCTGCACGCTCGTCCAGATCCTTATGGAAAAGACAAAGCTCATGCCCGGGCGCATCATGGTCCTGCTGGTCTGCACAGGAGCGGTCCTCGGCGCGGTCGGCATCTACAAACCCTTTCTGGATTATGCGGGAGCCGGCGGCAGTGTCCCGCTCACCGGCTTCGGAAATGTACTCTGGGAGGGCGTAAAGACCGCCGTGGATGAAGAAGGCCTGATCGGCGTCTTCAAGGGCGGCTTCACCGCCGGTTCCGCCGGCACCTGCGCGGCGCTTGTGTTCGGCTACCTCGCGAGTCTGATCTTCGATTCCCAAATGAAGAAATAGATCATTCGCGGAAGATCGCACCCTTATAGCGGAGCAGCACGCTCAGAAGAATGCTTCCCAGCACCCCGATCGCCAGGATCTCTCCGATGCCGACCGTCAGCATCATAAAGGGGATCGGAAGATTCGTCCCGTAGCCGTAACGCAGGACGAACGGCACGATCAGCGTATTCGCGATGATCGGCGGCAGCAAGGCCAGGAAACGGTGTCCGCGCAGCTTCCAGGTCCCGATCGCCCCGATGAGCGTCGCGATGCTGCCGAAAATCACATCCGGCAGAATACTTCCGCCGATAACGTTCGACAGCAGGCAGCCGATAAACAGCCCCGGTATCGCCGCCGGTGTAAAATACGGCAGAACCGTCAGCGCCTCGGCAATTCGCGCCTGGATCTCTCCGTAGCTGATCGGCGCGAATACCACGCAGAGCACCACGTAAACGGCCGCGATCAGTGCAGCCTGGGTCAGAAACAGTGTCTTTTTTTCCTTCATATTCAGTTGTCTCCTTTAGTTTTGTTTTTCTGGTCAGGAAGGTCTCGAACTGACCAATAATCTTATGATTTTACATCTGCCGCACAAGCGGCTCCTTATCTATAGCTATGCCCTCTTTCTTCCGCAGCACTGCTTGTATTTCTTTCCGCTGCCGCAGGGGCAGGGGTCGTTCGGATAGACTTTTTCCGTCGCCCGCTGCACAGGTTTCTTTGCCAGCGACTCGTCCTTATTGGTACCGGTCACCTGCGCGACCTCCTCACGCTCTGCCTTCTCTTCGATCTTCACATGCATGAGCAATCGGACCGTATCCTCCTGGATGCCGGAAGTCATCTCGTCGAACATCTCATAGCCGCTCATCTTGTACTCCACGAGCGGGTCGCGCTGTCCGTAGGCCTGCAGGCCGATGCCCTGGCGCAGCTGCTCCATATCGTCGATGTGATTCATCCACTTGCGGTCGATCACCTTCAGCAGGAACACGCGCTCCAGTTCACGGATCATCTCCGGATTCGGGAATTCAGCTTCTTTTGCCTCGTAGAGCCTGGTTCCTTCCTGCTTCAGGGCATGCTTCAACTCCGCCTTATTCCCACAGCCCAGGCGCTCCGCCGTAATCGGCTCAAAGGGAATGATCGGAAGCAGCGTCTCGTTCAGTCCGGACAGATCCCACTCCTCGGGCTCCTGATCCTCGCCGATAAGAGCGTCCACCGCACGCTCCACCACATCGGAAATCATCTTGTAGATGGAATCCCGCATGCTCTCGCCGTCGAGCACCCGGCGGCGCTCGCCGTAGATGATCTCTCTCTGCTCGTTCATGACCTGGTCGTACTCGAGCAGGTTCTTGCGGATTCCGAAGTTGTTGTTCTCAATCTTCGTCTGTGCCTTCTCAATCGCGCCGGACAGCATCTTGTGCTCGATCTGCTCGTTCTCCGGCACACCCAGCGCGTTGAACATGCTCATCAGGCGCTCGGAACCGAACAGTCGCATCAGGTCGTCCTCGAGCGAAATATAAAAACGGGACTCGCCCGGGTCTCCCTGTCTGCCGGAACGTCCACGCAGCTGATTGTCGATACGCCGCGCCTCGTGACGCTCGGTACCGATGATCTTCAGACCTCCGGCGGCTCTTGCCTCCTCGTCGAGCTGGATATCGGTACCACGGCCGGCCATGTTCGTCGCGATCGTCACCGCGCCGTGCCGTCCTGCCAGCGCGACGATCTCCGCCTCGCGCTCGTGGAACTTCGCGTTCAGCACCTCATGCTGGATGCCGCGCTTTGTGAGCAGTTTGCTCAGCTCCTCCGACGCCTCGATTGTGATCGTACCGACGAGGATCGGCTGTCCCTTGGCGTGCGCTGCCTCGATCTCATTGCAGACCGCAAAGAGTTTCTCTTTCTTCGTCTTGTAGACCGCGTCCTGCAGATCCTGGCGAATCACCGGTTTGTTCGTGGGGATCTCCACAACGTCCATACCGTAGATCGCGCGGAACTCCTGCTCCTCGGTCAGCGCCGTACCGGTCATGCCGCACTTCTTCTTATATTTATTGAAGAAATTCTGGAAGGTGATCGTGGCGAGCGTCTTGCTCTCGCGCTTTACCTTCACATGCTCCTTCGCCTCGATCGCCTGGTGCAGGCCGTCCGAATAGCGGCGGCCCGGCATGATACGTCCGGTGAACTCGTCGACAATGAAGATCTGGTCGTCCTTCACCACGTAGTCCTGGTCGCGGAACATCAGATTATTCGCGCGCAGCGCCAGATCCATGTTGTGCTGGATCTCGAGATTCTCCGCGTCGGCGAGATTCTCGATCTTGAAGAACTGCTCGACCTTTTTGATGCCGTCCGCGGTCAGGTGAACGATCTTATCCTTCTCATTGACAATGAAGTCGCCGGTCTCCTCGATCTCCTCGCCCATGATGGCGTCCATCTTCGAGAATTCCTTGCTGGCCTCGCCGCGCTTCAGCGTGTGCGCTACATAATCGCAGAGCTCATAGAGCTTCGTCGACTTGCCGCTCTGGCCGGAAATGATGAGCGGCGTGCGCGCCTCGTCGATCAGAATCGAGTCGATCTCGTCGATGATCGCATAGTGCAGCTCGCGCTGTACGAGCTGCTCCTTGTAGATCACCATATTATCGCGCAGATAATCAAAGCCGAGCTCATTATTCGTAATATAAGTAATATCGCAGTTGTAAGCCGCGCGGCGCTCCTCCTTCGTCGAGGAGTTCAGCACGACGCCCACAGTCAGCCCGAGGAACTCGTGCACCTTTCCCATCCAGTTCGCGTCACGGTTTGCCAGGTAGTCGTTGACCGTTACGATGTGGACGCCCTTACCCTCCAGGGCGTTCAGGTAGGCGGGAAGCGTCGATACCAGCGTCTTTCCTTCACCGGTCTTCATCTCGGCGATACGCCCCTGGTGAAGAATCAGACCGCCGATCAGCTGCACGCGATAGTGCTCCATCCCAAGCACGCGCTTCGCCGCCTCGCGTACCGTCGCGAAGGCCTCCGGCAGCAGGTCGTCCAGCGTCTCGCCATCCGCCAGACGCTGGCGATACTGGCGCGTCAGATCCCGCAGCTCCTCGTCGCTTCGCTCCTGCATCTGCGGGCGCAGCTGCTCGATCCGGTCAATCGTCGGATTTATCAGCTTCAGCTCCCGCTCACTGTGAGTTCCAAATAATTTACTGAAAACACTCATTTCCTATGTCCTTACACGTCCGGCTCCATGATGCCGTAGGTGCCGCCCTTTCTCTTATAAACCACATTGATCTCATCTGTCTCCGCGTTCACAAACGCGAAGAAGCTATGTCCGAGCAGCTCCATCTGGATGCAGGCGTCCTCCGGATACATCGGCTTGATATCAAATTTCTTCGAGCGAAGGATCTGAATCTCCTGATCCTCCACTTCCTTTTCCAGAAATTCCTTCTGGAAATTTCCTCCGTCCTGCTGCCGCGCCACAAGCTTGTTCTTGTACTTGCGCAGCTGACGCTCGATCACTTCCTCGACCAGATCGATCGAGACATACATATCCGTACTGGACTGCTCCGAACGGATAATATTTCCCTTGACCGGAATCGTCACCTCGATCTTCTGACGTTCCTTTTCCACACTCAGAGTTACATGAATCTCTGTGTCAGGAGTAAAATAACGCTCCAGCTTGCCCAGCTTCTCCATCACCGTCCCGCGAAGGCTTTCTGTGACATCCAGGTTCTTGCCGCTGATAATATAACGCATAACGTCACCCCTTTTCATTTTGATATGGAAAGTATACCATTTAAAAGGCTACTGTGCAATGAATTTCATAATCTCTTTATAATTCAGCGGCCCGCCGAAGAGGTCCAGCGCGCTGCCGACCGTCACATTCAGGCGGCCCTGTCCCAGCTCTTTGAGTTCTCTTAAATCTTCAAAACTCCCGACGCCGCCCGCATAGGTAACCGGAATTCCGTCCCAGTCCCCGAGCAGGCGCACCAGCGGCCGCTCAATGCCGCGGGAGAGCCCCTCCACGTCTGTCGCGTGGATCAGAAACTCCGCGCAGTATGCGGCCAGGTCATCAAATACGGCCGGGGACAGCATAACATCCGTGAAGTGCTGCCAGCGGTCCGTCACGATGTAATATGCGTCGCCCTTCCTGCGGCAGCTTAAGTCCAGCACAAGCCTTTCCCGGCCGACTTCCCCGGTGAGCTCGCACAGACGCTCCCAGTCAACGCGTCCATCCCGGAATACATAAGAGGTCACGATCACATGACTGGCTCCGGCCTCCAGGTAACCTGCCGCATTGTCCGTGCGGATCCCGCCGCCGACCTGCAACCCGCCCGGCCAGGTTCTGAGGGCAAGCAGCGCCTGCTTCTTCGTGGACCCGTAATACTCGCTTCCCTCATGATTCAGCAGAATCACATGTCCGCCGCGCGCGCCGCTTTCCCGGTAAAAACGCGCATAGAAAGCTGCATCCTGCTCTGAGACGAAGTTTTCCCGCGCCTCATCCTGCTGATCCCGCAGACTGCCGCCCACAATCTGCTTTACTTTTCCATTGTGAATATCAATGCATGGCCGAAATTCCATGTTTATGTATCCTTTCGCAGCTTTCCGCGATCACTCCACAGAAAGTTCTTTATACTGACAGGGGACAGCCGACCGCTCGTTCACGAGCCTGCGTGGCTGTCCCCGTCCTGTCTCCTACTCTGCCAGCGTGCCGTCTCCGTCCACTGCGTCTGACGATCCGTCCACTGTGCCGTCCATGGCATCGTCTGCGCCGTCCACAAGCGAATCGCCGGCCCCGGTGACGTCATTGACCAGATCATCCACGACGTCATCGGCGTCTCTTCCGATCTCTTCCAGAAGCCCGTCGCCGTCCACATCCGTGTGGTCGTAGACGCCGTCTCCATCCGTGTCAAAGAGAATGTCATCGGCAGAATTTCCACCGTCGTCGGCCGCCGCGTCGTCCGTGGCCGTCGTATTGTTATCGTCCGTGCCGTCCGTCGTCGCATTTCTGCCGCAGGCGGTCAGCGCAAACACCGTCATCACCACCAGTACCACGGCCAGATACTTCTTCCACTGTTTCATAATGTCTCTCCTTTTCATGTAAAGATTTACACAGTCGTTGACCTGCTGGTACTAAGTATGGACAGTTTATTAAAAATTATTCGTTTTTATTATGCAATCACGTCTTCCATCCCGTAAAGTCCCGCCGGCTTTCCGGCCAGGAAACGCGCGGCCGAAAGAGCGCCCTTTCCGAAAACGGCGCGGGAGTAGGCGCTGTGGCTGAGCGTGATGACCTCGTCCGTGCCCGCGAAGATCACGTCATGATCTCCGACAATCGTGCCGCCGCGCACAGAAGAAATGCCGATCTCCTTCGGATCGCGCTTCCGGTGCAGCGCGCTGCGGTCGTAAGTATAGCTGTATTCTCCGTTCGAGGCCCCCTCCGCCGCGGCGTCCGCCAGCGCGAGAGCCGTACCGCTCGGCGCGTCCAGCTTGCGGTTGTGGTGCTTCTCGACAATCTCCATGTCAAAGCCTGCCTGCGCGAGCGCTCCGGCTGCCTCCTTCACAAGCTTCAGGAGAATATTGACGCCAAGAGACATATTCGCGGAGCGCAGCACCGCGATCTTTTCACTTGTCTGCTTTACCTTCTCAAGCTGCTCCGGCGAAAGGCCTGTCGTGCAGAGTACGACCGGAAGCCTTCTGCCCTCGCAATACTCCAGCAGTGCATCTGCCGCCTTTGCGTTGGAAAAGTCGATCAGAACCTCCGCCTCTTCCCGGCAGTCTGTAAGGCACGTATAGACCGGATAGCCATTATCCCGGTTATCGACAACGTCAATACCCGCAACGATCTCGAGACCTTCCTCGTCCCGTGCCAGACCGGTGATCACCTGCCCCATATAACCGTTGCAGCCATGCATGATTATTCGTATCATCCCTGTTCTCCTTTGGCCTTGATACCGAAGGCTTCCATATCTGCCTTCAGCCGCTCCTGATGCGCCTCTTCCATCTCCGTGAGCGGCAGACGTAAAGGACCGACCTCCCAGCCGAGCAGGTTCATGGCGGCCTTCACCGGAATCGGATTTACCTCGCAGAACAGGCTGTCGATCAGCGGAAGCGCTTTCAGCTGCAGCTCCAGACTTCCCTTCACATCACCTTCCAGATATTTCGCGACAATGTCATGCGTCTCGCGCGGCGCGATGTTCGAGAGTACCGAGATCACGCCCTTGCCGCCGAGCGACAGAAGCGGTACGATCTGATCGTCATTTCCGGAATAAATATCGAAATCCAGTCCTTCCGTAAGCTTCGCAATTTTTGCTACCTGAGAAATATTGCCGCTGGCCTCTTTTACGCCCACAATATTTTTCACATTTTCCGCCAGATAAGCAATCGTCTCCGGCGCGATGTTCACACCGGTGCGGCCCTGGATATTATAGAGGATAACCGGAATGTCCACAGACTCCGCAACCGTCGTAAAGTGTGCGATCAGACCTTTCTGCGTCGCCTTGTTGTAATACGGGCTCACCAGCAGAAGCGCGTCCGCACCAAACTTCTCCGCCTCCTGAGACAGATAAACCGCCGTCTCCGTGCAGTTGGAACCGGTACCCGCGATGACCGGAATCCGTCCTGCCACCTTCTCCACCGTATAACGAATCGCCTCGAGGTGCTCCTCGTGACTCAGCGTGGACGCCTCACCGGTCGTCCCGCAGATGATAATGGCATCCGTACCATTTGCAATCTGATACTCCAGGATCTCTCCAAGCTTCGGATAATTCACCTCTCCTGTCACGGTCATCGGGGTGATGATCGCAACACCGGCACCTGTAAATACTGACATATGCATTCTCCTCCTTTATGGTCTCTTAGTAAAACTTTAGTAAAATAAGAAAAGAGGCGCGTCATAGACAGCGCCTCTCTGAAATCCTGCATTCTTTCATCCGGATAGCGCTCCATCTGTAAACGATGACAGTCATAGAATTCTTCACCCTATGCCCAAGCACCGAACCCACAGGCTGTCCGGCCTTTCGGCGCTCACCCCTTCCGGCCGGCTTCTTCTGTGCCTGTACACATCCCCCGGCCTACTCCTGACTCGCGCAACCTCTATCTCTGTAACGCTTACAATATAGCACTTCCGCACTCCTTCTGTCAACCAGAAGATGGAGGCTCAGCTCTCCTTCAGAGTGGTAATCTGATACACACTGTCCGCCCAGTCCATCACCTCCGGGCACAGATGGATTCCGGTAAAAATCAGTTCAGTCCCGTCCGAGACATCCAGAAGCTCACGGATATCCTCATGGGAAGCGATCTCATACTCGATCAGACCGAGAATCTCATCCAGAATCAGCACGTCGCACTCTCCGGTCGCCAGCACTTTCCGGGCGAAGGCGAGCCCGTTTTTCATATTCGGGATCTCCTCCTGGCGCTCCTGTGGGCTCAAATCCTCAAATGCCGCCTCTCTGCGCTGGAAACGGAACAGCTTGATCTCCGGCTCCAGCCGCTGAATAAAACCGATCTCCTCCGGCTGCCTTCCCTTCAGAAACTGAACGACAAAGACAGACTTCCCGCGGCTCGCCTCCTTGATCGCCTGGCCGAGCGCAGCCGTGGTCTTTCCTTTTCCGGTTCCGCAGTAGATCTGCAGTTTTCCTTGCATCATGGGTACCTCACATCTCTGAATACGAAACTAACACGAATTTGTCTTTCATCATACACCGGCCGGTGAAAAAAAGCAAGCATTTCACGCTCAGGCGTCCAGATACTCCAGCTTGCTCACAGAAATTTCATAGGCGATCCTGCGCTCAGACTCCTCCTCGTCAATCTTTTTCATATACTCCCTGCTCTGAATACGTCCCCATATCTGCGTGTGTCCTCCCACCTCGAAACCCGAGGCAAAACGAGCGTTTCTGCCCCAGCAGATACAGGGAATATAATCTGATTTTCCATAGGGCCGGTTCACCGCCAGCAGAATATCCGCGATCTCGCGTCCAAGCGGCGTCCTGCGATAAACCGGCGGCTTGCAGATGTAGCCGTCCAGGAAAATCTGGTTGGTTTTTGCATTTTCCACCTCCTCGTCCGTGAACTCCAGCTCTCGGACAAACACCGACAGCACCAGCCGGTTCTTCTTCTCCTCATGGCGGTTGTAGGAACGAAACTGTCCCGCAGCGCGGATATAGGAACCGCGGTAGTCCTCGTTTACATTGATCAGCCTCTCGGAGATCATCAGTGGTATCACATCGCAGGAGTCGCTTAAGCGTTTCACCGACACGCTCAGCATGTAGAAGCCCTCCCCAAAGACCTCATGGCTGAAGGAAAAGTCCGACACGACCTCTCCTACAATGGATACCTGGTTGTTTTCGATCATCTTATCTGACATCATTTTGTTCTCCCTTCTGTTTGACGAAGTGTCTCTTTTCGTACTTTGTCTGTAAAGTATATGTAAAGCTGTTTCCAAATATTCCAAATTTTTGAAAAAATATGCATGGGGGCTTGTTTTTCCTTGAAAATATGGTAAAGTAGAGTCGTTTGTGGAAGTGAGGTTTGATAAATATGAAACGTGAAGATGTAAGAAATATTGCGATCATCGCCCATGTAGACCACGGCAAGACGACGCTGGTCGACGAGCTGCTCAAGCAGAGCGGCGTATTCCGGGCCAATCAGGAGGTCGCGGAACGAGTCATGGACTCAAATGATATTGAGCGGGAGCGGGGAATCACGATTCTCTCCAAAAATACCGCTGTCTTTTATAAGGATGTGAAAATCAACATTGTCGACACACCAGGCCACGCCGATTTCGGCGGCGAAGTGGAGCGCGTGCTGAAGATGGTGAACGGCGTGATCCTCGTCGTGGACGCCTTCGAGGGGCCGATGCCGCAGACCCGCTTCGTGCTGCAGAAAGCGCTCGACCTCGACCTGCCGGTCATCGTCTGTGTCAACAAGATCGACCGCCCGGAGGCGCGCCCGAAGGAGGTCATCGACGAGGTGTTGGAGCTTCTGATGGATCTGGACGCCTCCGATGAGCAGCTCGACTGCCCCTTTGTCTTCGCCTCCGCGAAGGGCGGCTACGCCTCCCTCGACGCGGACACGCCGGGTGAAAATATGGTGCCGCTCTTTGACACGATTCTCGACTATATTCCCGCGCCGGAGGGCGACCCGGAGGCGCCGACCCAGGTGCTGATCAGCACGATCGACTACAATGAATATGTCGGCCGCATCGGCATCGGCAAGGTGGACAATGGCAGCGTCAGCGTGAACCAGGAAGTGGCGATCGTCAACCACCACGACCCGGACAAGCTGCGCAAAGTCCGCATCAGCAAGCTCTATGAATTCGACGGTCTGAACAAGGTGGACGTACAGTCCGCGACTGTGGGCTCCATCGTGGCGATCTCCGGCGTCTCGGATCTGCATATCGGCGACACAATCTGCTCCCCCGAGCATCCGCAGGCGATCCCCTTCCAGAAGATCTCCGAGCCGACCATTGCCATGCAGTTCAACGTCAACGACAGCCCGCTCGCCGGAACGGAGGGCAAGTACGTGACCTCCCGCCATCTGCGCGACCGCCTGTTTCGCGAGCTGAACACGGACGTGAGCCTGCGCGTCGAGGAGACCGACAGCACCGACAGCTTCAAGGTGTCCGGGCGCGGCGAGCTGCACCTGTCCGTCCTGATTGAAAATATGCGCCGCGAGGGCTACGAGTTCTCCGTCAGCAAGGCGGAAGTCCTCTACCGCTATGATGAGAAGGGAAAGAAGCTCGAACCGATGGAGCTGGCCTACATCGACGTGGACGAGGAATTCTCCGGAAATGTCATCCAGAAGTTGGGGCAGCGAAAAGGTGAGCTGCTGAACATGCAGACGAACGCGAGCGGCACGACCCGCCTCGAGTTCTCGATCCCGGCGCGCGGCCTGATCGGCTACCGCGGCGAGTTCATGACCGACACCAGAGGCACCGGCGTACTGAACACGATCTTCAACGGCTACGAGCCCTACAAGGGCGACATCCAGTACCGCAGACAGGGCTCGCTCATCGCCTATGAGAGCGGCGAGTCCATCACCTATGGTCTCTTCAACGCGCAGGACCGCGGCACGCTGTTCATCGGGCCTGGTGTCAAGGTCTACGCCGGCATGGTCGTCGGCCAGACCGGCAAAGCCGAGGATATCGAGATCAATATCTGCAAGACGAAGAAGCTGACCAACACGCGCTCCTCCAGCGCGGACGAGGCGCTGAAGCTGACGCCGCCGAAGGTCTTAAGCCTTGAGCAGTGCCTCGACTTCATCGACACAGACGAGCTCCTCGAAGTCACGCCGGAGAACCTGCGCATCCGCAAGCGGATCCTCGATCCGACGCTGCGGAAACGGGCGATGCTCAGTAAGAAATCATAACGGGAAGGGAAACAGGGCATTCCAAAAAAGCCGGAATGCCCTGTTTTTGGTTTTGATGAAGATTTCATGGATAGCATAGGCATATTGCACAAAAATTATGAACAAATTGTAAAGACGAGTGACATCAGAACTTTTTTCGTGTATACTACCCCTATATTCAACTGTTGTTCTCTTCCGGCTCTTCGCCGGGATATTCCAACGTTCATTCTTGAGTAGAAAATGATATGCGGCCGGATTTTTTTCTGTTCAATTTTGATATACTATGCTAAGATAAAGGGGAAAAAGTATGAAAAAACAGAATATGGTACCATTACAGGAGCTGAACCTCGCCGATCGCTTTCTGTTCGATGAGGTCATGGAAGATCCGCAGGCTCACAGGGAAATCCTGAGTATCATTCTCGGAAGAGAGATTCCACCCCTGAAAAGAGTGGAAACGGAAAAAGAAGTTCGTGTCTCTTCGCTGGCCCGTTCCATCCGACTGGATGTGTTCACAATGGATGAGAACACAGATGTGTACGATACCGAGATGCAAAAGGAGTGGAAGAAAGATCTGGCAAAGAGAAGCCGCTATTATCAGGGTATTATTGATACCGGTCTGTTGACGCCCGGAGTGCCGGATTACAATCTTCTGAACAACATTTACATCATCCTCATCATGACCTTTGATCTGTTCGGATACGGGAAATACTGCTATACCTTCAAGCCGGTTTGTCAGGAAGTGCCTGGATGCATTCTGGAAGACGGCGCGACCCGCATCTTTCTGAATACCCGAGGCAGGAATGATGAGGAAGTGTCGCCGGAGCTGGCAGAGTTTCTTCATTATGTAGAAAATACCACAGACGAGACCGCACAGATTGCAAACAGTGAGCGGATACATAAAATCCATGACCGCGTGAGGGAAGTTCGCCAAAATGAGAAAGTCGGGGTGAGATATATGCTGGCATGGGAAGAAAAATATTACGCACAGGAAGAGGCGCGGGAGAACGGCCTGGCTGAGGGCCGCGCCGAGAAACTCACAGAGCAGGTTAAAAAGAAACTCGCAAAGGGCAAGACCGCGGAAGAAATTGCTGACGCGCTGGAAGAAGACGTGGATACAGTCCGTGAGCTGATTTCAAGCCTGACACAATCTCCTGCATGACCTGAATATCAGGGGAAAGCAACAGTAATCATCGTTCCAGGGGCAGATCATGTCTGATTTGCCCCCTTTGTCTGTTCAAAAATAATACGCTCCGCTAACCAGTCAGCAACAGACTGTCATCCCGCCGGTTTCTGAACCTCCACATCCGGCTTCGGATAGCCCAGCGCGGCGATATTCTCCTCCGGGAATATCCCCAGCCCATTTTCTGAACTTACTCCCCGGTCCCAGGCCTCCACGCCGCACGAGAACTGATACGCGTCAGTCTCCGCATCATACAGGTAGACATAGTAAGGCCAGAACCGCCCCGAAAATCCCTGATTGTGCGACCAGTCCGCCTCGATGACGCCGTTGTCGTAGATCTGCAACGACGGGGACGCCGCAAATTCCACATAGAACTCATCCCCATCATAACCAAAGATGAGTTCCTCCATCCCGGCCATCGTGCTGTCTTCCCAGTCGAGCAGCAACTCCTCTGCCCCCTTGAGGCTCATTCGCAGTAAACTCATAGACGCCTCCTTATTCCAGCTCGTCGACCAGCTGCTTCAGGCGCTCGATCTGCTCCGAGGAGAGCTTCTTCCTGCCGAGCAGCGCCGCGAACAGCTTATCCACGGAGCCGTCGTAAATCCTGTCGATCAGCTCGTCCGTCTCAGCGGCCTGTACCTCTTCCCGGGGAATCAGCGCGCGGTGCAGTCGCTCTCTAGCCTTCAATCACCAGCTTCGCCGAGCCATAGATACCCGCATCGTTTCCGAGCTTCGCGAGGACAAACCTCGCGTCCCGGCAGGCCTTGAAGGTATACTGCATATAATATTTCTGTATGTAATCGAGAATGATCTCCCCCGCTCTGGACATACCGCCGCCGATGATGAAAACCTCCGGGTCAACGGTGGTTGCGATATTGGCCAGCGCAAGCCCCAGATAGTACCCGAAGCGTTCCGCGACCTCGCAGGCAAAGGCATCCCCGGCCTTCACGGCGTCCCAGAGAAACTTGCTGTTCAGATGGTCCATATCAAGAGAAGTGCTGATCTCCCCGCGCTCCTGCGCCATCCAGCGGGCGAGTCGGACGATCCCGTTGGCTGACGCCACCTGTTCGAGACAGCCGTGATTCCCGCAGCCGCAGACGCCCGGAATCTGATCGTCCACGTGAATGTGGCCGATCTCACCGCCTGCGCCGTTCGCTCCTGCCAGTATCTTCCCGTCGACAATGATGCCGCCGCCCACGCCGGTGCCGAGCGTCACCATCACGCCGCTTTTATGTCCGGCAGCAGCACCTTTCCACATCTCGCCGAGCGCCGCCACATTGGCATCGTTTGCTCCTTTACTGGAGATACCGGTAAGCTCGCTGAGCTCCCGCGTCACTTCCTTATAACCCCAGCCCAGATTCGCCGTGTGCGGTACGACGCCCGCCGCATTAATGGGTCCCGGGATACCGATTCCCATGCCGACGACCTCGGACTTCTCTATACCGCGCGCATCAAGCTTCGCAAGCGCAGACACCGCGATATCCGGCAGAATCGCGTCTCCCCCGTTCTCTGTCCTCGTCGGAATCTCCCACTTCTCCAGCAGCTCGCCGTCTGTCCGGAAAAATCCCATCTTCACACTCGTGCCGCCGACGTCAATTCCAAAGCAATATTTCTTCATTCTTCCCCCTGCGTTAGCGCTTGTTTCTCTCAATACTCTCCTGCACCCTGCGATACAGCTCCTGCGCCGCATTGTAACCCATCTTCTTCTGACGATGGTTCACAGCGGCGGACTCGACGATGACCGCGAGGTTCCTGCCCGGCCGGATCGGAATCGAGTGGCACATGACCTTATTTCCAAGGAATTCCACATACTCCTCATTGAGGCCGAGGCGGTCATACTCCTTGTCCTTATCCCACTCCTCGAGCTTGATGACCAGGTCGATACCCTGTGTCTCTTTCACACTCTCCACGCCGTACAGGGTCTTCACGTCGATAATCCCGATACCGCGCAGCTCAATGAAATGGCGCGTGATCTCCGGCGAAGTGCCAACCAGCGTGTCGTCGCTGACCTTGTGGATCTCAACCACGTCGTCGGTGATCAGGCGGTGCCCGCGCTTGATCAGCTCCAGAGCCGCCTCACTTTTGCCAATGCCGCTCTCTCCCATGATCAGAATGCCCTCGCCATAGACGTCGACAAGCACGCCATGGATGGAGATTGTCGGCGCGAGTTCCACGCCAAGCCAGCGGATAACTTCCGCCATCAGCGAGGTCGTCATCCTGGCGCTGGCCAGGATTGGTTTCTTATATTTACGGGCCATCTCAAGCATATCCTCGTCCGGCTCCGTCCGCGACGCGTAGATGACACAGGGAATCTCGCTGGACATGAAGCGCTCGTAGTTTCGTACCTTCACATCCCGGTCGAGACTCTTCAGATAGGTATACTCCACATAACCGATGATCTGCACGCGCTCGCTCGCGAAATGCTCAAAATAACCCGCGAGCTGCAGGGACGGGCGGTTGATGTCCGGACTGCTGATCATGATCCCGTCCGTATCGACCTCCGGGACCAGATTTTTCAGCTCCAGTTTCTCAATCATTTTGTTCAGTGCTACGGTAGACATGGCCATTCTCCTCCTGCTTTCTACTTAGTTCCTTCCTCGTGAAAAAAATTGTACACCTGCTGCGCGGCGAGCCTGTTCATCCCCTCGGCTGCCGCAAGCTCCTCCTGCGAAGCGGAGCGAATCGCCTCCAGCGTCGGGAAAGCACGCATCAACGCTCTGCGCCGGGCCGGGCCGATGCCGGGAATATCGTCCAGCACCGAGTGCACCTGCTCCTTACTGCGCAGCGAGCGATGGTACTCGATTGCGAAGCGGTGCGCCTCATCCTGGATCCTTGTCACAAGCCGGAATGCCTCGCTGTCCCGGCTGATCGGCAGTTCCACGTTGTTGTAATAGATGCCCCTCGTTCTGTGGCGGTCGTCCTTCACCATGCCGCAGACCGGCACCCGGACGTTCAGACACTCCATGACCTTCAGCGCTACATTCACCTGGCCCTTTCCGCCATCCATCAGGATCAGATCAGGATAGTTTTCATAGTGGGACAGGCGCCTCGTCAGGACTTCCTCCATACTCGCATAGTCGTCACAGCCCTGCACGCCGCGGATGCGGAATTTCCGGTAATCCGAGCGTTTCGGACGCCCCCGCTCAAACACGACCATCGAGCCGACCGTCTGATAACCGCTGATATTGGAAATATCGTAGGCCTCCACACGCCGCAGCTCCGGGAGTCCCAGCAGCTTCGCGAGCTCCTTCATCGCGCCGATCGTGCGTCCCTCCTCGCGGCGGATGCGCTCGCGATCCTGCGTCAGCACCATCTGCGCGTTCTTCTGCGCCAGCTCCACGAGCTTTTCCTTCTCGCCCTTCTTCGGCACACGCAGATAGACACGCTGCCCCTTGCGGGAACTCAGCCACTCTTCGATCAGCTCCGCGTCCTCAACCTCGTGCTGCAGCATCAGCTCGCGCGGGATGTAAGGCGTCCCGGCGTAAAACTGCTTTAGAAAGGCGGTCAGAATATCCTCCTCGCGGTCGTCCGCGGCAATATGCAGGCAGAAATGATCTCTTCCGATCAGCCGCCCTTCGCGGATGAAAAAGATCTGCACGACCGCGTCCTCCTTGTCGACCGCCATCGCGATCACATCGCGATCTTCCATCCCGCTGCTCGTAATCTTCTGTTTCTGCGCGATCTTGCTGACGCTTTCAAGCAGTTCCCGGTACTCGATGGCCTTCTCAAATTCCATCGTCTCCGCGGCCTGCTCCATTTTCCCGCGGAGTTCCTTTAAAATCGGCTCATAATCTCCGTTCAGAAAGCCAAGCGCCTTCTTCACGGATACTGCGTATTCTTCTCTGGAAATATAGCCCTGACACGGCGCAGGGCACTGGTGAATGTGATAATTCAGGCAGGGGCGCTCCTTTCCCTGCTGCTTTGGCAGGGACTTGTTGCAGGTGCGTATCCCATATAGTTTATGAATGAGATCGATTGTGTCCTTCACCGCCCCGGCGCTCGTGTAGGGACCATAGTATTTCGCGTGGTCCCGCAGAAGCTTCCGGGTGAACAACACGCGTGGGAAATCCTCCTGCACCGTCACCTTGATGTAGGGATAGGTCTTGTCATCCATCAGCATCGTATTGTACTTCGGACGATGCTCTTTAATCAGATTGCACTCGAGCACGAGCGCCTCCAGTTCCGAGTCCGTGATAATGTACTCAAAACGGGCGATGTGCGTCACCATCTGGTCGATCTTCGCGCCCCGGTTCCGGCTCGGCTGAAAATACTGCTTCACGCGGTTTTTCAGGGATATCGCCTTCCCGATATAAATAATCGCGTCGCGCTCATCGTGCATCAGATAGACACCCGGCTTTCCGGGCAGCTTTTTCAGTTCCTCTTCAATATTAAAGTCCATACGCGCTACTCAGCAAAGATAAGCTCTTCCTGATGATAGTCGGACTGCGAATCCCTGACCTTGTGGAAGATCTCCATAAACTCCTTGCCGGTGATGGTCTCTTTTTCAATCAGGAAGTCAGAGATTTTATCCAGGCACTCGCGGTTCTCGCTCAGCATCCGCTTCGCCTCCTCGTAGGCCTCTCCGAGAATGCGCATGATCTCCGCATCCACCTGAGCTGCCGTCGCGTCGCTGCAGTTCAGCACACTGCCATTGTCGAGATACATACTCTCCCGCGATTCCAGATTCATCAGACCGAACTTCTTCGACATGCCGTACTGCGTCACCATCGCCCGCGCGAGACGCGTCGCCTGCTGAATGTCATTGGACGCACCGCTCGTCACCGAGTCGAACACGATCTCCTCTGCAGCCCTGCCGCCCATATAGGTCACAAGCCGGGCCTCCATCTCCTTCTGGGTCATCATGTTCTTCTCCTCCTCCGGCGTCTGCAGCACATAGCCCAGCACACCTGAGGTACGCGGCACAATCGTGATCTTCTGTACCGGCTCCGCATCCTTCTGCAGCGCCGTCGTCAGAGCATGGCCGACCTCGTGGTAGGATGCGATTTTCCGTTCTTCTTCACTCAGGATCTTATTCTTCTTCTCCTTGCCCATCATGACGAGTTCCATCGCGTTGAACAGATCCTTCTGGCTGATCGCCTTGCGTCCGTTCTTCACCGCAAGGATCGCTGCCTCATTAATCATATTCGCGAGATCAGCGCCCACCGCGCCGCTCGTGGCGAGCGCAAGCGCCGCCAGATCCACCGTCTCATCGAGCTTTACATTCTTCGCATGGACCTTCAGAATATCCTCTCGTCCCTTCAGATCCGGACGCTCTACGATAATCCGCCGGTCAAAGCGGCCCGGGCGCAGCAGTGCCTGGTCGAGCACCTCCGGGCGGTTCGTCGCCGCGAGGATAATACAGGCCTGATTGCTCTCAAAACCATCCATCTCCGCGAGAAGCTGATTCAGCGTCTGCTCCCGCTCATCATTTCCACCGAGCCGGGAATCGCGGCTCTTGCCGATCGCATCAATCTCATCAATAAAGACGATGCAGGGCGCATTCTTCTTCGCTTCATCAAAAAGATCACGGACACGGGACGCGCCGACACCCACAAACATCTCCACAAAGTCAGAGCCGGCCAGCGAGAAGAAGGGAACATGCGCCTCCCCGGCCACAGCCTTTGCCAGCAGCGTCTTGCCGGTGCCCGGAGGGCCGACCAGCAGCGCGCCCTTCGGCAGCTTTGCGCCGATCTCCGTATACTTCGTCGGATTGTGGAGGAAGTCTACGACCTCGACGAGACTCTCCTTCGCCTCCTCCTCTCCGGCCACATCCTGGAACGTGACACCGGTCTCCTTTTCAATATAGACCTTGGCCTTACTCTTTCCGACGCCCATCATCCCGCCGGCGCCGCCCATGCGGCGCATCAGGACACCAAAAACAGCCCACAGCAGCAGAATCGGCAGCAGAATGGACAGAATATTCCACAGGATGCCGGACCAGGTGTCCTGCACATAGGGAATGATCTCCACATCCTTCTCTATCATAAGCGGAAGCAGGTCGTCGTCATCCATCTTTCCCGTATAATAGATCACCGAGTAGGCACTGTCCTCATCCTCTTTCAGCGTGATCTCCCAGGTATAGCCGGTATCCTCGACCGACGAGACACGGTCTTCTTCCAGCATGGTCAGGAACTCATTGTAGGTAATCTCCTGCGTCGTCGCAGAGCTGTACTGCGTGCGCACCATGTTCCAGAGCATGAATCCGACCATAAGAAAAACCAGAAACATCATCATGTTCTGGGTGTTTTTCGGCATTCTGCCATTATTTTTATTATCTCCGCCTCTGTTCGGAGTTCTATTGTCACTCATCGCTTTCCTCCTTGCACGTAACACTTCTATTATAGTGAACCTTCCCCGATAAATCAATACACCCCACTTCAAAATTTGAAAGGAATTTCTAAAAATAGTGTGAAGAATGTCTCGCTTTTTCCTTTCGTATCGGCTATAATGGAAGCAGTTTTTTGAAAATGCAGGAGGACAGCTTATGCCAGTAAAATACGTATTTGTCACAGGTGGCGTCGTATCCGGCCTCGGCAAGGGAATCACGGCCGCCTCTCTCGGACGGCTTCTCAAAGCCCGCGGATACCGGGTCACCATGCAGAAATTCGACCCCTATATCAACATCGACCCCGGTACAATGAATCCCGTGCAGCACGGCGAGGTCTTTGTCACCGACGATGGGGCGGAGACCGATCTTGACCTCGGACACTACGAGCGCTTCATCGATGAAAGCCTGAATAAAAACTCCAATGTCACAACCGGAAAGGTCTACTGGACTGTTCTTCAGAAAGAGCGGCGCGGGGATTACGGCGGCGGCACCGTGCAGGTCATCCCGCACATCACAAATGAGATCAAGAGCCGTTTTTATCGCAACTATACCTCCGAGGAGACACATATTGCGATTATCGAGATCGGCGGTACGATCGGCGATATTGAGGGTCAGCCTTTCATCGAGGCGATCCGTCAGTTCCAGCACGAGGTCGGCCACGAGAACGCAATCATTATCCACGTCACGCTGATTCCTTACCTGAAGGCCTCCCAGGAGATGAAGACCAAGCCCACGCAGGCCTCGGTCAAGGAGCTGCAGGGCATGGGCATCCAGCCGGACATCATCGTCTGCCGCACGGAGCATCCGCTCGAGAAGGGCATCAAGGAAAAGATTGCACTCTTCTGTAATGTACCGCGCGAGCACGTTCTCCAGAACCTCGACGTGGAATACCTCTACGAAGCTCCGCTTGCAATGGAGGCCGAGCATCTGGCGCAGGCCGCCTGCGACTGCCTGAAGCTGCCCTGCCCGGAGCCGGATCTCACCGACTGGATCGAGATGGTCGAAAAGCTGCGCAATCCGCAGACAGAAGTAAATGTCGCGATCGTCGGCAAATACATCCAGCTCCACGATGCTTATATTTCTGTCGTTGAGGCGCTCAAGCACGGCGGCATCGTGAATCACGCGGTCGTCAATATCAAATGGATCGACTCTGAAACCGTCACGGAAGAGACCGTGGACGAGCTGCTCGGCGATGTCAGCGGCATTCTCGTACCCGGCGGCTTTGGTCACCGCGGCGTCGAGGGAAAGATTCTGGCCGCGCAGTATGCCCGCGAGCACAAGGTGCCTTATCTCGGGCTCTGCCTCGGCATGCAGGTGGCTATCATTGAATTTGCCCGCCACGTGGTCGGCCTGGAGGATGCGCACAGCATCGAGCTCGACCCGAACACGCGCTACCCGGTCATCGCGCTGATGCCGGATCAGAATGGCGTGGAGGATATCGGCGGCACGCTGCGGCTGGGCTCCTGCCCCTGCGTCCTCGACAAGTCCACGAAGGCCTATGAACTGTACGGCGAGGAACTGATTCATGAGCGCCACCGCCACCGCTATGAGGTCAACAACGACTTCCGCTCGGTGCTGACCGAACACGGCATGGTACTCTCCGGCATTTCCCCGGACGGGCGCATTGTAGAGATGATTGAGCTTAAAGATCACCCCTTCTTCCTCGCGACGCAGGCGCATCCGGAGCTGAAATCCAGGCCGAACCGCCCGCACCCGCTGTTCCGCGGCTTTATCGAGGCCGCGCTGAAGGCGAAAGATTCCATATAAGAAAGGACGCTGCATCCGCTATGCCAAAATTAAATGAAAACTATCTGAATCTGAAAGCCAGCTATCTCTTCTCTGAGATCGCCCACCGCACAGCGGCCTACAAGGAGAGCAATCCGGAAAAGGGCGCGCAGATCATCCGGCTGGGCATCGGCGACGTGACGCTGCCGCTCGGAAAGGTCGTCGTGGACGCGCTTCATCAGGGCGTCGAGGCGATGGCGAGCGCAGAGACCTTCAAGGGCTATGGTCCCGAGCAGGGCTATGAGGAGACCAGGAAGGCCGTCGCCGCCTACTATCACAGAAACGGTGTGGAGGTCGATCCGGACGCCATCTTTATCTCCGACGGCGCCAAGAGCGACACCGGCAATATCACGGACCTCTTCGGCCACGACAACGTCGTACTCGTCCCCGACCCGGTTTACCCGGTCTATGTCGACACGAACATCATGTGCGGCAATCAGGTGACCTACCTCTCCGGGAACGCGGACAATGGTTTCCTGCCGATGCCGGATAAATCCCAGCACGCGGACGTGATCTATCTCTGCTCGCCGAATAATCCCACCGGGGCCTGCTACAACAAAGCGCAGCTGAAGGAATGGGTCGACTACGCGCTTGCAAACGAGGCGATCATCCTCTTCGACTCCGCCTATGAGGCCTTCATCAGCGATCCGGAGCTTCCGCGGAGCATCTTCGCGATCGAAGGCGCGAAGAAATGCGCGATCGAGTTCTGCTCCCTCTCGAAGACCGCCGGCTTCACGGGTACGCGCTGCGGCTACACGGTCGTCCCGAAGGAGCTCGTCTTTACTGCCTCGACCGGCGAGGAGATGTCGCTGAACGCGATGTGGAACCGCCGCCAGTCCACAAAATTCAACGGCGCCTCCTACATCGTGCAGAAAGGCGCGGAGCTCGTCTTCTCCGAGGAGGGCATCGCGGAATGCCAGGAGAACATCAATTATTATAAGAGAAACGCGCGCGTCATCGCCGACACGATGAGCCGTCTCGGCATCCGCTTCTACGGCGGCATCAATTCGCCTTACATCTGGTTCGAGTGCCCGAACGGTATGGAGTCCTGGGAATGCTTCGATTACCTGCTTCAGAATATCCAGGTCGTCGGCACGCCCGGCGCGGGCTTTGGGGAAAACGGAAAGAACTTCTTCCGCCTGACCTCGTTCGGAAATTATGAAAAGACGGTCGAGGCGATGCAGCGCTTTGAAAAGCTGTTTGCATAATAGATGGACGAAACCGGAAACCGCTGCAGAGAATACAGCAATCTCTGCAGCGGTTTATTTTATGCGCTCGTAAAACTGCTCATAGAAATCTTCGTCCCAGCGGTAGGGCGTGACGTAGAATCTCTGCAACAGCTCCATGCTGACCGGTTTCAGCCGCGAGGAATCCTCCCGGACTTCTGCCGTCAAATCCTTCAGATAATAGTGCCAGCGGGTAATATAGGCTTCATATTCTTTCAGATTCGGCGTGTCGAGCCATTTCTTCACCTTCACCTTACCCTTGTCCGGCTTCGGACATTCGTGAACCTGCAGAAAATAGCGAAAGGAGCCGTCCTCATAGCAGCGGCCCAGCGGAAACATCCGGCAGAATCCGGGGCGTAAGGCGTGGACGCTGCAACGGCCGGAGGCGTCAAGAAATACACAGGCTTCCTCAGGGCCGGACATACAAAGATTCGGAAGAATCAGATCATCGACAATATGCAGCTCAATGCTTCCCTGCAAAAGACCGTTAAAATCCGTATGCAGGCCGCCACACAGACGGAATATATCGAGCGGGTCGAGCACGATGGATTCGCCCATACCCCGACAGCACTCCGAGCAGCCCGCGCAGCCTCCGCAGTCCACCCGCACCATATCATTCGCCCGGTAGAAGCGTCCGTCCGACACTTCCTTCCAGTCTATCTCACGTTCCATCTTTATCCTCCTGCCCTGCCAGCCTGTCCCCCAGACCGCCAAACAGATAATTTTTATTTTTCGGGAAGCGGTCCACATAAGTCTCGCGAATCTCCCGGTTGCTGCGCTCGATCTCTTCCTTCAGCTCGCGCGAGGACATTGTCACGCAGCCCTGTCCGCGGATGATGATCTGCTCCAGGCCGTCCGAGGTTGCGACCGTCACGCGGTATTTCCGCCCGATCTGGTGTGCGGTCCGCTCGATATAACTGTCCGCGGTCTCCGCTTCCCTCGTATACACAACATCGATATTGTGATAATGAAAGATCTCTTCTTTATGTCCCTCCACCCGGTAAGCATCAAAGACCAGAATCACCTGACACTGCCGGTAGCCCTGATAATTACAGAGAATATCCTGCAGCTTTTCGCGCGCCCCGGCAATGCTCGTCTTTGCAAGCTCGCTTAAGTCTTCCCAGGCAAAGATCACATTGTAGCCGTCCACCAGCAGATATTCCGGCAGCGCGGGCTTCGGCCTGTAGACATAGGGCTTCTCCGGTTTTTCTTTTCCGGATGCGTCCCGGTTCCCGGCTCGTCCCGGCTCTTTTCCATAGACGCGTCGGGAGACGGAACCGCCTGATCGCTCCTTCGGCGCGCCGTAGGTGCGCGTGAAAATCTCCTCAAGCTCTTTTTCTTCCCGCGCACTGTCCGCCGCTTTCCTCTCCCTTCGCGGCGGCGTGAAGACCGGTACGCTTCCCGCTTCGCCTCTCTCTTCTTTCCGTACGCTCTCCAGATGCATATGCTCCGGCACCTCATACCAGGGTATGACCGTCCCCGCGCCGTGATAGCAGAATACTGAGGCAGAGGGATTATCCATGTCAGCATCCGGATCATAGGCGCAGCGCTCTATCACTTCTTCCGCATTGTGACAGGGCGCGTAGCCCTTCAGTGTGCAGTTCAACTGCCCCTGTCCACGAGTGTAAGTGTTCAGCTCCCGCTGATAATTGCGGATGGCGGCTACGGGAACGCTCCCTCTCAGCACCGCCATGCCGCCCGCCTGATCCGGCGGCTCCTGCGCGGCGCCCATGCGCTCCAGATCGGACATCGCCCGCCCCACACTGTCCGCAGGCAATTCCAGTCGGAACTCATACCAGGGCTCCAGCAGCACGCTCTCGGCCTGCATCAGTCCCTGGCGCAGGGCGCGATAGGTAGCCTGACGGAAATCCCCGCCCTCCGTATGTTTGAGATGCGCCTTTCCAGCCGCCAGCGTGATATGTAGATCGGTGATCTCCGAGCCGGTCAGCACCCCACGATGCGTCTTCTCCTGAAGATGCGTCAGAATCAGCCTCTGCCAGTTCAGCGCAAGCTCGCCCTCGCTGCAGGAAGACGAAAAGGTCAGACCGCTGCCCGGCTCTCCCGGCTCCAGCAGAAGATGTACCTCCGCATAATGGCGGAGCGGTTCAAAGTGTCCGACGCCTTCCACGGTATTCCGGATCGTTTCCTTATATACGATGTTTCCCTCGTCAAAATCGACCGACAGATCGAAGCGCTCGAGAATCCTGGCCTTCAGGATCTCGATCTGCACCTCGCCCATGAGCTGCGCCTGAATTTCCCGCAGCTCCTCGTCCCAGCGAATGTGCAGCTCCGGTTCCTCCTCCTCGAGCTGCCGGAGCTTTCCATAGAGCTGCTGCGGATCGCAGCCATGCGGCGGCAGAACCCGATAGCTCAGCACCGGCTCGAGGATCGGCAGATTCGTCCCCTCAGCGGCGCCCAGACCCTCGCCGGGACGCGTCCCGTCAAGACCCGTCACCGCACACACAATTCCTGCCTCCGCCTCGCTCCTCGTCTCATATTTTTCCCCGGAATAGACACGGATCTGGTTAACCTTTCCAGCAGGCAGCACATCCTTCACATGCAGCGTCCCGCCGGTTACACGCAGCCAGCTTAAACGGCTGCCCTGCCCGTCCCGGCTGACCTTGAAAACGCGTGCGCCAAAAGCGTCGCCCCAGACAGGACAACGCATGTAATGCCCCATTCCTGCGAGAAAAGTCTCCACCCCGTCCAATCTGAGCGCCGAGCCAAACCAGCACGGGAAAACCTTCCGCTCCCGGATAAGACGCGCAATTTCCTCCTCTGAGAGCACTCCGCTCTCCAGGTAATGCTCGAGCGCCTGCTCCTCGCAGACCGCGACATTTTCCAGAAAGGCCGGATCTTCGCCTCCAAAGTCCACACAGCCCTCGTCCAGCTCTCTTTTCAGCTCCTCCATGAGCGCCGCGCGGTCTGTCCCCGGCTGGTCCATCTTGTTGACAAAGAGAAACACCGGAATTCCATAGCGCCGTAACAGCTTCCAGAGCGTGCGGGTGTGACTCTGTACCCCGTCCGCACCGCTGACCACAAGCACCGCATAGTCGAGCACCTGCAGCGTGCGCTCCATCTCCGCTGAGAAATCCACATGTCCCGGCGTATCCAGCAGCGTCATCTGATAATCTCCGAGCGTAAATTCCGCCTGTTTGGAATAGATCGTGATGCCCCGCGCACGCTCCAGTTCATCCGTATCCAGGAACGCGTTTCGCATATCCACGCGGCCCAGCCGCCGGATCGCGCCGCAGAGATAGAGCATTGCCTCCGACAGCGTCGTCTTTCCCGCGTCGACATGCGCCAGTACCGCAATGCAGATATGCCCTTTCATGATACCTCTTCCACTGCGTCCGGAAACTGCGCCGCAAAGAGGCGTTTTCCCGCCTGCGTGCGGAAAATTTTCCGGTAAACGCTTCTCTGTGTCTGTCCGGAAGACTCATCCTCGAAAAGATTGACGAGGAAATCCGCCTCCACCAGAATCTGATAGTCGCTGCCCTCAATCTGCGAGTAAGTGTGATGGTGTCCCACCAGGTATGACACCCGCTCCGTCACATCCTCCGGCCAGTCAAGGCTTTTCAACAGTTTTTCCGCCTCCGGCGGTCCCTCGAGCTCCTGATATTTCCCGGAGCAGTTGCCATATTTCTTCTCCGCCGAGTGAATACCGATATCGTGCACGATCGCCGCGCTCTCAAGCACAAACTGCGTGTGCCCGTCGAGTCCTTCCAGCTTTCCGATCGTCCGCGCAAACTCATACACCTTGATAAAGTGCTGAATGCGCTTCGGGTCTCCTTTGTCATATTCCATCATGGCGGCCAGCAGTCGTTCCATAATATCCTCCTCCATACCTGCAGATTCACAAAGCTATGCGGACATTGTAACATAAAAAACGGTCACCGCAAAACAGATTTTGCGGTGACCGGACAATTACAGACAATTTTAGTAATTCTGTGCCCTGACCTGGAAATAGCTCTGCGGATGTGCGCATACCGGACATACCTCGGGAGCCTTCTTGCCCACGCAGATGTGACCGCAGTTCGAACACTGCCAGACGGCATCTCCGTCTTTCGTGAAGACCAGATCACCCTCGATATTGGAGATCAGCTTGCGATAGCGCTCCTCATGCTCCTTCTCGATCTTGCCGACCTCCTCGAAGAGGAAAGCAATGTGATCAAAGCCCTCTTCCTTCGCAGTCTTCGCGAAGCCGTCGTACATGTCGGTCCACTCATAGTTCTCACCGGCAGCGGCGTCTGCAAGATTTTCCATCGTGGCCGGCACCTTACCGCCGTGCAGCAGCTTGAACCACATCTTTGCGTGCTCCTTCTCATTGAGCGCGGTCTCCGTGAAGATATCCCCCATCTGCACGTAGCCGTCCTTCTTCGCCTGGCTCGCGTAATAGAGATACTTCGTGTGCGCCTGGGACTCTCCCGCGAATGCGGTCATCAGGTTCTGCTCAGTCTTCGTTCCTTTTAATTCCTTCATTGGTTTTCCTCCTCTGGTTTTCAATAACAATAATTATTACTGTTTTAATATACCAGTTTCTGCTATGCCTGTCAAGTGTTTTTCCCAAATTTATCCCAGCACCACATCCAGCGCCATCATCACCGTAAAGCCAAGTGCAAACAGCACCGTGCCAATGTTGGAATGCGGTTCTTCTGACATCTCCGGGATCAACTCCTCGATGACCACATACATCATCGCGCCCGCCGCGAAGCTCAGAAGAAACGGCAGCGCCGGAAGAAGCAGCCCGGCGGCGAAGATTGTGAGCAGCGCGCCCAGCGGCTCCACAATGCCCGAGAGCACGCCATACAGAAAAGCCCGCCCTTTTCCGACGCCTTCCGCGCGCAGGGGCATGGAGATGATCGCGCCTTCCGGGAAATTCTGAATCGCAATACCGACAGACAGAGCAAGTGCGCCGAGCGCAGTGATATTGGAGTTTCCGCTCATATAGCCGGCATAGACTACGCCTACCGCCATGCCCTCGGGAAGATTGTGCAGCGTCACGGCCAGTACGAGCATTGTCGTCTTTTTCAGACGCGCCTTCGCGCTGTCCGGTCCCTCGGCTTCCTCGCTGTTCATATGCAAGTGCGGAATCACATGATCCAGCAACAGCAGAAACAGGATACCGACCCAGAAACCCAGTACAGCAGGAAGTACCGCCGCCGCGCCCTCTCCCTGCTCGATCGCCGGGATCAGCAGACTCCAGATGGAAGCCGCTACCATAACCCCAGAGGCGAAGCCGATCAGCGCCCGCTGCAGCAGCGGGTGAATCGATTTTCTCATAAAGAATACACAGCCTGCCCCCAGGGATGTACCCAGAAAGGGGATCAGAATTCCTCTTAATACCTCTATTATCATACTATGACACTCTTTCCATCCTGTTTCATTATATAGCAGACGGTTCCTGATTGTCACAGGAGCCCATCAGTTCCTTCAGCCTGTCCAGCACATGGCCCACCACATAGTAAGTCGTCTCATACCGCAGAAAATCCAGCGTATTTTCGTCCCACATGATCTTCAGGCTGGCTGGAAACTCCTCATCCGATTCCCAGAACTGCAGTACCAGCGGCAAAAAGGGAAACGGATGCAGCAAATACGACACGTCTCCAATCCGCTGCTTTTCTCCGCCCAAAGCTTCACAGGCCTTCCGAAGCGCCGGGGTTCTCGTATCGAAATACCTTGTATAATTTCCATAAAGATCGTCTCCCAGGCCGGAAGAGCGAACGGTTCCCCTCAGATTGTTCACCTTCACAAATCTGCCGGAGAGATGGCAGTTCTCCTTCGAGTCGCACAGCACGTCACAAATAGAGAGCACCTCATTAAAACCCGCATGCTCCACATGGGAGAATGCATCTTCCGTCCACTCGATCCGCCCTGTCTCGCGATCAATCCGATAATCCCTTCCCACAAACTTCAGGTAAAGATAATGTGTGTCGTGTTCCAGATGAAATTTTTCAATCATCTTCTGCTGGTCATATTCCAGAAAACGAAGTTCTGTGCGGTCTCTCGTAACCTCGTAGTTTGATTTTACCATGTACTTTCCTGTCCTTTTATTTTTGCTTCCAGAGCATCCTGTTATTCTCAAAACTTATATCCAGTTTCTCCGTATCCTTCAGCCTCACAAGCCCGATCTTTGCCGGACTCTGGATATAATAACTGCGATCGGAGACCTGGATCAGTTCATACATTTTCTCAACCTCCACATTATTTTCTATTATAACGCAGCCACTATTATAAATCCATTGAAAAAATCAATTACCATGATCATGCACTCACATCCAATTGCTTCAGGTACCTGTATATCTTCGTTCCATCTGTTCTCCCGAAGCGTTTCAGCGAGCCAATGTATAAATCCTTTGGTTTTTGCTCCTCTTCCGCCAGTTCACAGATTTTCACAAGCTTCTCTTCATATTCTGTGCCGCGGAATATAGCCTCCAGCCTGTGCCTTATGCGTTGGCGTTCCTGATATTTCCCATATTCATTCTCAATACTGACCTGTGCGGATTCCGCAGCGATCCGCTTCTGGCGAAGGCTGTTTTCATTGGAAGAAACGATACCGGCCCTCACAGAAGAGCTCCGCAGTATCCGAGCCGAAGGAATCCCCCGCTCCATCCAATAGTCCTTCACCGCTCCATATCCCTTATCTCTGCTTACGATAATTAATTTACCGGAAAAGCCCGCTCCCAACAGCTCGCCAACACGGGTAGCGATATAAAAGTCCAGCGCATTTTTCCCGGTATTTTTCAATTTGTATGCATAGAATTCACAGCCTGATCGCCAGATAGAATCCATCATCCTTCTGGAGGCATTCTTACAGGCAGCACTGAAAAAGATCGTAAGGATATCCGTATCATGCAGGTACTCCACGCCATCCAGCCCCGCTTCCCTCACATTCTCATAATCAACCAGAAAATGCAGTCTGTTTCCATCTCCCATCACTCCCAAACCCGTCCCTTACATTCATGTCCTTTCGCTTTACCCCAATTGCCAAACGTGTGTTCCTGTTTGTATATATTATATATTATTAGTATATTTATTTCAAGATATATTTATAGTATATTTTTTATAGACTATTTGACCAGGGCAATTACAGGAGGCCGCTCATGACGCAGAATGATTATGAAAACCTCGGAGGCAAAATGAAAGAACTCCGCATCCAGAAAAAACTGACACAGGCTGAGGTCGCCGCTTCTCTGGGCGTTACGCCTGGCTATATCAGCAATGTGGAGAACAACCGGACCGCGATGTCTCTGCGAATCCTGGTCTATTACGCAAAGCTTCTGAATATCTCGCTGGATTCTCTGATCGGGAAAATCGATTCTGAATACCAGGCTTCCGCGCTCGACCGGGAAATCATGGATGAACTGGCAGAAATGAGTACAGAAGACAAGGAAAAGCTGCTGCAAACCATCCGTCTGTGGAAATGAGGAAATGATTATGAATAAACAGGAAGCAAAAGAAACCATTGTAAAGGTTACGAGGGAATTATATCACCGCAATATGATAAACCTGTTTGAGGGCAACGTATCCATGCGCTTTGAGGACCGGTATCTCATCACGCCGTCGCAGGCAGACAAGGAGACCATGACTCCGGAAATGATTGTCGAACTTGATGAGAACGGGACAGTCCTGAATCCCGAATGCGGCACGATACCCTCATCGGAATATAAAATGCACATACAGGCATATCGGGTACGCCCGGATGTAAATACATGCATTCATACTCACAGCGCCTGCGCTACCGCATTTGCTGTTGCGGGGAAGCCCATATGCAGCAGGGCTTTCGCGGAAATGCTCGAACTTTTCCAGGAAATACCCCTGGTACCCTATGGAACCCCGGGGACAATCGAGATCAGCAGGGGATTTGAAAAATATCTGCCTGATCACGATGCCGTATTATTGGAAAATCATGGATTTCTGGCCGTGGCTCCGACCATGCAGAAGGCATTTGCCATCTGCGAGGCCGTAGAGAAAACAGCGCAGATTCTTATCATGGCGCATATCCTCGGAGGAGAAAAGGCCCTGCCGGATGAGGAAGTGGAGCTTCTTAAAACTCTTATCAAGAAGGACGGTAAATAATGTCACTCTTTACAGTTTATTGTCCCACAGTGGCTGCATTCATCACTCCAAAAACTTTTAAACATTCTGCCACAGTTTTTACATATAATTAATTCTCCCTCTACTATCTCTTCATCAAGTAAAGTCTCCGGGCTTTGCCAATCTACGAGATGGAAGATTAATTCTGCAATTTCCGACTGATTATCACAAAGATTTATAAAGTCTTCTCTTGTATATACTTTATCTGATAATTCCGGCACATAGCAAGGCGCCTTGGATCTATATTCAAAAGCATCCTCATCCTTAAAGCCCCATCCCTGTCCAAGCCAGTCTCGATCTAATCTCAGAATTTTTTTATTTTCATCTACTTCACAAATACCTACTGCCACATCTATCGCCTTCTTTCATACATTTTTCCGATAACACCCATCTCCTCAAAATCTTCCCATGCTTCGTCGGACCATGCCCTAATCATTCGGATTTGCCTCATGCACTGTACCTCCGGTTGTTTCCATCTGTGCTACAGAACGGCGAAGGCGTTGCATATTAGCCTCTGAATAAAAAGGATCAGCAGATACTTCAAACGGAATCCGTTTTTCTCTACCAAGTTCCTTTGCATCATCCTCTACACGAATACTAAGCTGTTCCATAAAATCATTCCTGTCTTATCTATCAGACCCTTCTCAATATTTCTCTATAAGGCATTTTCCTCTGTTCCTCTCATAAATTAAAAAAGGAATTTCCGCTTTCGCGAGTATACGATTGTTGATCGGTACATAGCGATATTTATCTATATCCGGAATAAACTGGTTCACTCTATCCCTGTCAGGGTAAACGTACTCCTCGCTGCTTATCCAAAGAGTCTCCATCTTAATGGCAATGCATTTTTTAATTACCTTTTTCTCATAGTTCTGCAAATCGTATATACTATATTGTTTTGTCTGCACCCCATCCGAACAGTACGTATCCCAACCATTACTGCGAACAAAGTGAATATGTCTCTTTTTCACAGATTCCTCAGCAAAGCCCAAAGCCAAATACAGCTTTTCATAATCCGTCACCATCTGCGGGAGTTCCATTTGCACAGCAAACCTACTGTCAACGAGGTTCTCCATATAGCTATCATCTGCCCGAAAAAGTCGAATATATTCACCAGACTCGCATTCGTCTTCATCCGTGATATCATATCTGTTGTACTCCGAAAAACAATCAATGATACTTAGCTCTTTCTTTTTCGGTCTTGAAAATTTGACAATTTCATAAACAGTTCTCATTCATGCGCTCTCCCCTCGACGTTTGCTCTGTTTCCTTCTGCTTTTGATACAAATCGTCTGTAATCGCGACGATCTGGACCGCCGCATCCCGCGCGATTTCCTCAGCAGATTTATTTTCCATATCCAGTCCAATCACAAATATCTGATTCTTCATCCGGCAAACTCCATTCACATTCTTTTATTATGTATATATTATATATTATTAGTATATTCATTTCAAGATATATTTACTGTATACAGTTGTGTTATAAGCTTTGCATAAAAAGTAAGCGCCTAAATTGGGGACGCTTACTGTAAAAAATACTTACCGTGAAGTGTGTGCAAATAGCACGCTAAAGAACAAGGGGGCCCTCAAGTCATTTTCGCGACTTTTGAGACACCCTCTTTTCATTTTATAACGATTTAATTCTAACCCTTACATTATTCTTCGTTGATAAAGTCATACATGGCTGCCTTCCCCTGTTCCAGCTCCAGAACGCACGCCTTACACAGATACTGATCCGGTTCTAAATACAAACCTGTTTCAAGATCATTCAAACGCTCAAAGAAATCTGTATTAATCAGTTTCTTATAAGCATCTTCATGTGATAGATTAAAACGCCCCATCAGATATTTTGTAAATGTCACAACCGAAAGTCCTAATGTAACCCGAGCTTTTCCCTCTGTCATACAATGCTCCCCGCCAATCTATTTCCCGAATACTTTTTACCACAGCATCTGCAACTTCCTGCTTTCCTATCCCTTACCAAAATCCTTTCGGTTTCTTCCGGCATTGACATCTACAGACATAATTTCAGAGACTGTATCATGATAAAGAGTTGTTTTTATTTCAGGAAACATACTGCTCAACCTCCTGTACCATCTCCCCTTCCGTCATACTGTCAAAAATGTCCGGACACTCTGATACATAATTTAATATGGCATATTTTTTTTCTAAGTCCAAAAATTCTCTTGTCGTAATATTATGCGCTTTGCAGTAACTATCGGTAACAAGATACATAAGGAATATGGTATTATTCAATTTTTTTTCAGACATGCCTTCACCTCCATCAAAACCCTTAAACTATCCCGTATAATCCTCCAAGGAATCCGGTTCCTGAATTTCTATTCCATCTTCGATGGCCGTCTCCAACCATGCTTTTTTTGCATCTATAGCATTAGCCACCGCTGATTCCACGGTCTCGCCACAAGTAAGGCATCCCAGCAAGTCAGGAAAAGAAACCACATATCCGCCCTCATCCCTATCCTCTGCGATTTTCATACGATAAGACATCGTCATATATTCATTCAGTGTCTTCATCATTCTTCGCCTCATTCTCTACAATCTGCTTTACCATCTCAACATGTACCTTCTTGATTTTTTCTTATTTCATCCATATATCCGGCCGTAATAATGCCTGATGGCAAGGCAACAATTGCGATACCTACAAAAGATGATAACATCGTAACAACTCGTCCAGCCGTGGATACCGGATAAATATCTCCATAACCCATAGTAGTGAGACTAACTGTAGCCCAATAGATGGCATCAAAAAATGAATTGAATGTATCCGGCTCCACATTAAATACAATCAATGCAGAAATCAATACATAACCGCAGGCAAGTCCACAAACAGTCAATAAAGCTGCACTTTGGGATCGGATTACATTCAAAATGATTGTAATGCTCTTAGAGTAACGTAACAGCTTAAAGGACCGAAATACCCTGAAAGTGCGGAACAGGCGAACAATCTTCAAAATCTTAAATCCAGACGCCAGAACGGAAAACGAAGGAAGAATGCACAGTAAATCTATAATTGCCATAGGCGTGAACGGATAAAGCACAAAAGATACTGCACCCTTTCGCAACTTCAGATCAGCAGTAAACTCTCTTAACACATAGTCAATAATAAATATTGCAACCGTTACTTTATCCACCAGATCAAACAGAGACGTTGAATTTTTAAAAGCCAGCGGGACAAGACTGCATACGATAGTGATCAACATAAAAATATCGTATAATGAACTGAGTCTGTTTCCGTTTTCGCTTTTCTCAATAATCTCATAAATCTTGTTTTTCATTTTCCGTTTTTGTTCTTTCTTATTCTGTATGCGTGTACAAATATCGTCATCTGGTCGATCTTTCGGCGAATATTATTAATTAGTTGCTATCAAGTGTAGCACAGCAAATCGGGAAACGCAACATTCCTAACCCATAAGGCACTGGCAACACCTGATTACAAATTTTGTACTCAAAATGCACGCAAACGGCATATAAAAATGCCCGGATTCCTTATAAAATAAGGCATTCCGGACATTTCTCTGTTTACTCGAACTCTATTGTCCCGGGCGGTTTGCTCGTCAGATCATACATGACTCTGTTCACGCCCTTCACCTCATTGATGATCCGGTTCGTCACTTTAAAGAGCACCTCATACGGGATCTGCGCGCACTCCGCGGTCATGAAATCGCTCGTATTCACCGCGCGCAGCGCCACCGCGTAGTCGTAGGTGCGGAAATCTCCCATGACGCCCACAGAACGCATATTGGTCAGGCCGGCAAAATACTGCCCCAGGCCTTTGTCGAGGCCGGCTTTGGCGATCTCCTCGCGGTAAATGTAGTCCGCGTCCTGCACGATCCGCACCTTCTCCTCGGTCACCTCGCCGATGATGCGGATGCCGAGTCCCGGTCCCGGGAAGGGCTGGCGATAAACCAGGTATTCCGGAATGCCCAGCTCCAGTCCGGCCTTGCGGACCTCGTCCTTGAAGAGCATGCGCAGCGGCTCGATGATTTCCTTGAAATCCACCACGTCCGGCAGGCCGCCTACGTTGTGGTGCGATTTGATGACAGCAGATTTTCCGAGGCCGGACTCGATCACATCGGGATAAATCGTGCCCTGTACGAGGAAGTCCACCGCGCCGATCTTCTTCGCTTCCTCCTCGAAGATACGGATGAACTCTTCGCCGATGATCTTGCGCTTCGCCTCCGGCTCCGTCACGCCCTTTAATTTGTCATAATAGCGCTGCTGCGCGTTGACGCGGATGAAATTCAGCTCGTAGGGGCCGTCCGGTCCGAAAACCGCCTCTACCTCGTCGCCCTCATTTTTGCGGAGCAGGCCGTGGTCGACGAAGACGCAGGTCAGCTGTTTTCCGATCGCCTTCGAGAGCAGCACCGCCGCCACAGAAGAGTCGACACCGCCGGACAGCGCACAGAGCACTTTTCCGTCTCCAACCTTCTCGCGGACCTGCTGAATCGTCTCCTCCACGAAGGAGCCCATCTGCCAGTCGCCGGAGCAGCCGCATACGTCGTAGACGAAGTTGCGAAGCATCTTCTGTCCTTCCTTCGTGTGCATGACCTCCGGATGGAACTGCGTCGCGTAAAACTTCTTTTCCGGGCATTCCATCGCGGCCACCGGGCAGACGTCCGAATGTGCCGTCACGCGGAAGCCCTCCGGCGCCTGTGCGATGTAATCGGTGTGACTCATCCAGACGACTGTATTTTCCTCCACATCATGGAACAGCACAGAGGACTTGTCCACCTGTACCTGCGTATGCCCGTACTCACTGACCGGCGCAGTCTTCACCTCACCGCCGAGCGCCCAGGCCATGAGCTGAGACCCATAGCAGATACCCAGGATCGGCACTCCGATCTCAAAAATTTCCTTCTGATAATGGGGGGAGGCCATATCATAAACGCTGTTCGGTCCCCCCGTAAAAATAATCCCCTTCGGGTTCATCTCCCTGATCTTCTCGAGGCTCAGCGTGTAGGGATGCACCTCACAGTAGACATTGCATTCCCTGACCCTGCGTGCGATCAGCTGATTGTACTGGCCTCCGAAGTCCAGTACAATGACCATTTCTCTCGCCAAAGTGGTTTTCCTCCTCTGTTCATTTTCTACCGTTTATTATTCTACCTGAAAAGCCCGGCTATTACAAGGCGGATTCTTTCATTATCTGTGCTGATGCAGATATTTTTCCCGCGTCGCCATGCCGCCTCTTATGTGCCGTTCCGATTTGTTTACATCCAGCACCTTCCGGACCTCCTGGGCCAGGGCCGGATTGATAAAGCGGATCCTCTCAGAACAATCCTTGTGCACTGTTGACTTCGATATCCCAAATTTCTTCGCCGTCTGCCGCACCGTCGCGTTGTTCGTGACGATATAGTTTGCGACGTTGATGGCGCGCTCTTCAATATAATCTTTCAAAAAATTCCCCCGCAGGAACACTTTTTAAAATGTATGCGGGGAAATTTTCACTTATGCCTTACTTCACGAGATACGGCGTCTCCCTGCCGGCCATCACATCCATGCTGGCGACAATCGAATTCTCCGCCATATTGGCGACGGCCTCGTCCGTGTAGAAAGCGGTGTGCGGGCTCACCAGCACGTTGGAATAGGAGCGCAGGATCGCAAGCTTCGGATTGTTCAGCGGTTCGCCCATGCGGTTGAAATAGTAGAGGCCGCTCTCATGCTCGACCACATCGAGCCCGGCGAAACCGACCTTGCCGCTCTCAATCCCCTCAATCAGTGCGTCCGTATCCACCAGAGAACCGCGCGCACAGTTGATCAGGATCACGCCCGGCTTCATCTTTGCGATCGCGTCCTCACCGATCATGTGATAATTATCTTCCGTCGCGGGAGCGTGCAGCGTGATAATGTCACTCTCCGCGTAAAGACGATCCAGATCTACATATTCCGCGTGTTTTCGTACCTCGTCGCTCTCATAGACATCGTAGGCAAGGATCTTGCAGCCAAAGCCGCTCAGGTCGCGGATCACCGTCTTTCCGATCCGGCCTGTGCCGATGACGCCGACCGTGCAGTCCGGCAGTTCCCTCCCGAGTTTGCCCTTCAGCGTGTAGTCCTGTACATCGGCTCGCTCCATGATATGTTTGAGCTTCCGGCAGCCAATCAGCATCATCATGACCGTGTAGTCGGCAACACTGTTCGGCGAATAACTGATATGGACTACCGAAAGCCCGAGCTCTTTCGCACAGGCTGTATCGATATGATCATAACCGATCGTTCGCGTGGCGAGGCATTTCACACCCATCTCATGCAGTTTTTCCAGCATCGGGCGATCGATGACGGTGGTGATAATATTGACGACCTCATAGCCGCGCGCCATCTCCAGATTATCGAGGCAGGGAGTCTCGACCGTATAATCGTAGTCCACTCCGTATTTCGCGCAGTACTTCTCAAAGCAGGGAAGCTCGTCAAAATCACGCATGCTGTACACAAACATTCTCATTTTCCCTATCCTCCTGTATAACAAAGGGCTGCCGCATCAGAAGGCGGCAGCCCCGATTTCCCCGGATATTCTGCTCAGTCTTCCTTCGACAGGCTTCCCTTGGAAGCTCTCGTGCCGCTGTACAGCTTCAGCAGAATCGTGCCGATCACGCCCGCGGAGACCGCGTTTGAGATCGCCGCCACGACGCCCTGCGTAAACACAAGGCTCGGCGACTCGGCATAGATCACAATATCCAGCACCGGCGCAATGATGATCCAGGCGATCGCGTTTGCGATGATCTGATAGACATTGAACAGGAGCATATCTTTTCCGGTGAAAATGCCCTCGTCAACTTTCAGCTTCGGATAGACCAGTCCGATAAAGAAGCAGGTAAATCCCGATGCGATGACCCAGCTCATCCAGGCGGAGCCGTACTGCACGGAATCGGAAAGGAAATGTCCGATAAAGGCGATCAGGCCGCCGCAGATCGGGCCGAACATCGCCGCAAAGAACGCGCCCACACCGTAAGCGGTCTGTATCTGCGTCTCCGGAATGCCGGTCGGGATCTTTACGTACATAAATAACAGCGTGAACAGCGCCGCGCCGAGACCGGTCGCCACAATCGTCCTTGTTTTAAATTCAAAAAGTTTTTTCTTCATTGGAATTTGCCTCCCTCGTGAAATATTCTTCTGTGGGCGTTTTTCGCCCCCTGACTCTTTGACTATAGTCTTTTCAGGCATTTTTGTCAATGAAAAACGAGGCTTCCCAGTCCGTTCCGTAGGACAGTCCGTATTTCTCACAGAAGTTTCCCTGGCTGACCGCCATGGAAATATGCATGAGCTCATTGTTGTAGATCATCGCCTCTCCCTTCTCCACAAATCCGAAGGAAGGACAGAAGCGCACCTTGCCGGTGAAAACAGCCTCGCCCGCATGCATCACCCGCACGCGCACCATGTCGCCGTAGCAAAAGCCCGCCTGTTCAAAGCTCTCCAGCGGAATATTCGTCCAGAGATTGCCAAAATTCGGGTCGTTGATCTCAAAAATGCCCTTCACGCAGCCCTCGGAAACCTCCGGCGCAAGAATCGGGTGCTCGACGATCTCCTCCACCGGATAGGCCGGACCGACGCCCTCGAAATCGATGATGCCGGAAGCGAGGCGCGCCGCCGTGTAGCCAAAGAGATCGCGCCCATGAAAGACGCTCGTCCCGCGCGTGCTCTGCAGGCGGTTCACGCTCTCATCGATCTCACGCACCTCCTCAATACCGATGAATTTCTTCACATGCGTCAGCGAGCCGTTGTCCGGGCTCACCACATAATAGCCGTCCACGGTCTTCGCCACGCAGGCGCGGCGCTGCGTCCCGACGCCGGGATCCACGACCGACACGTAGATCGTCCCCTTCGGCCAGAACTGCAGACTCTGATGCAGCCGATAGCTCGCGCTCCAGGTGTCGTACTGCGGGATCTGATGCGTGCCGTCGAAGATCTCCAGCTCGCGGTCCACCGTCTTCACGACGCCGTACATCGAGCTGACCGCACCCTCCAGATAGGTAAAATCGGTCTGAAAGACCAGAATCGGTTTGTCAAATTTACTCATATTGTCCTCCTATATGAACGGGTTCCAGAAACGGCTGTGGTTAATGAAAACGCTGATGCAGATCGTCAGCGCGAAGACCGCCGCGCAGAACAGCATACTCAGATAATCCGCTTTTCGCAGCGGCTTCTTCGCGTACCAGGTCCGTTTTTTATGTTTGCCGAAGCCGCGCAGATCCATCGCATTGCTGATGACCTCGATCCGGTCCATCGTGGAGAAGATCAACGGCACACAGATATTCATAATATTTTTCAGGCGCACGCCCAGCTTTTCCTTCTTTGACAGGTCGAGACCGCGGCTCTGCTGCGCCAGGGCAATATCGTTGTAATCGCGGATCATATCCGGGAAATAGCGCAGCGTCAGGGCGAGCGCGTAGGACGCCTTGTAGCTCACGCCGATGCTGCTGAGGCTCGCCGCGAACTCGCTCGGGTTGGTCGTGAGCAGGAACAGCATGCCGAGCGGAATGACCGAGGCATACTTCACAAGCTTTGTGATCTGATAGAGCAGCTGCTCCTGCGTCACCACATAGCGCTCCGTGATCTGAAAGAGCACATGCTTCGTCCCGTAGATCTGCACGCCGTACTGCGGACTGAAGAGGAAGGTCAGAATAAAGTTCAGCAGCAGAAAGACCATGGTGTAGTAGAGCATCAGCCGTATCTGCGAGAGTTTAATCTCCGAAACGTGCAGTACAACAAAGGAGAACACGAACACGCAGAGAATCGGACGGATATCGTAGCTCAGCATGACCGCGAAGGTCAGGCAGAAAAAGCAGAGAATCTTTGTCAGGCCGGACAGCCGGAAAATAAAATTGTCGCGCTCCACATAGTCAAACAGCTTATTTTTCATCCCCGGTGCACCTCCCTCTCGTAATCAATGAAATACTGTACAAAACCCCTGGCGTCATCAATCCCCGCCATCTTCGCGAGCTCGTACAGAGAGGTGATCTTGAGGTTCGCCTGACCGGCGATCTCCTCATCGGTCAGAATATCAACCGCCGTGCTGTCGCCAATCTTCTTTCCATCGCTGATGACGATCGCATGCGGCGTATATTCGAGCATCAGATGCATGTCGTGCGTGATCATCAGGATCGTCACGCCCTGTGCGTTCAGCCCCTTCAGGAATTCCATGATCTCCGTGTAATGCCGGTAATCCTGCCCCGCCGTCGGCTCGTCGAGGATCAGCACCTTCGGGTCGAGCACGAGGATGGAGGCGATCGTCACACGCTTCTTCTGCCCGAAGCTCAGCGCCGAGACCGGCCATTTCCGGAAGGGCGCGAGCCCGCAGATCTTCAGCGCTTTTTCGACCTTCGGCCCGATCTCCTCCTCCGGCACCCCGCGCAGCCTGAGTCCCAGCGCCACCTCGTCGTAGATCATCGGCTTTCAGATCATCTGGTTCGGATTCTGCATGACATAGCCGATCTTCTGCGAGCGCTCCTTGATCGTCCAGTCCGCCATGGACTCGCCCTCGAAATACAGCGCACCCTCGTCTTCGTGCACGAAGCCGCAGATCACCTTGGCGAGCGTGCTCTTCCCGGCGCCGTTCGTCCCGACGATGCTGACCATCTCGCCCGCCTTGATATGGAAATTGATGTCCTGCAGAATTTTCCGTTTTTTCGTATATTGAAAAGAAAGATGCTCCGCTGATAAGATGTCTTCCTGCTCCGGCGCAGTCCCACGCGGCTTTCTCGACTGGAACCACTTCTGCAGCGGCTCACGCACCCGCTCCATGTCGAGCGTCGCAAGATGCCCCGGGTGCATGTCCGGCGTCACCGTTACGCCCGCATATTTCAGAGCGGTCGCGTACAGGGGCTCACGAATACCGAGATTGATCAGAATATCAGAGGAAATGAGTTCGTCCGGCGTCATATCTGCCGCGATGCGCCCGTCGCTGACCACGACGATCCGGTCCACGTCGCGATAGAGCACATCCTCCAGACGATGTTCGATGATGACGACCGTCTTCTGGTACTGCTTCTGAATGCGGTCGATGAGGTCGATCGCGGTCTTCCCGGTGGCCGGGTCGAGATTGGCCAGCGGCTCGTCAAAGAGCAGGATCTCCACGTCGTTCACCATAACGCCCGCAAAAGCCACACGCTGCTTCTGCCCGCCGGAGAGCTCGAAAGGTGAGGAATTCAGAAGCGTCCCCATGTCGACGATATCCGCGACGCTCTGCACGACCTCCTTCATCCGTCCCTGTTCCTCGCAGTCATTTTCCAGCGTGAAAGCAATATCCTCGCCGACCGTCAGCCCGATGAACTGTCCGTCGGAATCCTGCAGCACCGTGCCGACTTTCTTTGACAATTCAAAGATATTGCCGTCCTGCGTCTCCTCCCCCGCAACTTTGAGGCTGCCGCTCATAGTTCCCTTGTAGGCAAACGGAATCAGGCCGTTCAGGCAGTGTCCCAGCGTACTCTTTCCGCTGCCGCTCGGTCCGACGATCAGCACTTTCTCTCCCTTGCAGATCGTCAGGTTGATATCGTGGAGCGTCGGCTCCGCCTGACTGTAATACTGGAAGCTGAAATCCCGGAATTCAATCACCGGCTCCCTTGTCATTGGTAGTTTCCTCCTTCATAACCCATCCACAGAAAATTTTTTTGTTTCTTATTGTGATTCATGATTAAATATTGTATCATAAATCTGTCTGAAACACCATTCCAACGAAGAAAGGATTCCGTTTTTATGGAGAACAAACAGTCAATTATGGATATTTTCGGGACAAATGTCTTCAACGACAAGGTTATGCGCCAGTATCTCCCGAAAAACGTCTACTACGAGCTCCGCAAGACCATCGAAGGACGCAAGGAACTGGACCCCGCGATCGCGGACGTGGTCGCCGCGGCGATCCGCAAGTGGGCGATCGAGAAGGGGGCGACCCACTATACGCACTGGTTCCAGCCGCTGACTGGTTTCACAGCGGAGAAGCACGACTCTTTCCTGACGCCTCCCCGCGAGGACGGTTCTGTGCTCATGGAATTTTCCGGCAAAGACCTGATCAAGGGCGAACCGGACGCCTCTTCCTTCCCGTCAGGAGGCCTGCGCGCCACCTTTGAGGCAAGAGGCTACACAGCCTGGGACTGCACTTCTCCGGCCTTCATCCGCGAAGACGCCGCCGGCGCGATTCTGTGTATCCCGACCGCCTTCTGCTCCTTCACCGGCGAGGCGCTCGACCAGAAGACACCGCTTCTGCGCTCCATGGCAGCCGTCGAAGAGCAGGCACTGCGCCTTCTCCGGCTTTTCGGCAACACGACATCACACAAGGTTATCCCGAGCGTTGGAGCCGAACAGGAGTATTTCCTGATCGACCGGGAAAAATATTTACAGAGAAAAGATCTGATCTACACCGGACGCACCCTGTTCGGCGCAATGCCGCCGAAGGGGCAGGAGCTGGACGACCATTATTTTGGCACGCTGCGCCAGCGCATCGGCGCCTACATGCGGCAGGTAAATGAGGAGCTCTGGAAGATGGGCGTTCCGGCCAAGACGCAGCACAACGAAGTCGCCCCGGCGCAGCATGAGCTTGCTCCGATCTATGCAGAGGCCAATGTGGCCGCCGATCACAATCAGATCATGATGCAGACGCTCAAGCGCGTGGCTGCACAGCAGGGGCTGGTCTGCCTGCTCCATGAGAAGCCCTTCGCCGGCGTCAACGGCTCCGGCAAGCACAACAACTGGTCGCTGACCACGGACGACGGTATCAATCTCTTTGACCCCGGAAAGCGCCCGCACGAGAACCGGCAGTTCCTGCTCGTTCTTGCCTGCATTCTGAAGGCAGTCGACACCCATGCGGATCTGCTCCGCGAATCCGCCGCCAATGTCGGAAACGACCTGCGGCTCGGTGCGCATGAGGCGCCGCCCGCGATCATCTCCGTCTTCCTCGGCGAGCAGCTCGACGATGTGATTGACCAGATCCTGAGCACCGGTGACGCGACGCACAGCCTGAAGAGTCACCATCTGCATACCGGCGTGAAGACGCTTCCGGATTTCATGAAGGACGCGACCGACCGCAACCGCACCTCGCCCTTCGCCTTCACCGGCAATAAATTCGAGTTCCGCATGGTTGGCTCGCGAGACTCCATTGCGCACTCTACGGTTGTCATGAACACGATTGCGGCGGAAGCCTTCGCGGATGCCTGCGATATCCTCGAGAAGGCCGATGATTTCAATGCCACGCTCCACGATCTGCTGATCCAGTATTTCAGCGAACACCGCAAGGTCGTCTTCAGCGGAAACGGCTATTCGGAAGAGTGGGTGGCAGAGGCCGCGCGCCGCGGGCTGCCCAATCTGCCGTCGATGGTCGATGCGATCCCGGCTCTTGTGACCGAAAAATCCATCACCATGTTTGAACGTTTCCACGTCTTTGACGAAGCCGAGCTGCGCTCCCGCGCCGAGATTCAGTATGAGACCTACAACAAGGCGATCAATATCGAGGCACTGACGATGATCGACATGACAGTCAAGCAGATCCTGCCCGCTGTCATCGGCTATACCGGTACGCTTTCCTCCATTATCCAGTCCGTGAAGGCCGCCGGGGCGACGCCGACCGTACAGTCCGAGCTGCTCCGCGACATCAGCACACTTCTCAATGAAGCGAATGGCGCGGTCCGCATTCTGAAAAAAGTGGCCGCGGAGGCTCCCACGATCGAGGACAATGAGACACGGGCGCATTACTACCACGACTACGTGGTTCCTGCCATGGATGCGCTGCGCCGGCCAGTCGACCGTCTCGAAATGCTGGTCGATAAAGAGGTCTGGCCAATGCCCTCCTACGGCGACCTGATTTTTGAAGTGTAGACAGAAGCAAAACAGGCGAGCCGAACGGCCCGCCTGTTTTTACTTTCATGAATTTCTCAGCACACGCCCTGCGCCAGCATGGCGTTCGCTACCTTCTCGAAGCCCGCGATATTCGCGCCGGCCACATAATTTCCTTCCATATCATAACGCTTTGCAGCCTTGTCAATATTGTGATAGATATTGATCATGATCTGCTCGAGCTTCGCGTCTACCTCCTCGAAGGTCCAGCTCAGACGCTCGCTGTTCTGCGTCATCTCCAGAGCCGAGGTCGCAACGCCGCCTGCATTGGATGCCTTGCCGCAGATAAAGAGCACGCCGTTCTCCTGCAGATACTTCGTCGCGTCGAGCGTGGTCGGCATATTCGCACCCTCGCAGACCGCCACGCAACCATTCGCCACGAGCTGCTTCGCGTCGTCAAGCAGAAGCTCGTTCTGTGTCGCACACGGAAGCGCGATATCACACTTCACCTGCCATACGCCGCGTCCCTCGTGATACTGGGCTGAAGGTCTCGCCTTCGCATACTCGGTCAGACGTGCGCGGCGCACTTCCTTGATCTCCTTGAGAAGCGCCACATCAATACCCTCCGGATCGTAGACCCAACCGGTAGAATCAGACACCGTCACAACCTTCGCGCCCATCTGCTGTGCCTTTTCCGTCGCATAGATCGCCACATTTCCGGAACCGGACACACAGCAGATCTTTCCCTCCATGCTGATATCATGGCACTTCAGCATCTCACGCGTAATGTAGAGAAGTCCGTAACCGGTCGCCTCCGTACGCGCCAGGGAGCCGCCGAAGCTCAGACCCTTGCCGGTCAAAACGCCCTCGTAGGAGCCGGTCAGCTTCTTGTACTGGCCAAACATGTAACCGATCTCGCGGCCGCCGACGCCGATATCTCCGGCCGGAACATCCTTGTCCGCTCCGATATACTTGTACAGTTCATTAATAAAGCTCTGGCAGAATGCCATCACTTCTCTGTCGGATTTGCCCTTCGGATCAAAATCGGAGCCGCCCTTGCCGCCGCCGATCGGAAGTCCGGTCAGGGAATTCTTGAAAATCTGCTCGAAGCCCAGGAATTTGATGATGCCGATATTCACCGACGGATGGAACCGGAGGCCTCCCTTATACGGCCCGATCGCGTTGTTGAACTCCACGCGGTAGCCGGTATTCACCTGCACCTGTCCCTTGTCGTCCACCCACGGCACGCGGAACTTGATCTGGCGATCCGGCTCCAGCAGGCGCTCCAGCAGAGCCTCTCTGCGATACTGCTCCTCATTCGCCTCGATCACAGGGCGAAGGGATTCCAGCACCTCATCCACCGCCTGTAAAAATTCCGGTTCCGATGCATTTTTTTCCCTGACTTTTACAAGCACTTCATCCACATAACTCATAGCTTTCTCTTCCTTTCCTGTCGTATAGCTGTACATTTCAATTAATTATTCTATTACAATTTCCTGTTATTTTCAACTGCTTTTCCACTTTCATTCAGTAATGTGTCCCCACAAAAACTGCCACAGACCGGGACGGCATGATAAATTCATGTTCAATGAACGGCGCTTCCTCTTCCGGATAGCAGTATCTGCCCTTTTCATCCCCGTTCGTATTGACACACAGATGCCATCCTACACGTCCCCACACGCGCGGAAGCGTGATCGGGATGGATTCCCAGTGCGTGTTTACTGTCACATACACCAGATCGTCCTTTCCCTTCTGCGCGTCGTAACCGGCAAAGCTCGCCGAAAAGATCTTTGCGTCCCGCGGAATATCCACGAGCTCTCCATCCGGCGGATGGATGTGCATCTCATCCATCCCGCACACAGCCCGCGGCAGGCGCTCCCGTATCACGCGATGCCCGCGGCGGAACGCGATCATATACTTGAAGAACGCAAACAGATCCCTGTTTTTCTCCAGCATACTCCAGTCCAGCCAGGAAAACTCGTTGTCCTGACAGTAACAGTTGTTGTTTCCATACTGCGTGTTGCCGAACTCGTCGCCCGCCAGGAACATCGGCGTCCCCCGGCTGCACATCAGAAGCGCACAGGCGTTGCGGATCATGCGGAAGCGGAGCTTCAGCACTTCGGGATCGTCGGTCTCTCCCTCCACGCCGCAGTTCCAGCTTCGATTGTCATTATGGCCGTCCGTATTGCCCCAGCCGTTGACCTCGTTGTGCTTCTCATTATAAGCATACAGATCATACATCGTGAAGCCGTCATGACAGGTGATAAAATTCACGCAGGAATTCAGTCCGTCATAATCACCACGATAATTGTCCAGCTCCCCCGTTCCCCCGCCATAGAGGTCGGGCGAGCCGCAGATGCTGTAGGCCGCATCCCAGGACTGCCAGGCGTCGCCTTTCAGATAGCCTCTGAGCGCGTCGCGATATCTCCCGTTCCACTCCGCCCAGCGGCGGCTGGCCGGAAAGCTGCCGACCTGGTACATCCCTCCGGCGTCCCAGGCCTCCGCAATCAGCTTCACCCGGCTCAGAATCGGATCATAGGCCAGATTCCGCAGAAGCGGCGGCTGTGCGAGCGGAGAACCATCCTTGTTTCTCCCCAGAATACTGGCCAGGTCGAAACGAAAACCGTCCACGCGGTACGAGATCGTCCAGTAGCGCAGACATTCAAGGATCATCTGCTGCACTACCGGGTTGTTGCAGTTCAGCGTGTTGCCGCAGCCGCTGAAATTATAATAGTTCCCATCCGGCGTCAGCATGTAGTAGATAGAGTTGTCAATTCCCTTAAAGCTGAAGCTCGGCCCATGCTCGTTTCCTTCCGCCGTATGGTTAAATACAACATCCAGAATGACCTCTATCCCATTGTCATGAAGCGCCTTGATCAGTTTCTTCAGCTCATAGCCTTCCCGGTTGCGCCCCGGTTCAGAGACATAGGCCGAGTTCGGTGCAAAGAAAGCAACCGTATTGTAGCCCCAGTACTCCAGCAGACGTTCTCCATTTACTTCGCGCGCATTGATCTCTTCATCGAACTCAAAGATCGGCATCAGCTCCACCGCATTAATGCCCAGCTCCTTCAGATAAGGGATTTTTTCCATCAACCCCGCGAAGGTGCCCGGATGCTGCACTCCCGAAGATGCATGACGGGTAAAACCGCGTACATGCAGCTCATAAATCACGAGATCGCAGAGATTCTGCTTCGACTGCGGCATATCGCCCCAGTCAAAGGTGTCCCGCACGACGCGCGCGCGATAATTTCCGTTCTTGTGCTCCCCCCAGATATGCTGGCCAGCCACCGCCTTCGCGTAAGGATCGAGCAGCACCCGGTTCCGGTCGAACAAAAGTCCCTGCTTCGGATCATAAGGGCCGTCGATACGGTAAGCATACTCAAAGTCCTCAATATCGAGGCCAAATACAAGCATCGAGTAGACGTCCCCGATCTTATATTCCTCCGGAAACGGCAGCACGACATAGGGCTCCTCCTCCTCTCGGTGGTAGAGCAGCAGCTCGCAGCTTGTCCCGTAGTGCGTATGTATCGTGAAATTGACGCCTACCGGCGTCGCAATCGCCCCGTAGGATGTAAAATCGCCGGGCCTTACCGGGTAACCCTTGATCTCGGCCATCGGCCGCACGGACAGGGGATATTTCGGTGTATATTCTCTAACAAAATTTTTCAAGTCTTCCCCTCCATTATTTTGTCGTAGAGCCTTTTTTATTATAGTAGATTTCTTCCGCCGCGTCAAAATATATGTGCCGTGTCTTCTTTTTTGCGGTAGAATTTCCACAAAATCTATGCTATGATTGATTCATTATTATCAAGGAGGCATTACAAAATGGAAAAATCAACAGTCTATTTCACAGACTTTCGATGTCCTGTCGGTACCAGTCAGCTGGATAAACTGCGCCGTCTGTGTACGGCCGCCGGCATCCGCAATATCGACATGGACGGCAAATTCGTCGCGATCAAGATGCACTTCGGTGAGCTTGGCAATCTGGCCTTCCTTCGGCCCAACTACGCAAAAGTAGTCGCGGATCTTTGTAAGGAACAGGGCGGGATGCCCTTCCTCACCGACTGCAATACGTTATATCCGGGAAGCCGCAAGAACGCGCTGGAACATATGGACTGCGCGAACCTGAACGGCTTCAACACCATCACAACCGGCTGCCAGATCATCATCGGCGACGGGCTGCGCGGAACCGACGAAGTAGAAGTCCCTGTGGTCGGCGGCGAATACTGCAGAACCGCAAAGATCGGGCGCGCCATCATGGATGCCGACATTTTTATCAGCCTCACACACTTCAAGGGGCATGAGGCGACCGGCTTCGGCGGCGCGATCAAGAATATCGGCATGGGCTGCGGCAGCCGGGCCGGTAAGATGGAACAGCACAAAAGCGGAAAGCCCGCTATCGCCGCCGAACTGTGCCGCGGATGCCGCCGCTGTGCGAAAGAATGCGGCAGTGATGCGATCTCTTATCCGGATAAAAAAGCAGTCATCGACTATGACAAGTGCAAGGGCTGCGGCCGCTGCATTGGCGCATGCAGCTACGACGCCGTTTATAATGACAATGACAGTGCAAATGAGCTGCTTGACCGCAAGATGGCCGAATACGCGCAGGCTGTATGCCACGGACGCCCCTGCTTCCACATCGCGCTCGTACAGGACGTCAGTCCGAACTGCGACTGTCATGGGGAGAACGATGCTCCGATCCTGCCGGATCTCGGCATGTTCGCCAGCTTCGACCCGGTCGCGCTCGACCAGGCCTGTGCCGACGCCTGCCTCGCCGCGCAGCCACTGCCGAACAGCCAGCTCAGCGACCATCTTGCAAGAGCCGACTGGGAATGCCACCACGATCATTTCAAGGACAGCAACCCCAATATTGAATGGAAGGCCACGCTGGATCAGGCGGAGAAGATCGGACTTGGCACACGCTCTTATGAACTGAAGACACTCTGATCCGGTGCCAGCGCACACAGCGTCTCACCGCTCTTGATATCATAGTACAGCTTCAGATTTTTCTCTTCAAAACTATAGATCTTTACCATGTGGGACAGCTCCTCGAACTGCTCCGGCAGCGCGCGCTGCGTCCCGCATGTTTCGAAAAACGCAGTCCTCTTCTGCTCATCTTCCTTCGTCACATGAAACAGCGCCGTGTAGAAGATCTCCGCCTCCACCAGATCCTGGAACATATGACTGCCGAACGACAGCTCCGGCGCGTAGAGGGAATCCTCCTCGTCTGTCTCCACGATCGCACAGAAGTTTGAGATACCGGAGAACTTGACCGGAATGCCCAGCTCCGGCGAGGAGGTGCCGATCCGCCCCGGGACCATCAGAAGCACGTGTTTCCCGCTGTCCCGGTAACTCAGATTAATATCGGTCAGCAGCGCCGCCACCGTCGCCTTCCTCGCATAGGGATAGGCGTAGTAGGCCGCCGCGTCGACAAAGACGATCTCATCGATCACCTTATCCTGCGGAAGTCCCATCGAAGCATCGTGCGTGTGGAACAGAGTGTGCTCTCGCGGCACCTCCGGAATCTCGACATGCGACTGCGCGGAAAAGGTCTGGAGCGGACGGCACTGTAGAAGGCAGATGACATACTCCTTATTCTTGTTGGAATTTACCGTAAATTCGATATCAACCGGATAGGTGTACTCCCGCTGCAGTACGGACAGAATCTGCTCCATATCGGACAGGAACTGCTTATCCTGCACATAGCCGCGGCAGGTTCCAAAGCAGACTTCCCGCTGGATGCCGCGGTCATAGAGCCTTCGTTCCACCTCGTAATCGTGTTCCATCACCAGCGTGTGGTACCACACGGGCGTCACATTCACCACATCATCGAGCGGGATCTCTACCAGCGCGTTTTTCTTCAGATCAATGACATCCACGACTCGCTGGGAGAAGCGCACTCTCTCGTCCATCGTCGTGAGATAACTGTGCTCCGGCTGGTCGATATGGATAATACGGGGGTAATCCCGGTCTGTCCGGTCCACAGCGCGTGTGCCCAGACCGAGCACCATACGCAGCATGCCCTTCTGCGGATCCATATTTTTGCTCCAGCCGTACGTGTCATAGGAATAGCCAACTCCCGCCGCAGACGGGAACAGGTAATCGCCATGCAGCGAGCCCGACACACGCTGCACCAGAATTGCCATCTGTTCCTCGACCGTGTCGAGTCCCCTGGCCGCGCGGTACTCCAGCGCCGAAGCGTCAACCGTACTCGCATATACCGTCCGGATAGCGGCCTCCAGCTTCTCAAGGCGCTCTTCATCACTGCCCTGATTGGCACAGAACACGGACTCGTATTTTCCGGCAAAGGCATTTCCGAAACCATCTTCCAGAATACTGCTCGACCGGACAATAATCGGAGCCTGCCCGAAGTATTCCAGCATTCTGCGCAGTTCCACGCGGATATTGTCCGGAAATTCGCCTGACAGGATTCCCTCCGACAGCTTTTCGCCGAGCTCATAGTAACCCTTTCCGTCCTTCTGGGCGATATGCAGATCCCAGAGTCCGTTAAATACGAGATAGGTATAGAAGACATGATCGCCAATAAAGAAGGAGTCATGCGGTTCGAGCCGCCAGCGTACATCGGGCAGGCAGTTCTCGACAATGCTGCGGGAGAGCAGCATGCCGCAGGATTTTCCGCCGATGCGCCCGCTGCCGATCATCCGGCGTTTGACCTTCAGATAGTCCTCCAGACTGTAAAATTTTTCGAAAAGCCGTGCCACATGCGCGTCCTTTGTCATCATCATCCGACAGAGCTCCGCGTGGATCTCCTCCGTATCCATCGACGCAGACTCCCGCTGGCATTTCTGGAAATAACGCTCCCAGCTGTCGAGGTTCTGATCCTCACTGCTCAGATACTGTCCCACGACCGCGTAATAGCGGCTCATGCCAACCGCGTCCGTCAGTGTTTTAAACACTCCATCGCTGCGCTTTGCGCGGTGCGGCAGGAACATCGTCGCCGAGTAGCGATTCCAGACTTTCACCGGATGCAGGTACATATTCTCCTCATCCGAGTAAATATCAAGGAAAAGCTGCGTCGTCTCCTGAATCCGCGCGATCGTCTCATAGGAGTGCCGTCCGCGGATCACCGGGAAGAAGGCCACCGTATCAAGTTTGAAAAGGAACGGACAGGTTACACAGAAGAAATTTCCCATCATCAGATCGGCCGCCCACGCGCCCTGCAGCTCCGAAAGACAGTCAAAGACGTAGAATACGTCGTAACCCTCCTGCTCGATCAGGCGATGCACCTTGATTGCAAACTGCTCAAACCCCTCCGCCGGGTCAAGGCAATACCATACAGCATCATCCTCTGCCACCAGCGGCTCATGTCCCGCAAAACGGAAATAGACAAGCCGACGCTTGTCCTCCTTCGCCTGCCGTACATAGGGCTCCACGAAAAAACGGAATTCCTCAATGCTGCTGACCTGCAACACCACATTGTCGCCCAGCCGGATATAATCCAGCGCTTCATCTACGCTCGGAAACCCGGATTTCACCTTCTCAAACGCCGCCATAGCCTTCCTTTCCCCTGTTCTGAACTGTTATACAAAATCAGCCCTCTGTTGCCAGAGGGCTGAAAAGTACATATTTACAGATTACTCGATGATCGAAGCCACACGGCCCGAGCCAACAGTTCTGCCGCCCTCGCGGATAGCGAAGGTAAGACCCTGCTCCATAGCGATCGGGTGGATCAGCTCGATGGTCATCTCGACGTTGTCGCCCGGCATGCACATCTCAGTGCCCTCCGGAAGATTGCAGACGCCGGTCACGTCGGTCGTTCTGAAATAGAACTGCGGACGATAGTTGTTGAAGAACGGCGTATGACGGCCACCCTCATCCTTCGTCAGAACGTACACCTGAGCGGTGAACTTGGTATGGCAGGTCACGCTGCCCGGCTTTGCGATAACCTGTCCACGAACGATATCCGTTCTCTGGACACCACGAAGCAGGACACCAATGTTGTCACCAGCCTGCGCCTCGTCAAGGAGCTTACGGAACATCTCGATACCAGTAGCAACCGTCTTACGGGTCTCTTCCTTCACGCCGACGATCTCGACTTCCTCGTTCAGATGCAGCGTACCACGCTCCACACGGCCCGTAGCCACGGTGCCGCGGCCGGTGATCGTGAAGACATCCTCAACCGGCATCAGGAACGGCTTATCCTTATCGCGCTCCGGATCCGGGATATACTCGTCAACCGTGTTCATCAGCTCCATGATGCTGTCAGCCCACTCGCTGCTCGGATCTTCCAGAGCCTTCAGAGCGGAACCCTTGATGATCGGGCAATCCGTGAAGCCGTACTCCTCGAGCTGCTCGGTAACTTCCATCTCAACAAGCTCGATCAGCTCGTCGTCGTCCACCATGTCGCACTTGTTCAGGAAGACGATGATATACGGAACGCCAACCTGACGGGACAGAAGGATGTGCTCCTTGGTCTGCGCCATCACACCGTCGGTAGCGGCGACAACCAGGATCGCGCCGTCCATCTGCGCAGCACCGGTGATCATGTTCTTGACATAGTCCGCGTGGCCTGGGCAGTCAACATGCGCATAATGTCTCTTCTCAGTGGAGTACTCCACGTGAGCGGTAGAGATCGTGATTCCACGCTCTCTCTCCTCCGGAGCCTTGTCGATCTTATCAAACTCGGTGAAGGAGTTGCCCGGAACTCTCTCAGCGAGAACTCTCGTGATCGCCGCGGTCAGAGTGGTTTTACCATGGTCTACGTGACCGATAGTACCAATATTGCAATGGGTCTTCGATCTGTCAAATTTCTGCTTTGCCATTTTCTTGTTTTCCTCCTTAAACAGATATCTCTTCGATTTTTTTCACTATGGTTGATTATATTTCAAACAGGCTGATTTTGCAAGCCCCTATTTCGCCTTTGCGGCCAGAACCTTCTCCTGCACGCTCTTCGGCACCGGCTCATACTTTTCAAAGAACATCGAATAGTTGCCGCGGCCCTGCGTCTTCGAACGCAGATCAGTCGCATAGCCGAACATCTCAGCCAGCGGCACATAGCCCTTGATCATCTTGCCTCCGCCGATATCCTCCATGCCTTCGATGTGTCCGCGGCGGGAGTTGATGTCGCCGATAACGTCTCCCATGTAATCCTCGGGAGTCGTGACCTCGACCTTCATGATCGGTTCGAGCAGAATCGGAGCAGCCTGCTTCATCGCTTCCTTGAATGCCAGAGAACCCGCAATGTGGAATGCCATCTCAGAAGAGTCGACCTCGTGGTAGGAACCGTCGTAGACGTTCGCATGGATGCCGACCACCGGGAAGCCGCCGAGAATGCCGGACTTCATAGCCTCCTCGATACCCTCGCTCACAGGCTGGATATACTCCTTCGGGATCGCACCGCCGACAACCGTCGACTCGAAGGTATAAGTCTCCTCCGCGTTCGCATCCATCGGCTCAAACTTGACCTTGCAGTGACCATACTGTCCACGTCCGCCGGACTGCTTTGCGTACTTGCTGTCCACATCCGCCGGCTTCGTGATGGTCTCCTTGTAGGCAACCTGCGGCGCACCAACATTGGCCTCAACCTTGAACTCACGCAGCAGACGGTCTACGATGATCTCCAGATGGAGCTCGCCCATACCGGCGATGATCGTCTGTCCGGTCTCCGGATTGGTGTGCGCGCGGAAGGTCGGATCCTCCTCGGCCAGCTTCGCGAGAGACTCGCCCAGCTTGCCCTGACCGGCCTTGGTCTTCGGCTCGATCGCGAGCTCGATAACCGGCTCCGGGAACTCCATGGACTCCAGAATGACCGGATGCTGCTCATCACAGATCGTGTCGCCGGTCGTGGTCAGCTTGAATCCGACCGCAGCGGCAATATCGCCGGAGTACACCTTGTCGAGCTCCTGTCTCTTGTTCGCATGCATCTGAAGAATACGGCCTACGCGCTCCTTCTTCTGCTTCGTCGAGTTGTATACATAGGAACCGGAGTTCATCGTTCCGGAATATACACGGAAGAACGCCAGCTTGCCGACAAAAGGATCGGTCATGATCTTGAACGCCAGAGCTGCGAAAGGCTCCTCATCGGAGGAATGTCTCTCGATCTCATTGCCATCCATATCCGTGCCCTTGATCGACGGGATGTCCGTCGGCGCCGGCATGAACTCAAGGATTGCGTCCAGGAGCTTCTGCACGCCCTTGTTGCGGTACGCGCTGCCGCAGCATACCGGAACGGCGGTGCACTCACAGGTGGCCTTTCTCAGGACCGCCTTCATGTCTTCTACAGAAGGCTCCACATCATCCAGATACTGCGCCATCAGGTCATCGTCCAGCTCACAGATCTTCTCCACAAGTTCGGTGTGATACAGCTCCGCATCATCCACCATATCCTCCGGGATATCGACGATGGAGATGTCCTCGCCCTTGTCGTCATTGTAAATATAAGCCTTCATCTCGAACAGGTCGATGATTCCCTTGAAATCGTCTTCCTTGCCGATCGGCAGCTGCAGACAGATCGCGTTCTTGCCCAGACGGGTCCTGATCATGTCCACGGCATTGTAGAAATCCGCACCGAGGATGTCCATCTTATTGATGAAAGCCATACGCGGTACATTGTAGGTGTCAGCCTGACGCCATACATTCTCAGACTGAGGCTCGACACCGCCCTTCGCACAGAAGACGCCCACAGCGCCGTCCAGCACACGAAGGGAACGCTCCACCTCTACGGTAAAGTCCACATGGCCCGGGGTGTCGATGATATTGATACGATGCTCGAGCGCGCCCGGTTTTGCCTTGCAGTGTTCCTGCAGCGTCCAGTGACAGGTCGTAGCGGCGGAAGTAATCGTGATACCTCTCTCCTGCTCCTGCTCCATCCAGTCCATGGTAGCAGTGCCCTCGTGAGTCTCTCCGATCTTATAATTCACGCCAGTATAGTACAGGATACGCTCGGTCAGCGTGGTCTTGCCCGCGTCGATATGAGCCATAATCCCGATATTCCTGGTTCTCTCCAACGGATATTCTCTTCCGGCCATTGGAAAAATTCCTCCTTGTTAAACTGCCTCGTCTAGAAACGGTAGTGTGCGAACGCCTTGTTCGCTTCTGCCATTTTGTGCATGTCTTCTTTTCTCTTCACGGAAGCGCCGGTATTGTTCGCCGCATCCATGATCTCATTTGCCAGTCTCTCCTCCATGGTCTTCTCGCCTCTCTTGCGGGAGAACATGGTCAGCCAGCGAAGCGCCAGCGCCTGACGGCGGTCTGCGCGAACCTCGATCGGAACCTGATAGGTAGCTCCGCCGACACGCCTTGCCTTGACCTCCAGAACCGGCATAATATTGTTCATGGCCTCCTCGAATACGTCCAGAGCCGGCTTGCCGGTCTTCTCTTCCACTCTCGCGAAAGCGCCGTATACGATCTTCTGGGCCACACCCTTTTTGCCGTCCAGCATGATGTTATTGATCAGCTTCGTGACAACTTTGTTGTTGTACAACGGGTCTGCCAATACGTCTCTCTTTTGAATATGTCCTCTACGTGGCACGTTACTTCCCTCCTTAATACGTGTTTACCGCCATATGCGGTAAAATTCACTTTTTAATTCATCGGTACTCACATGTGTCGTTCTACGTGTGTCCATGCCCGGTATTCCTCGATCTTAAAAAACCCCGCAGTCACAGGTTCTCTGATGAACCCCGGCATAAGGCATCGCTTACGCGCTGCCAACAATCATAGTTCTGTTTGTGGATACTTTTGTAATCTTACTTCTTAGCGTCTTTGGGGCGCTTTGCGCCGTATTTGGAACGCGCCTGGCGTCTCTTCGCGACACCTGCCGTATCCAGTGTACCACGGACAATGTGATATCTGGTACCAGGCAGATCCTTTACCCTGCCTCCGCGGATCAGCACAACGCTGTGCTCCTGAAGGTTGTGACCTTCTCCGGGAATGTAGCTGGTAACCTCGATACCGTTGGAAAGACGTACCCTGGCGATCTTACGAAGCGCGGAGTTCGGCTTCTTCGGAGTCGCGGTCTTGACAGCTGTGCACACGCCGCGCTTCTGCGGTGAGGACGCGTCAATCGGTCTCTTTTTCAGGGAGTTGTATCCCTTCTGCAGAGCCGGGGCCGTGGACTTCTTGACAGAGGTCTTCCTTCCCTTTCTGACTAACTGGTTGAATGTTGGCATTCCTTTCACCTCCTGTATGATGTGGGTGACTGCTGTTTTTCAGACTCGCTGAAAATACATGCGTACATCTGCACGCATGCTTGATTATTATATAAAATACCTCTCTCCTTGTCAAGCGGTATTTTTCGTGCTATGATGAGGCAAATTTGATTTTGACGAAGGAGATTCTTCTATATGATAAGAACATTTTTACGGGCGCTTTTAAAGCCCTTTTCCTTTCTGCCGGCGATCGGCATGATGTGCCTGATCTTCTCTTTTTCCATAGTTTTGCAACAACATATATTTTAAATCTAGCTTGAAACATTGATTTTTCTATAGTTTCAAGCCATTTTTATTTCTAAATTTTGACTTTTTTATATTGCGTACTATTGAGTTTTGTGGTATAATTAGTATTATATCCAGGAAAGGAATACTATATCATGTATTTAAAACAATCCAAGACAAAAAGCGGACGTATTTACCTGTCCATTACTGATAGCTATTATGATAAGGCTACCCAAAACGCAAAACATATCACCATAGAATCTCTGGGGTACCTCGATGACCTGCAAAAGCAGTACGATGACCCGATCGCTCATTTCCAGAAGCGCGTGGAGCAGCTGAAAGAAGAAAAGAAAGCCCGCAAGGCTCCCATCAACTTTACTTTCTACGATTCTGACAGGCTCTGTACTTCAGACACAGCTTTGCGGAAAAACTTTGGCTATGCTGCGCTCAGCCAGATCTACCATGAGCTTGAAATCAATAAGTTCCTCATCAATCGGCAGCGCCACACCAAAGAACAATACGACGCAAATACCATCATGAAGATGCTGGTCTATTCCAGGCTTTTATTCCCTGCCTCCAAAAAATCTTCCTACGAAAACAGGGAAATATTCTTTGAAAAAACGGATTATTCCCTGGATGATGTTTACCGGTGCCTGACTTTCCTTAATAAACATCGGGAAAACCTCCAGATCTGGCTTAATGATAAGATCAGGGGAAAATATGGCAGGGATACCAGTCTGATCTATTATGATGTGACGAATTATTACTTTGAATCGGATGAGCAGGATGACTTTAAGCGGAAAGGTGTTTCAAAAGAACACCGTCCCAACCCGATCGTACAGATGGGGCTGTTCATGGATAATAACGGGATTCCCATTACCTATGAGTTGTTCCCCGGAAACACCAATGACTGTCTCACTTACCGCCCAAACTTCGGGCGGATCAAGAAACAGTTTGGCCTTGGCAGGGTCATTTCTGTGGCAGACAAAGGAATGACTACCGGGGATAACATCTGGTACACAATCAATACACCCACGAAGGACGGCTATGTATTCAGTATGTCTGTGCGCGGCGCTGATAAATCCATGAAGGAATACGTGCTTGATGAGGAAGGCTACCAGTGGCTTGGAGCAGAATACAAAAGAAAGTCCCGCCGATACCCCCGCACGATCCATGTCACTACAACTTCCGGCAAAAAAATGGATAAAACCGTTGATGAAAAACAGGTCGTTTTCTGGAGTGAGAAATACGCGAAAAAGGCAAAAGTCGACCGGGCTGCTGCGCTTGCGAAAGCCACAGACCTTGCAAACAACCCGGGAAGCTACACAAGGGCAACTTCCTATGGTGCTGCCAAATATATAAAAAAAGTAGATTATGATAAAGAAACCGGGGAAATCCTGACTGCCTCATCCATCCTGGAACTGGATGAAGATATGATCCGGGAAGAAGAGAAATTTGATGGCTATTATGTCCTGCTCACCAGCGAAAT
>JAJPXQ010000056.1 GCA_021205385.1 Lachnospiraceae bacterium | reverse complement strand
GGAGCGCGCCACACTGGCAGTGTGGAGGTCACGGGTTCGAATCCCGTATGCTCCATCGAAAAGCCTTGATTTCAAGGCTTTTTTTGATGCTGTAAATCAACAGGTAATCAAAAAGGTAATCAAACGTCAGGATTCTGCGTCCACTCCGTCTCCACATGCGGGCGGCTGTACCGCTGCTCCGATATTTCACGGTAGAATGCGGCCCTCGACGCTTCCTGATAGGGGCTGACCCAGAGGGAAGCGATGCCCAGTGTAAGATTGGATAACAGGATCCAACCGATGAAGCTGATATCCAGTGTAAACAGTTTCCATTTGTTGCCGCGCATCAGGCGCTTCGACTCCGAGATCGCTTCCATCACGGAGAGGTCATAATTTTCCGCAAGAATATAGGGCGTCATCGCGTAACGGTAACTCGCGATAATACCGGGAATCACAAAAAGCAGCGACCAGAGCATGATCATCATGCCACGGAAGAACTGCATGCAGAAGCCCTCCCACTTGCGGCGCATATGGCTGAACAGATCGCTGAAACGCGGGTCATTGTCATCCGTGAGGTTCAGATTGAACTGCGCATAGCCAAGCGTCACAGCGCCTCCGATGAACAATACGATCAGCAGATAGATGCACAATACAATTAAAATCCCGATCAGGGCAGGCAGGATCGCCTGAAACAGATCGCTTTCCAGAAAGGCCTCCGCCTGCTGCATAATACTGTCATACTCCGGGTCGCTCAACGCCGCCGCATCATCTCCATAGGACGTAAAATCAAAACTCCAGACATTTCGGATCGCCCCGCCAAGCAAGGCGGACACCAGCCCCACGCCGACTCCGAGACCCCAGCGGCCCCGCAGATTTTCTTTTGCAATCTTTTTATAATCCCTTGATAAAAGCATCTTATTATCTCCTGTAAAATCTATGAATCCACTGCCGAGGATATTGTAGCATTTAGCGCCGCATTCTTCAAGGCGTTCATTTGTGGTAAGGTTCATGATTCCGGATCCGGAAGCTGCGGTAAATCTGTTCCAGCAAAATGACTCGCATAAGCTGATGTGGAAAGGTCATACGGGAAAAGCTGAGCTGATAGTCCGCACGCGCCAGCACCTCATTTGAGAGTCCCAGAGAGCCGCCAATCACGAAAACCATATGACTGACGCCGCCCACGTTCCAGCGCTCCATCTGCCTTGCCAACTCCACCGAGTCCGGCGCATGTCCATCGATCGCAAGTGCGATCATATAAGCGCCCTCCGGGATTTTCTGAAGAATGCGTTCACCCTCCCGTTCCCGGATCTTAGCTTCCACCGCTTCCGAAGCGCCGTCCGGCGTCCGTTCATCTGGCACCTCAACGATCTCCAGCCTGCAGTAGCGTCCAAGACGCTTCGCATATTCTGTCACTGCGTCTGTCAGATATTTTTCTTTTATTCTGCCGACTGCAACGATCGTGATCTTCATACAGGCTCTCCGGATTCCGTCAGTTTTCGATTGATTATACCACAAAAAGCACTTATAATAAATATATATGTGAAAAAAGGAGAGACTGATTATGCCATGGTGTCCTGTCTGTAAAAGTGAATATGTAGAGGGGAAAACACACTGCCCTGACTGTGATGTAGATCTGGTGGACGAGCTGCCCGCTGAGCAGCCGGAGGAGGAAGAAGTTCCCACGCTGACCGAGGAGGAACGGGCGGATATTCTCACACGTCGTGCCGCCGCTTCCCAGGCACGCACCTATACCTCCGCCAGGGAGAAGCAGTCGGAAAACCGCTCCTCCGCCTGGACTTTTCTGCTTGTGGGCGGCATCGGGCTTGTGGTGATCACGCTGGCGCTGCTAGGCGTTGTAAAACTTCCTTTGAACACCTTCTCTCTCGCCGTGATGGAAGTGATCTTTGTCATCTTCCTGATTATCGCGGCACAATCCTTCCGGAAGGTCATGCGTCTCATGGACGATATCGCCCGCGAGGACACGCTGGACGAGAAGGTGCATACCTGGATGCAGGAGAATCTGACGAAGGAAGAACTGCTTGCAGACGTCGATGCGGACACCACGGAAGAGCTGCAGTACTTTATGGTTTCGGAGGAAATCCGCAGACGGCTCATGCTGCAGTTCCCCGAGATCGAAGATGCTTACGCAGAGGAAGTGACGGAGAGCTTTTATAACGAATTATTTCAATAGAAAACCAGACATAAAATGGCCGGGAACCCTATGGCTCCCGGCCGTTTTGTCGTGAAAAATTATTTGTTGCTCAGATACTCATGAATGCCCTTTGCGGCCGTCTTGCCAGCGCCCATGGCGAGGATAACGGTGGCCGCGCCGGTCACGGCGTCGCCGCCGGCGTAGACGCCCTCTTTCGAGGTCGCGCCGGTCTCTTCCGTCACGACGATGCACTGCCTGCGGTTGATCTCCAGGCCTTTCGTCGTCGAGGAGATCAGCGGATTCGGCGAGGTGCCGAGCGACATGATGACCGTATCGCAGTCAATGTCGAACTCAGAACCCGGAATCTCTACTGGACGGCGTCTGCCGGAAGCATCCGGCTCACCAAGCTCCATGCGGATGCACTTCACACCCTTAACCGCATCGTTCTCATCGACCAGGATTTCCACCGGATTTGTCAGGAGATCAAAGATGATGCCCTCCTCCTTCGCGTGGTGGACTTCCTCCGCACGGGCCGGAAGCTCCTCCTCGCTGCGGCGGTAGACGATATGTGTCTCCGCACCGAGACGAAGCGCGGTACGCGCCGCGTCCATTGCCACGTTGCCGCCGCCCACGACGACAACTTTCTTGCCGTGGACGATCGGCGTATCATAATCGGGATTGAAAGCCTTCATCAGGTTATTTCTGGTCAGGTACTCATTCGCAGAGAGCACGCCGCAGGCGGTCTCTCCCGGGATACCCATGAACTTCGGAAGGCCGGCACCGGAGCCGATGAACACGGCGTCAAAGCCCTCGTCCTCAATCAGCTCGTCCAGCTTCATGGTCCTGCCAATGATGACGTCAGTCTCAATCTCAACGCCGAGCGACTTCACATTCTCTACCTCAGGAGCAACCACGCGATCCTTCGGCAGACGGAACTCCGGAATACCGTAGACCAGCACGCCGCCCGCTTTATGCAGAGCCTCGAAGATCTTGACCTCGTAGCCAAGCTTCGCAAGGTCACCCGCGCAGGTCAGGCCTGCAGGGCCGGAGCCGATGACAGCGACTTTCTTGCCATTTTTCTCAGCAGCCGGCGTCGGCTTGATCCCGTTCTCGCGCGCCCAGTCCGCGACGAAGCGCTCAAGCTTGCCGATGGAAATCGGATCACCCTTCTTTCCGCGGATGCAGACGCCCTCGCACTGGCTCTCCTGCGGACACACGCGACCGCAGACTGCCGGGAGCGAGGAGGACTCGCTGATGATATGGAACGCGTCCTCAAAGCGCTCCTCCTTGACCGCGGCGATGAATCCCGGGATGTTGATCGATACCGGGCATCCCTCCATGCACTTCGCCTTCTTGCAGCCAAGACAGCGCTGCGCCTCTTCTACTGCCTCTTCCTTATTATAACCGTAGCAGACCTCCTCGAAGTTCGTCGCGCGAACCTTCGGCTGCTGCTCTCTTACCGGTACTCTTTTCAATCCTTCTGCCATTATTTGTCACCTCCGCATAATCCGCATCCGCCGTGATGGGTCTCACCTTCCTGGTATGCCAGAAGCCTGCGGCCTTCCTCTGTCTTGTACATGGCAGCACGCTTCATCGCCTGGTCGAAGTCGATCTTGTAGCCGTCGAACTCCGGTCCGTCCACGCAGGCATATTTGACTTCATCGCCGACCATCACGCGGCAGCCGCCGCACATGCCGGTGCCGTCTACCATGATCGGATTCATGCTGACAACCGTCGGGATGCCGAGTTTCTTTGTCGTAAGACAGGCAAACTTCATCATGATCATCGGCCCGATCGCGACGCAGTGATCAAACTCTCTACCCTCGCTGACGAGCTTCTCCAGCATGGCCGTGCCCACGCCCTTGAAGCCATAACTGCCGTCATCTGTGCAAAGATGCAGATTACCGACGGAGCTCATCTCCTTCTCGAGAATCAGCAGATCCTTCGTCCTCGCGCCTACAATAATATCACACTCAATTCCGTGCTCATGCAGCCATTTTGCCTGCGGATAGACAGGAGCCGTGCCCACGCCGCCCGCGATGAAGACGATCTTTTTCTTCTTCACTTCTTCGAAATCGTCCGTGACCAGATCGGACGGGCGTCCCAGCGGACCTACAAAGTCCAGAATCGAATCTCCGGCCTTCAGCTTTACCAGCTTGTGCGTCGATACGCCGACCGGCTGGAATACGATCGTAACGGTACCCGCTTCCCTGTCATAATCACAGATCGTCAGCGGAATACGCTCCGCGGTCTCGTCCACGCGTACGATGATAAACTGCCCGGGTTCGCAGGACTTCGCGACACGCGGGGCGAGGATCACCTGTTTGTAGACATTTGCAGAGAGCTGCTCTGCCTCCAGAATTTTAAACATACTTGTCCTCCTTTGACAAATCATTAACTATTATCATAATCCATCTTCCCGGATATTTCAACAAATTCCGTGAATTCCTTTTAAAAAATATTTACCAGGTCACCGCCTCCTCTTCCGATTCGACCGGTTCGGTTACGTGATAGATAACCTCCTCAATCCCGCTTTCCCGGTTTTCTTCATCAATTGCGATCGCCTGCAGGACGGTCAGACCTGGATTGATCAGAATGGCGCCCGTGTAGAGATTGGAATAGCGATCTGGTTCCTGGCCATCTGTCGTGTAATAAATCTTACTGCCCTCTCCTGCGGTAATGGTCACATAAAAGCTTTCTGCATATTCCCCGGAAGGCATACTGAAGACCGGTTCATCCGGATAGGTAAAGACAACCTCATAGGTGCCGTCCGCTTCCATACTCTGCATTCCATCGTTACGAATGAAAACTGCGCGGAGCACGGTCGTCCCCTCATCTATGTAAACCTTCCGGTTATAAAGAGTGCTTTCGGCATCCGGCGTTGTTCCATCCGTTGTGTAATAAATATGACCATCCGCAATCTCCTCGTGAGAAATCAGGATCTGCAACGTGTGACTGTAGGTGCCGGGAGCGATGCTGAATGTCGGCTCCGCAAGAAGGAGAATCTCCTGCACCTCATCATCCTCTGCCGCATTTGCGCGGTTCCCAATCAGGCTGTAAGCCGCCTGGAAGGCGAGAAAACCGGCTGCGAGCAGCAAAAATGCGCAAAGAATATATCTGCGCTTCTTCCCTTTTGACTGCTCGGGCGTAACGGTCGACGCAGGCTCTTCTTTCGTTTCTTCTTTTTCGGTGCCGATCTCTATATCGTCGTCAGGACTATAGTCCGGCACCATCTGAATCGCGGTGCCGCACTGTTCACAGTAAATCTTCCCCTCCGGAATATCGGCTCCGCATTTCTGGCACTTCATAATGAAAATGCGTCCTTTCGTTAAACGTACTCGTCTATGTACTGTTCGAACTGTTCCATGGACATCAGGATCTTCCGGGGCTTTGTGCCCTCCTCCTCGCCTACGACGCCGGCATCAGCCAGCTGATCCATGATACGCGCCGCCCGGTTAAATCCGATCTTGAACCAGCGCTGCAGCATACCGATAGACGCCTTGTCCTTTTCAATGATGAATTTCCCGGCTTCCGCAAACAGCACATCTCTGCTGCTTCCGCCTCCTGCCGCAGTTCCTGGCTCTGATGCAGTATTCTCCGCCGCAGTCTGCATCTGCTGAATCTGTTCGGCAATCGCGGCGTCAGCCTCCGTCGTCTCCTGTTTCTGGCGGCTCAAAAACTCCACCACCGCACCGACTTCTGTGTCGGTCACAAGTGCTCCCTGTACACGCAGCGGCTTGGGAATGCCGGACGGGGCAAACAGCATATCGCCCTTGCCAAGCAGCTTCTCCGCGCCGTTCATATCCAGAATGGTCCGGGAATCCACACCGGATGATACCGCAAACGCAATTCTCGAAGGCATATTCGCCTTAATCAGTCCCGTGATAACATTGACAGAGGGGCGCTGCGTCGCGATGACCAGATGAATACCGGCCGCACGGGCAAGCTGTGCCAGACGGCAGATCGCATCCTCGACTTCCCCGGGCGCAACCATCATCAGGTCAGCCAGCTCATCGACGATAATGACGATCTGCGGCATCTTCTCCGGCTTCTCTCCTTCAATATTCGCGAGCGACTCTATCTTGCTGTTGTAGCCCTCAATGTTCCGCACATTCGTCTCCGCAAATCGGTTATATCGTCCCATCATCTCATTGACCGCCCAGTTCAGCGCGCCGGCTGCTTTCTTCGGGTCGGTCACAACCGGAGTCAGAAGATGCGGAATGCCGTTATAAGCGCTGAGCTCCACGACCTTTGGGTCAATCATGATCAGGCGCACCTCGTCCGGTCTCGCCTTATAGAGAATGCTCATAATCAAAGTATTGATGCAGACCGATTTTCCGGAACCGGTGGCTCCGGCGATCAGAAGATGCGGCATCTTTGCAATATCCGAAACCATGATATTTCCGCCGATATCCTTGCCGACTGCAAAGGCAATCTTTGAAGGATTTTTTTTAAACTCCTCCGACTCGATCAGTTCACGTAAAGGAACGGCTGAATTTTCCCGGTTCGGCACCTCGATGCCGACCGCCGCCTTTCCGGGAATCGGCGCCTCGATGCGCACGTCCGGAACCGCGAGATTCAGCTTGATATCATCTGCGAGCGATACGATCTTGCTGACTTTTACACCATGGGCCGGCTGTACTTCGAAACGGGTCACCGCCGGTCCGCAGCTCACATTCGTCACGGTAGCGTTCACACCGAAATCTTCCATGACCTGCTGGAGATGTCCGGCTGTCTCCTGGAGCTCTGCGGCCGTATTCCGCTGACCGGAACTTCGCTTTGGCATCTTGAGCAGCGAGAGCGGCGGGAACTGGTAGCTCTGCTTTGCAGGCTGCGCCTTAGCGGCTGTCTTTGCGTCTTTTTCCGGCATCGCCGTCGGTATCTCCTCCGTAACCTTCGGTTCAGGCTGAGGTTCTTTCTTTGAGACAGTCTCCTTCTGTATCTGCTCTCTTTTCTGCTCCTGCTCAAATTCCTTTTTGTTCAGCGCATTTCTCATCAGATCAGCTTCGCTGAAACCAATCTCCTGCACGCCGCCGGTCAGACTTTCCTCTTCTTCATAGTGTTTCGGTTCCGGACGATGAATCGTGATAATGGGCTTGCGCGGCAACGCTCCCTCTTCCTTCACAGCAGATGTTTTTGCTGTCTCAGGCTCTTCTTCCTTCGTTCCGCCAAGTTCAACCAGGCCATCGCCCGTCGGCTTCGGAATTGTCAGATCAGGTGTGACGCCGCTTGCCTTCTGTTCGCGTCGGCTCTCTTTTCGCTGTTCAGAGAGTTCTTTCCGGCGCTCCATATTTTCTCTTGTAGATTCATAGACTTTGCGGCTGCCGTCCGACATGCCTCTCACGAAAGACCGGCCGGTGATGATGACCGCGCAGATGATCAGTATGCCGAGCAGAATAAGGCCGGCTCCGATCGCGCCAAAAGCACTGTGCAGCAGCGTCCAGATACCGCCGCCGACAATGCCGCCGCCGGTGTGATACTCCCGGCACCACACAAAGATTTCGCCAATTCCTTCCACGTCAGCCTTGCCCATCGTGAAACAATGCAGCAGCGCATCGATCGCAATTCCGCCCAGGATCATACCTGCGACTTTCAGCTTTGCAGCCAGATTCTCCCGGTTTGCCAGGGAAAACAGAATGACCAGCAAAAGCAGTAACGGAAAAAGATAGGCGAGCAGGCCAAAGCATCCGAACAGAAGACCGCTCAGGAACTCTCCCACTGCACCGCCGACTCCAAAGTTACTGACAAATAAGAAAATGGCAAAAATGATAAACAGCACAAGGAGAACTTCATCCCAGATTCCGTTACCGGACTCCGTGAAAGTCGTTTTCTTTACACTGTTTTGTGTATTTTTTTTCTTTGTTCCTGTTGTCTGTTTCCTGCTTCCGCCAGTTTTCGTTCCACTCATGCTTTTTCTCCCATCTGGAAAAAAGGACTCGCCCCGGCGGACCAGCCCTTTCAACGTTCTGTATTATAGCATAGAGGAAAAAGCTTGTCAAAGTATCCGGAACTTACAGGGATTCCTC
>JAJPXQ010000028.1 GCA_021205385.1 Lachnospiraceae bacterium | reverse complement strand
AGTTTTCTGGATTCTGATGGCCAGTAGTATATATGGAAATTCCCATATTCACAGCGTTGATGGAAGGCAAAAGAATCACCAGACAAAACTATAAATATTGAAGCTAAAAAATAGGAGAGAGTAGAGGGGAAAGATCATGAATCAACTTACTTGTGAAATGTGTGGAAGCACTGATTTAGTGAAACAGGATGGCGTATATGTATGTCAAACATGTGGAACGAAGTATTCTGTTGAAGAAGCAAAGAAAATGATGGTAGAGGGAACTGTTGAAGTTGCAGGTACTGTTAAAGTTGATAACTCTGCTTTTGTAGAAAAATGCTTGCAAAATGCCCGCAGAGCTAAGCAAAAAGAAGATTGGGAAGAAACAGAAAAATACTATAATATGGTGGAGCAAAATGATCCTACAAATATTGAAGCAATATTTTATAGTTCCTATGGCAAAGCCAAAGCGTCTCTTGTTGAAGGTGACCTCTATAAACGCCAAGCAGCTTTTAAAGTGTTGCAGAATTGTATCTCGATTATAGATGATAATTTTGATTTGGATAAGGCTGAAGAAAACAAAAAAATACTTGAAGAAATTAGTGCAGACATTTTTGATATGGCATGTAGCAGTTATGTATACAATGAACGTAAAAATGGATATGGAGTTGTTACTTGGACTGACAAAATGGAAACAGTCACTCTTTTTAATAATCTTGGAAAAGAGTTTATGGTTTCGCTTGAACACATTGCTAAAAAATACAGTGATGAAGAAAAACAAAACCGAAAGTATTATTACGAATTAGCATTGAAACACGCAGAATTTATTCTTCAGAATGGTAAGCTTGCATCCCCGCAGAGCTTCAAAAATGTAATTATGACATACCACAAATGGATAAACGAAATTGATCCGTCACACGAAGTTCCAGAAGAAGAACAGCAGGAAGGAAATCAAAAGTCTTCAGGCGGTTGCTATATAGCTACTGCAGTTTACGGTTCTTATGATTGTCCGCAAGTATGGACGCTTCGGCGTTTCCGTGACTATACGTTAGCAGGAACATGGTATGGTCGCGCATTTATCCGTGTCTACTATGCCATCAGTCCAACCCTTGTTAAGTGGTTCGGGCACACAGAATGGTTTAAAAAAATGTGGAAGGGAAAACTTGATCGTATGGTTGAAAGACTTCAGTCTGAGGGGATCGAGTCATCGTCTTATAATGATCGAGAGTGGTAAGGCATGAATCAAGATGAATGGGTAAAACATATTGTAAGGCAAAGTGACTTTACGTTAAGATTGACACATCTAACAAGGCGAACAGATAACATGCGGGCCATTGATGTTCTGTTTCAAATCTTGGATGAAAAATGTTTAAGGGCATCTGACAAATCTGGATTCATTCGTAAAAATAATAGAGCGGTATGCCTACAAGAGCATTCCTTGTATTCTCTGGCTGAAAATATCTTATTTGAAGATGAAAAAGCGACATTGAAATACGAAGCGTTTGGATTGAGATTTAATAAAGGAGTTCTTTTCCAAAAAGGCGCGCGCCCTGCTATCTACGGCACAGAAGAGGAATTGGACCAAATTCCAGAAAATTTGCAGTGGCGTTGTATTCGCATGGACATTAGTGATTCAAATAAAATTGTGGATTGGAGCCATGAAAGAGAATGGAGATACAACGGTGATTTGATGTTTGAATATTCAGATATCGAGGTTATCTTAGGATGCGGAAAATCATATAGGGAGTTTATTGAACGCTACAAAGAGTCTACTCTATTAAGCGATATTAACGGAATAATTGTGCTAGATTCATTACTAAAGTAATGGTATTCTAATCGTTGGTAGATTTTCCTTGAACAGTTTTGGAAATCATGCTATAGTAAGCATAAGGAAAGACACCTGCGCTAACAGGTGTCCCCCAAGAGCTACCGATAGACGGTTAGCCGCAAATTAAATTGGTTATAGAAATAACCGCTCACGTTGCAGACAGGGGCGGTTATTTCTGTGTCTTGTTAGTATCCTTGCCTAAGGCGTATCCCATTCCGAAGCAGGTCAAGCCGAAGCTCAACACCGCGATAAGTCCGTAGACATCCATCGGCTCAGCCCTCCTTTCCCCGGATTCCCTTGCGGGTTTCTATGTAATCAGAGGGTCACAGTCCCTCTGTCGAGGGCTAACCGCCTACCATCCTGGTAAGCTCCTGTCCATTATCCTATCATAGATCGACAGTGATTTCTACATAAAAATATATTTTTTGTGGAGGCTGTGGCCTCCGTTTCCAGACCGAGTGCAGACCGTACTCGGTTCTTTTTTTGTCCAAAACCAAGAGAGGAGAAGTTGTTTATGGGACGAAGAAAAATGCCGCAGACCAGGGAAGAAATAAAAGCGGAGATTGACCTGACGGAGAATCAGATCCGACAGATGGAAAACAGGGAAAAGCTCTATGCGAATGCCTACAGCAGAGAAGAACGCAGGCTCAGGACGCGGCGGCTCTGCACGGAGGCGGGGATTCTGGAACACTTTGTGCCGGAGCTGAAGGAAATGGGGGAGCACGACGCGGAGAATTTCATCCGAATTGCAGCCACCAGTACGGAAGCACAGACATTTTTACAAAAGCGAGGACTAAGAAGTGAAGAAAAAGAGATTGAAGCAGACATGCGAAAACACTGATTTATTACTGAAAGCGCACTTATACGTCACCTACGGTGACCGTGCGTCCTTCGGAAACTCCTACCGATACCGCTGCCGCGCTATCTGCGGAGGGCTGGCACCTTCGGCGCGGGAAGTGGTAAGTCATCAAAATGAAGACTTACCATATTTCTTTTTTAATCCACCGCCGCCGCGCGACTGGTTGATCTTCGCAGCAGCAATTTTGTTTATGATGATCGCGCAGCAGGGGAGGTGAGGGCGTGGCAATTTATCATTGTTCGATTAAGATTATAGGGCGTGGCGGCAGCCGGAACCACGGACACAGCGCCGTGGAATCCGCGGCATACCGGAGCGGGACAAAACTGGAGAATGAATGGAGTGGGCAGACCGCGGACTATTCCAGAAAGAAGGGCGTTGTCTATTCAGAGATCATGCTTCCGGCAAACGCGCCGGATTCTTTTCTGGACAGGGAGACGCTCTGGAACTCTGTCGAGATGAGCGAGAAGCGGCGCGACGCGCAGCTTGCCAGGGACATTGAAGTGTCGCTCCCGAAGGAGCTGACGCTCAGCGAACACAAAGAGATCATGCACGATTTTTGCCAGCAGTTCGTGGACGCGGGGATGTGCGTGGACATGAACATTCACGACAAGGGAGATGGCAATCCTCACTGTCACATCATGTTGACCATGCGGGGACTAGACGAGAATGGGAAGTGGCTACCCAAAAGCCATCAGGAATTTGAACTGGATGAAAACGGGGAGCGCATCCGGCAGGCAAATGGCAGATGGAAGTCGCGGAAAGTGAATACCGTGGACTGGAGCAATCCGGAGAACGCGGAAAGGTGGCGGGCGTCGTGGGCGGAGACAGTCAACCGCTATCTGGAGAAGAATGGTATTGAGGAGCGCATCGACCACCGCAGCAACGCGGCGCGCGGTCTGGATGAAATTCCGAGCATTCACATGGGACCCGCGGCGTGCGCGATGGAGAAGAAGGGCATCCGCACAGAGCGCGGCGACATCAACCGACAGATCAGGACGGCGAATCGCATCATCAAAGACATCCGCGCAAGGATCGGAGAATTGAAGCTCTGGCTCTCTGCCCTTTCCGAAGCGATGAAGGAAATCATGGAGGAAGCAAAGGCTCCCAATCTAACTGATCTGCTGAAGCAGTATATCGAGATAGAGCAGCGGCGCGTTCAGAAATACTCCGGCACCTTTCGCTTAAAGCATACCGCTTCTGTTTATGAAGGTGTCAAGAAATCCATCGAGGAATTGAACGCGAAAGGCATTCATACCCTGGACGATCTGGAAGCGGCGCTTGCAGAGGTAAAGGATAAATCTTTTACACTGAATCGGAGCGTGAAAGGGAAAGAAACGCGTATGAAAGAATTGCAGAAGCTCATGGACATGGGCAGGCAGTATCAGCAGAACGCCCCGATCCGGAAGCAGTACAATTCGATCAAGCGTGAGAAAAAGAAGGAGACTTTTGCAGAGGAGCGCCGCGCGGAGCTGTCCCTCTGGAGTGCAGCGAACCGTTATCTCCATGCGAAGCATATCGCGCCGGATTCTCTGCCGGAGAAGCTGAAAGAGTGGCAGAAGGAACTTGCCGATCTGAGCGCCGCGCATAAGGAACAGCTCGAAGAACTGAAAGAATGCAGGGAGGAAGTGAAAAAACTGGACGCTGTTCACCGCCAGGTGGAGAAAGCCCTGGCACCAGAACAGGAGAAGCAACAAAGCAAAAAGAAAAATATGGAATTGTAGAAAGCGTCTGATTGAAAAGAAAGTCAGGCGCTTTTTTCATGTCCGGAAAGGAGAATGGAATGAATGTATTTGAAGCGGTACGGGAATCCGTGACCGCGCGGCGCGCAGCCGAAGCGTGCGGCATCAAGGTCAACCGCTCCGGCATGGCGTGTTGCCCTTTCCACAGTGACAGGCATCCCAGTATGAAGCTCGACAAAAGGTTTCACTGTTTCGGTTGTCAGGCGGACGGGGACGCGATTGATTTCGCGGCGCGCTTTTACGGACTGTCGAAGAAAAACGCAGCGATCAAGCTGGCAGAGGACTTCGGTATTCCCTACGATGATTACAGACGGGGTGAGAAGAACAGATGGAGCGAAAAGAAAGAACGCAGGCGCGCGCCGCGGGTGCAGAAGAAAACCAGAGAGCAGCTTCTTGAGCAGACGGAGCGCGGCATGTTCCGCATTATCTCCGACTACTATCATCTGCTCAGAAAGTGGAAAGAGGAGTACGCGCCGTGGAGCGATGAAGAAGAATGGCATCCGCTGTTTGTGGAAGCACTGTCGAATCTGACCATCGTAGAGTATCTGATGGACACTCTGCTGAACGCCGCCGCGGAAGATAAGATTGACCTTATAAATGATTACAGGGGGAAGGTGAAAGAGTATGAACGGAGACTTAAAGAATATCGCACCGCAGAAATTGGCGGAGCTGGACAGGACAATCGCAATGTTCAATCCCGATGAACCGCCGGAGTGGTACGACGGGACGAAGATAGACGAGATCGCGTTCAGTGAATATTTCCTGAGCCTGCATCCGATGAAGTGCATCCATGACCGCCTGTACGACATAGACGGCATGGTGCAGGAGGAGCGCATCAGGAAAGAATTGCTTGATGAAGTAAAGCCCTATCTTACCACCAACGTGGCAAAGAACGTGAACCGGATTCTGGAAGCAGTCAAGCTGTTTGCTTTCTCTGAGGAGCTTGCCATACAGGAGGACAGGATTCATCTTAGGAACGGGACGTATTTCCTCACTGACCGGAGATTTGACGCACGGAAGGAATTTTGCATGAACCGTCTGCCAGTCAAATATAATTCCGCCGCCGCGCCGCCGGATCGGTGGCTTGCCTTTCTGAATGAGCTGCTCTATCCGGAGGACATCCCGACCTTGCAGGAGTTCATGGGATACGCACTGATCCCGACCAATAAGGGACAGAAAATGATGCTGATCGTGGGGAACGGCGGCGAGGGGAAATCCAGAATCGGGAGGGTGCTCCGCGCGTTGCTGGGCGATAACATGAGCACCTTCAGTATCCAGAAATTATCATGCGACCGCTTCGCTAAAGCAGACCTTGACGGGCAGCTCCTGCTTCTGGACGACGATATGAAAATGGACGCGCTGACGGAAACCAACGTGCTGAAAACGGTTATCACGATGGAGGACAAGATCGATCTGGAGCGCAAAGGAAAACAGAGTGTGCAGGGCTTTCTCTACTGCCGGATCATCGCTTTTGGCAACGGTTCCCTGTCCGCGCTTTATGATCGTTCAGACGGATTCTACCGCCGCCAGATCGGCCTGCAGGTCAGGGAGAAAACGAAAGGCAGGGTGGATGATACGAGCCTGGGTGAAAAGCTGATCGCGGAATCGGAAGGGATTCTGCTATGGTGTCTGGAGGGGCTGCACCGTCTGATCGGGAATGGATATTCTTTTACCATCAGCGACCGGACGCGCCGGAATATGGAGGAGAACCAGCGCGCAGATAATAATATGATGGAGTTCTACGAAGCGGAAACTTATATCCGCTTCGAGCCGAACACCTACGCGACGACAAGGCAGATTTTTTCCGCATACGAACGATGGTGCCAGGACAATGTAGAAAAGCCCCTTGCAGAAAAGACTTTCACAACGCAGCTCAAGAAGGACGCGAACCGTCTGGGAATCCGGTATGATAAGAATCTTGATGCAGGGAACGGGAAACGTGCGCGCGGGTATCACGGCATCCATGTAATGATCAGAACGGATGATGGATGGCAGCGAAACCGCTGACTTAGGCGGCAGGCACGAAAAATCGAAGTCCATTCCTTTTTATGCAAATCGCATTGTTTTCCTTTTTTCTACTTTGATATGAAAAAGAAGTGCCTATAAGCCTAAATGCTGATTTTACGGGAAAAAAGAGGTACTTCAAATGCCGATTATGTGTCGATTGTACGCCAGTGGGAGCGCCTAAAAGAATGCAGACATCACCCTGAGTAGTGTCATTCAGGCACCTGAAATGGACAGATAACAGATGAAACCAGCGGATGCGCGGCGGCGTATCCGCCCTATTTTGAGGAGGTATAAATGAGCGAGATAAACACACAGTCAGAGAAACAGAGCATTGATGAAAACCGCATACCGATTCAGATCGGCGGCACCACCTTCCTTGTTGGGCTTCATTTCAGCACGACCAGCAAGGAAACGCTTGAGGATAAAATACGGAGCTTGATCGGGAAGGAGGTAAAAGAGCGGCTTAGTATGTCCTTATAATTTTTGTGGGCTTGATTAAAAAATACTTGACAAGTGGTCTTAGGCAAGACAGCGAAGAGCATATTGATTAGCTGCGGCGCGCGCCTTGCCCCCTTCGATATTCAGGAGCTGCGGGAGATCACGGCCTACGATGAATTGCAGCTGGACACTTTAGGGGATGAACGTTCGGCATTGTTTTTAATCATGTCGGATACGGACAGCACGTTTAACTTCCTGATTTCCATGATCTATACGCAGCTGTTCAACCTGTTGTGCGAGAAGGCGGATGATGTGTATGGCGGCAGGCTGCCGGTGCATGTGCGCTGTCTGATCGACGAGTGTGCCAACATCGGCCAGATTCCCAACCTGGAAAAGCTGGTGGCGACCATTCGCAGCCGTGAGATTTCTGCCTGCCTGGTGTTACAGGCACAGAGTCAGCTCAAAGCAATCTATAAGGATAATGCGGATACGATCATTGGAAACATGGATTCCCGTATCTTCCTCGGCGGCTCAGAGCCGACCACCTTAAAGGAGCTGAACCAGGCGCTGGGGAAGGAGACGATCGACAGCTACAACACGTCAGACACCAGAGGGAACAGTCCTTCTTACGGGACTAACTTTCAGAAACTGGGCCATGATATGCCATAATCCTATGTGAAGAGTTCAGTTGCCTTGAATTTCACATGGACAGGGACACGATCAATTGGATTCTGAAAAATTGAATACTGGAGGTCGATCATGAAAGAATTACCCGAAAAAATCACAGAGAATGGCATTGATTATCATTTGATCGGGGACTATTACATACCAGATTTGCGTCTGCCGGATGAGCGTCGCCCGATTGGAAAGTGGGGACGGATGCACCGCGATTATCTGAAGGAGTACCGTCCGGCTGCATACAGCGATCTGGCTATATCCGGCAAGCTCTGGACATATCTGGCAGATTTGAATGAGCAGGCGCAGGCCCGGTTGGAGCTTATCATCAAGCAGATGAAAGTTGCCGAGGGAGTGACCGAAGATTTAAAGCGCCGGGACTGGTGGGGCTGGGTGCAGCGCATGGGAAATATCCAGAGCCGTGCCGAAGAAACTATCCGGTCAGAGATGATCTACAACTGAGCGGAAATATCTTTTGAAAATGCCGACGCTGGCAGAGGGCAAAAATCCTCGCTTAGAAAGCGTTAATCTACGTTTTAAGCTGAAAATCGCGGCTCTGGAGCCAATCTTTTCAAGCGCGCAATCCGTAAAGGTATAAATATATGGGTATGCCCCGCAGCGCGGAATCTGCGTTATTTGAAGAAGGTTTTCCGGCTCCGGAAATTATTGTAAAATACCGAGCACTGCCAATAACAATTCCACAGAAAACCCATGAGAGCGTCCAACCGTAACAGGCTGGGCGCTTTCGTATGTCCGGCAAAGGTC
>JAJPXQ010000121.1 GCA_021205385.1 Lachnospiraceae bacterium | reverse complement strand
CATCTGTATTATCAATTAGACACAAATGCACAGCTATTGTATATTAAAACCATAAAGATGATCATTTTTTGAAACTTGACATGTAAATAATAATATATCGCATTGACGTCGATGAAGATATATTAGCAAATTTGCCGAAAAACAAACATGGAGAATGACGGATGTATTTGCAACAGGAAGAGATTTTGCAGGCAGATTTACCAGAGCTGATGAGCATGTGTGAGGAAACCATGCAGTCGCAGGAGAATCAGCTGCATCTGAACAATCAGAATCAGTTCGTCTATCGGGTTGGAATCGGACGAACCGTTTTTGCAAAAGCGTTTGGATTCCACACTATGGACTATTACAGCAATATGGAGTTGTGCCTGCGTGAGCAGCTCAGGTGGAAATTGTGGAATTTCCACGTGCTGCAGGACGATACGCCTTTTGACATGGATGTGGGTATCGACTATGCGACTGCGTATGAGCCCAGCCTTTACGGCGTAGACGTCATGATGGAAGAAGGAATGGAACCGACCTACGGCAGACCGATCATCAAAGAGCCGGAAGACCTGGACAAACTGTCCATCCCCGATTTCTACACTTCAGGACTGATGCCGAAGGTGCATGAACAGTATCGGAAGCTGAAGGATCTGTCTCAGGGAAGATTCCGGGTGTTTTTCCCGGGATTCAGCAGAGGGCCGTGGAGCATTGCAACGATTCTGAGAGGCTTCAACGAGCTGTTTCTCGATATGATGGACGATCCGGACTTTGTTCACAAGCTGATGCAGTATGCGCTGGACAGCCGTATTTCCTGGGAAAAGCAGAGGTGTGAATTCCTGGGGATTGATCCGAAGGACAGAGACTATCGATGGAAGTATATTATTTACCGGGATAACTACAACAGCGATTCCTTTGAAGATGAAGTAAACGGAAATATGTTCTCCGCGTCAATGTTCCGGGAATTTATTCTTCCTTATGAGAAGCAGATGGCGGATTTCTATGGCGGAATCGGGTATTACCACAGCTGCGGCAACCTGACCAGCTTCCTCGACGGACTGGCGGAGTTGAATATCTTTGGACTGCAGCATGTCAGCGCATGGACCGACTACGAGAAAGCAATCGAAAAGACTGCAAAGGGTGTGGTTGTGCAGGTTTCCCTGGATGCGGCGAAGGACGTGATGAGCGGAGACGAGACACGCATGAGAGAGAGGATTCGCTACTATCTGGATCACGCGGAGGGGAGAAGAGTGGATATCTGTCCGGATGCGATCTATGAGGGCGGATGGGAGACTCTGGACAAGGTGCTGAAACTCACCCGGATATACCGGGAAGAGGCGGGTAAATAGGTAGCAAAAATTAAAACAGGAGGAAATCAGAATGAAAAAGAGAGCGGGTTTACTGGCAGTATTGTTGACAATGAGCTTTGTTCTGGGAGCATGCGGCAGCAGTTCGGGGACAAGCAGCAGTTCGACGAGTGAAACTGCGGAGGAGGCAGAGGCAACAGAGGAAACGGAGACGGCCGGAACGGATGACACTGTCTATACGATGACGCTGGCTAACCATCTTTCCCCGGAGTCGGTGCAGAATATTGCATTTGAAGAATTTATTGAAAATGTAGAGGAAAAGTCCGGCGGGCGTATTCAGATCAATCTTTCCGCGTCGGGGGCGCTTGGTTCGCAGAGAGAGATTATTGAAGGTGTAAACCTGGGAACGATCGAGATGGGAATGGGAGAGTCCGGTATTTATGCCAACTACGTGCCGGAATTCGGCGTTCTGGCTTTGCCGTTCATGTATGATTCTGAAGAAGATTTCCACGCTGTTCTGGATGGAGAAGTGGGAGAACTTCTGGCGGAACGGCTGGAGGAAGCTACCAACTGCAAGATCATAAGCTGGATGGACGGCGGCGTGCGCGATGTCTATTCGGCAAAGCCGGTGGAGACGCTCGCAGATCTGGAAGGCCTGAAGATCCGTACTCCGGAATCTTCCGTTTACATTGAGACGTTCAACGCGTTTGGAGCAAATCCCACTCCGATCTCGGCGAATGAGATGTATTCTTCGATTCAGTCTGACGTGGTCAGCGCTATGGAGGGAACCGGAGAGACGGCGTATACTTACAAGATCTATGAGGTCGCGAATTACTGCCTGGAGACAGGACATATCTATACGGACATTTCTCTCGTGATCAACACGGACATTTTTGAGAGTCTTCCCGAGGATCTTCAGGAAGTCCTTCTGGAATGCGGGCAGGAACTGACGCAGAGTGAGAGAGAGCTCTGGGCGGAGAAGTCGGATCAGTACAAGCAGCTGATGATCGATGAAGGCTCCATGCAGTTCTTCGAGGTCGACAAGGAAGAGGCAAAGGCAGCTGTATCTTCTGTTTATGATAATTACATCGACGGCGATTCGGCAAAGCAGGAGATCTATGATATGATTACACAGTAACCGGAATACGCATGCGGGATATGCAGCCGGTGGCTGTATATCCCACATTGCTGGAAAGGAGGGTAAAATGTATCAGTTTCTGAAGAAGGCAATGTATAACGTCTCCGCACTGCTGTTTGGCATTGCGCTGGCCATCGCTTTTGTGGCAGTGATTTTCCGGTATGTGTTCAACAATTCATTGTACTGGTCGGAAGAAATTGTTCGCTATCTCTTTATATGGATGTTTTTCTTTGCTGTGGGAGATGCGACGCGTACCGGCTCACACGTGGCGCTGGATCTGCTGCCGGGACGCCTGCACGGGACGGCGAAAAAGATTCTGGATCTGCTGATCGAGGTGCTTTCGCTGGTATTTGATGTTGTGCTGATCTATTATGGCGCGAAGCTGGCGTCCATCAATATGACGCAGTATTCGCCGGCTCTGCGGATCCCTTATGGAATTATCTACGCGGCAATTCCCTTTGGCGGGGTGATGATGGCGATCTTTAATGTGTTGAGGATTGTAGATATGGCTCGTGGAAAAGAAAGGGAGGTGGAATGAGAGCATGCTTGTGACTTTGTTTGTAGTATTTATCATTATGCTGGTGCTGGGGGTGCCTATCGCATTTTCCATGGGACTTGCGTCCACGGCTTCGCTGCTTGTAGGAATGCCGACCGGAATGATCACGATCCCTTCCAAAATTTTCGGAGGCCTGGACTCTTTCTCCCTGATGGCGGTTCCCTTCTTTATCCTTGCGGGAACGCTGATGGACGTCTCCGGGGTATCCCGGAAGCTGATTCGCTTCGCGGAGATGCTGGTCGGTTTTGTGCATGGCGGGATTGCCATGGTGGCGGTGGTGGCATCTGTGATATTTGCGGGAATTTCCGGCTCTGCTTCCGCGGACACGGCTGCAATCGGTGCGGTTATGATCCCGACGATGACAGAAAAAGGTTATGAAAAAGGATTTTCCGCCTGCCTGATCGCGGCGGCGGGGACGATCGGCCCGGTGATACCGCCTTCGCTTCTGATGATACTGTATTCCAGCGCGACGGGACTATCTGTAGGAACTTTGTTTATGGCCGGAATCCTGCCGGGGTTGCTGATGGCAGCCTGTCTGCTGGTAATCTGCTATCTGTATGCCAGGAAACATCCGGAGGTTGATGAGAGCGGAACCGGGAGAGTTGGCGGGAGAGAAGCGCTTCACATTACACTGGAGGCGTTGCCGGCAGTCCTCATGCCGGTTATTATCGTCGGAGGTATTCTCACAGGTATCTTTACAGCGACCGAGGCTGCAGCAGTGGCTTGCGTCTATGCGATCGCAATCGGTGTTGCGACACGTGAACTTAACTTTAAGAAAATATGGGATGCTCTGGCCTCATCCGCCAAGACCTCGGCGCAGCTGATGCTGATTGTTGGCGTTGCGACTCTGCTGGGCTGGATTCTGTCGAAGGAACAGTTCCCGCAGCTGGCTGCAGATTTCCTTGTCTCGCTCACCAACAGCAAGATTATCATCACACTGCTGATCATGGCTCTTCTGTTGATCGTAGGCTGTTTCATGGAGACGATAGCCGCGCTGGTGATTCTGGTTCCGGTGCTCTATCCGATTGGTGTAGCCTTTGGTTTTGACCCGGTACACTTTGCCATGCTCATTGTGATCACGCTGCTGATCGGTTCGATTACGCCTCCGGTTGGGATCTTGCTGTATATATCCTCTGGAATGGCAAAAATACGTTTTACAGAATCGTTGAAATATGTTACTCCGTTTATTGTGGCACTGCTGGTATCCGCGCTGCTGGTGGCATATATTCCGCAGATTACTCTGTTAGTCCCGAGTTTGCTGGGCTATGGTGGATAGGAGGGTTACGGGGGCGGGCAACCGCCCCTTTTTGCGAGAACGTCCCGGTTTGTGCAGTTCTCACAAAAATTATGAACAAACTGTAAAGATGGATGCCATTTGATAATTTTAGGTGTATACTCGAGACATCTCCTTGCTCGCGATCGTGGGAGCAGGAGATGTCTCTTATTGTTTCCGGGCGTTTCGCCCGAAAAATCCCTTACTCATGTTTGAACGGAGAGATACTTCGCGGAGTATTTTCGCCTGTTCATTTATGGCAAGCTGTGCTAAGATAAAGGAGGAGTTACATGACAGCAAAAAAATTAAATATGGTACCATTACAGGAATTGAACCTTTCTGATCGTTTTCTGTTTGACGAGGTGATGGAAGATCCGCAGACACACAGGGACGTCCTGAGTATTATTTTTGGAAGGGATATTGCCCTTCTGGATAAGACGGAGACGGAGAAAGAGGTGCGAATTTCGACACTCTCCCGCTCGATCCGGCTGGATGTGTATGCGATGGATGAAGAGACAAATGTCTATGACACGGAGATGCAGAAGGAACGGAAAAGCGACCTGGCGAAGAGAAGCCGATATTACCAGGGTTTAATCGACACGGGACTGTTGAAACCAGGAGTGCTGAATTACAATCTTCTGAATAACACGTATATTATCCTCATCATGACCTTTGATCTGTTCGGTTATAAAAAGTATCGCTATACTTTTGAATCAGTCTGCAGGGAAGTGCCGGAGTGCAGGCTGGAAGATGGAGCGGTTCGCATCTTTTTAAACACCCGTGGCGAGAATGAGGATGAAGTACCTGCTGAGCTGGTGGAGTTTCTCCATTATGTTGAGAATACCACTGATCAGGAGGCGCAGCGCTCAGACAGTGAACGAATACGCAGGATTCACGATCGCGTGAAAGAGGTTCGCCAGAATGAGGAAGTCGGGGTGAGATATATGCAGGCGTGGGAAGAGAAATGCTATGAGCGAGAAGAAGGCCGAGAAGAAGGCCGAGAGGAGACCCTGGTGGAACTGGTAAAAAAGAAGCTTGCCCGGGGCATGTCTGCTGAGGAGATCGCAGAAGTCCTGGAGATGGATGTTGAAAGGGTTCGCGAGTTGATTGGAAAGGCCGGGATCTGATAAGAAAAGGTGACATCCTGCGGGTGCCACCTTTTCTTAAATGGAGCAATGAATCATGCAAATTATGTGAAGAGTCGTCTGTGCTGATAGGACTTATATTCCTCTAGCGTGTCTACGATATTTCCTTTTTTTTGTAGAGTTCCGGGAGGATCATGGGGAGATTGGCATACTCTCCCGTCCAGTGCATCATCAGGCCCCGGCCAATTTCCCATAATAGTCGTATATAAATGATAAATAATGGAGGAAAAAGGAACGGCTGCGTGACTTTTGAAATGACTGCGCAGCCTCATTCTTTGTGCAGTTCTCACAAAAATTATGAACAAACTGTAAAGATGGATGCCATTTGATAATTTTTGGTGTATACTCAGATCATCTCGTTGCTCACGATCGTGGGAGCAGGAGATGTTTCTTTATGTTTCCGGGCGTTTCGCTCGAAAAATTCCTTACTCATGTTTGGACGGAGAGATGTTTTGCGGCATTTTCGCCTGTTCATTTATGGCAAGCTGTGTTAAGATGGAGGAGGAGTTACATGGCAGCGAAAAAATTAAATATGGTACCATTACAGGAGCTGAACCTTTCTGATCGCTATACTTTTGAGCCGGTCTGCAGGGAAGTGCCGGAGTGCAGGCTGGAAGATGGAGCGGTTCGCATCTTTTTAAACACCCGTGGCGAGAATGAGGATGAAGTACCTGCTGAGCTGGTGGAGTTTCTCCATTATGTTGAGAATACCACTGATCAGGAGGCGCAGCGCTCGGACAGTGAACGAATACGCAGAATCCACGATCGTGTGAAGGAGGTTCGTCAGAATGAGGAAGTCGGGGTGAGATATATGCAGGCGTGGGAAGAAAAATGCTATGAACGAGAAGAAGGCCGTGAAGAGGAACGCAGAGAATTGATTCGGAAGTTCGCTCAGCATATGCCCATCGAGAAAATCGCGGAAATCCTGGAGATGGATGTTGAAAGGGTTCGCGAGTTGATGAGCAAGACAGAAGCGGATGGTTAAAACGCACAAAAAACGGGACAGAAAATTAGTAAAAATGTCAATTTTCCCGTCAATTATCGAAAAAGGATTGATTTAATCCCAAATTCACGGCATAATAAATGGTAATACAATAAGTTCATAATATAATATGAAGAATAAAAGGAGGGTACTGAAAATGAGAGCATTGCGTTATCTTGGACCGGAGAAGCTGGAGGTGCAGGAGGTACCGAAGCCCGAACCGAAGGAGGGCGAGGTACTGGTTAAGGTGAAGGGCTGCGGCATCTGCGGCAGCGACGTGCACGGCTACTATGGCCTGACCGGAAGAAGGATTCCGCCGATGACGATGGGACACGAATTTTCCGGTGAGATTGAGGCGCTTGGGGAAGGCGTGACGCAGCACAAGGTCGGCGACCGTGTCATCGTGCAGCCGATCAATTTCTGCGGCCACTGCGAGAACTGCAAGAAGGGTCTGACGATGCTTTGCCTGAATAAGAAGTTCTTCGGCGTGCTGACCACGGATGGGGCTATGGCAGAATATGTGGCGGTTCCGGAGAAGTTGCTGTATCCGGTGCCGGACAACAGCAACTGCTATATCGGCGCGCTGGCGGAGCCCTATGCGGTTGGTTATGGTGCGGTGCTGAAGGCAGGGGATCTCGAGGGTAAGACCGTGCTGGTGATTGGTGCGGGCACGATCGGCGCCTGTGTACTGCAGCTTGTGAAGATGAAGAACCCGGGTAAGCTCATTGTGTCGGATCTGAGTGACGCGCGTTTGCAGAATGCATTGGCGCTCGGCGCGGATGCCGTGATCAACACGAAGAAAGAGGACTATATGGAGGCGATCGCGAAGCTGACAGACGGTGGCATGATCGACACCTCGATCGAGTGCGTGGGCGTGGAGTCTTCCGCGAATCAGTCGGTCAAGTGCCTGAAAGTGGGCGGGACCGCGGTCTGGGTCGGCATGTCCCAGAAGGAGATGACGCTGAATATGCAGGATGTCGTCTGCTCGGCCAGAAAGGTGCTTGGCAGCTTCAACTATACGCATGAAGAGTTTGGGCAGGTGGCTGAGATCGTGACGTCCGGCAAGATGGCGACTGACAAGCTGATCACGAAGGTGGTCTCCCTCGAGGAGGCTGTGGACGTGTTCCCGGATATCCGCAAGAGACCGGATGATTACATGAAGGTCATCATTGACCCGACCCTGTAGGAGGTATATTTAAAATGAAATTTGGATGTTGTTTGAACATGGTGGCGACCAGACCGGACGGCACCGGAATTGAGTTCCTCGGAAAGATTGCGGAGCTCGGCTATGATTATGTGGAACTTCCGCTTGCCGAGATGACAGCGCTGTCTGACGAAGAATTTGAGGAGATCAAAAAGACTGTGGAGCGTTCCGGTATCCGCTGTGAGACCTGCAATAACTTTTTCCCGGGTACGATACGCCTGACCGGCGCGGATGTACATATGGATGAGGTGCTTGCTTACGCGGATAAGGCGCTCGGGCGCGCAGAGGAACTGGGCGTGCAGTATGTGGTATTCGGAAGCGGCAAAGCCAAGGGTGTGCCGGAGGGATTCCCGATGGACGAGGGCTATGCTCAGGTTGTCGAGCTTCTGAAGAAAGTGTCGCCTCTGGCTGTGAAGCACAATATCACGATCGTGATCGAGCCGCTTCGCAGGGCGGAGTGCAACCTGATCAACAGCTTCGCGGAGGGCTGCAAGCTGTCAGCGGATGCTTCCGTTCCCAATGTAAAGGTCCTTGTGGACTTCTATCACATGACGGTAGAAAATGAGCCGGTTGAAAATATTCTGACGATGGGGAAGGAGAACCTGCGTCACGTACATTTTGCAAACCCGACAGGACGCGTCTATCCGAATCTGGATGACGAGGCGGACTATAAACCGTTCTTTGACGCGCTGAAGGAGATCGGCTACGATGCACGCATCAGCTGCGAGGCATATGTGAAGGATTTCGATAAAGAGGCAGAGCAGGCGCTGGCTTTCTTTAAGCGGAACTGGTAAGAACTTGACTTAACTTAATTTTGTTTTTGAAGGGGAAATAATATTGTGAATTGTTCACAATATTATTTCCCCTTTTTTGTTAAATTTGTAAAAATATTATAAAAACTCTT
>JAJPXQ010000111.1 GCA_021205385.1 Lachnospiraceae bacterium | reverse complement strand
TCGAAGATCTTTTCAAAGCACTATTTAATTATCAAGGTTCGTCCGCTGTCCGCTCCCTTAAGGGGAGTGACCAAGCTATTGTATCAAATGCTTCCGTCTCTGTCAAGAACTTTTTTATTTTATTTCAACTCCCTGACCGGGCTCTTGATACTCTCGCCAGCCCCTTTTCGGAGCCAGCTCGATTATAATATCACCGCGATTCGTGAATGTCAACACCTTTCTCCAAAAAATTTTCGGCCAATTTTTATCGGATTCTTCATACGCCCAGAAGCAGCAGGATAATGATGAGAAGGAGAAGATTATTTTCGTATAGATAAGAGAGATAGGCGCAGCCCTGAATCTGCACATGCAGAAACGAGCCCCATGAACTCGCACTGAAAATCGCGACGACAAGCAGGAACAGCCAGAGAAGAAGAAGCTGCTCAAACAGACCAAAAATCGCGCCAAAGACGCGGTTCAGAAGACTCAGGCCCGGAACCTTCGTCAGTATCTCCAGCGAGAGAAGCAGTGTCCGCAGAAGAATCCGCACAACCACATAGGTCACCACTACCGAAAGTACGCGCGATGCCAGCACATACATAAAATTCTCCGCCTCGTCACCCAGACCGCTTAAGACCAGCAGGCGATAGAGCTCGCTGTCCGTGTTCAGCACATTTTCCAGTGTAAACGTCGACGGCAGAATATGCTGAAAAAACTCCGCCACATAAGGCGCAGCAATATAAACTACCACCATAGTCAGAATCATGATGGCAAGGGAGACTCCCTTTTTGACAAATCCCTTGCGATAGCCGTCAAAAACCCCATATCCAAGAAAAAGCAGGCCGATCACGCCGGCCGCATTGATTGTTCCCATTCTTTGTATATCCTCTTTATCTTAAGCGAATCTGGTCTGTCCTGGACGCATGCATGACAATATAACGCGTGCTCCCGGACATCGTATACAGATTAGATATCGATTCCTCAAAGCTCGTCTCGAAAATCACTTTTCCCGAGTGATTCGCGATCACGCAGTCATAATCGTTATAAATAAGAATCATATCACCCGAAAATTTTATAGTGCTGTAATCGAGGTCAAATTCCATCTCACACGCAAGTGTTCCATGGCTGTTGTACACCTGAAGAGCATAGGTCTCCTCTTCCCCCTCCGTCACGAGTCCCAGATAATCATCAGACGAAAATACGCTCAGAATCTCTTTTTCCAGGGTGATTTCCACACTTTCCTCCGGAATCTGGCTTCCCTCATAGAAAAGCAGGCTGTCCGTCCCCACAATACAGCAGTGTGTACTGCCCAGATAATGGACACTCGGCAGGATTTCGCCTTTTATAATTCGCGAAGCCACCAGGTGATCAGAGGAATTCTCTCCCACCGAGTCAAAATTATAGAAGGCAATGCAGGTATTTACACTGCCATCCTGAATCTGGAGAAAGGTAACCGCCAGCTTCGTGGCATCCTCGCTGAGCGACATGCAAAGCGGATAACCGGTATCCTGCAGCTCAAACTTCGCCTCCACCAGGGTCGTTCCCGCGCTGTCATAGAGGTACAGCCTTGTGATATCTCCATCCTCAAGGAGAGCCGCCAGCACGCCCTGAGAAGACACCTCTATCTGCCGGATCGGATACGAGGTCTGAACACTCCCGAGGAGGCCGCTCTCACCAAAAATCATCGCTTCCGTCCCGCTCTCCTCTGCAATGGCCGCGCTGTTTCCGCACACCGCCACCATCGGACTCTGCATACTGTAGGTCTGGCTCCAGAGAAGCTGATTGCGGGAATCTACACAGGAAATCCCGTCCTGACTGTATTTCAGCACATAATCCAGGAATTCCGTATACTGCGTCGTCACAGTATCCGAACGCTCGTAGCTGTTTACAACCTCATAGTCCGAATAGACTTTATTTTTATAATTTGCCCAGAAGGTCGCCGCCGCGACCAGTACCAGCACAAGGACACCTGCCCAGAATGCAAAAACCCTGAGTCTGTGCCCACGGAGATTTTTTCTGAAATTCTCCATGTCCGTGTCAGTTCCGGTATTTTTCTTCAGTAATTGTATCGCCATCCGTATTCTCCGCTGAATCTGCAGTTCTTTTGTAGTATACCATTTTCCGCTATGGAAGTACAATGGTTTGTCCGACATAAATTTTATCGCTGTCTTCCAGTCCATTGAGTTCGCAGATTTCTTCCAGCCGCTCGTCTCCGCCGTATTTTGCTCTGCAGATTCCGAGCAGCGTGTCGCCGGCCTGCACCAGGTAGTGTTCCGGTTCTGCTTCTTCCACGGCCTGTTGTTCCTCTGCTGCCGCAACCTCCTCCTGCACCTCTTCTGCCTTCGGTGTCACAGCCTCTGACAGCGCTTCTTCCTTCTGCATGTCCGTCTCCTTTGCCACTTCCTCTGCTGCCAGACGATTTTCCTCCTGCGCCGCCTGCTCCACATCCTCTTCCGTCTCCTCGTCCAGACTCTCTGAAATACGATAGAGCGCACTCTCCATACTCGTCATCCGATCATAATTGTTGATCATCGTCACGCCAATGACAAGAATGACCATCACGAGGAAGGTACAGGCCGTATAGAGGACCGTCATCAGCCTTCTCTGTGAGTTCTTCTCCTTTTTTTCCTGCATGGCGCTCCGGAAGCGCGCCGCCGCCCGATCCGTCAGAACGCCTTCCGGCTCAATGCTGAGGCCCCCATGCTGGCGGCTGATATAGGCCTGCATTCTCTCATTCTTTTCATAATAAATATAATAACCCGACAGCGGCACGAGCCCGTTTTCTTCCTGCCGGAAGAATCCCTCCTCATTTTCCAGAATATCCGTCAGGAAAAATATCGTTCCCTGTCCCGGAAAATGCCTTCTATGTAAAGATCGCAGCTCATCCGTGAGCGTAACGGGAAAACCCGGATTTGACAGATACCAGCCAAGCACTTCCAGTCCGTCGAACCAGATCTGTACATTTCGGAAAATCTCACTCCACTCCTCATTCGAAAACCATTTTCCACGCTCCTGACCCATATCCGCTTCCAGTGCTCCCTGTATATAGACGCCGGAGTCATCGCGGTGTCCCAGCAGCACAGCCGTCCGCATGCAGGTAAGCTTGTCCCCCGCCAGCTGACGCAGATAGGTATATACGTAATCTTCTATAAAAACACGTGTACCCTGCCCCGGCTCTCCAATCTGCCGCGTATTGCGGGGAAATGCCCCCTCTCTCTTTTCCATCCAGGCTTCCCTCCCTCCGGCTGTATCGTAGCACAGGGCAAGCTGAAGTTTTTGGCGAAATACAGGAGAAAAGACGGGTTTCTTATCGACAAAAAAAGACGCCGAAGCGCCTTTTCTTTTGTTTTATCGGAATCTGTAAACCGTCGTCGTACGGCAGTGTGTTCCGGCGTCAAAGATCGGCTGACGGAAGCCCGGGATATTAACGCTGTTCGGAAAATACTGCGTCTCCAGGCACACCGCCTCACGCCTCGCGTAGTGTGCGCCGCTCTTCCCCTTTCTGTCAGTCAGGCCATTTGCTGTATAGACCTGCACGCCCGGAAGATCCGTGTAAGCGTCCATCGTGATGCCGGAACGGTCATCCGTAAGCTCCGCGAACTTCTCCACCTTGCCAAACTCTGTATCGAGCGCCCAGTTGTGATCATAACCTCCCACAAGGTTCAGCTGCTCCCAGTCCGCATCGACGTCGTCCCCGATCCGTCTCGGTTTTCTGAAATCCATCGGCGTTCCCTCTACCGGCAGAATTCTGCCTGTCGGAATCGCTCCCGGATAAATTTCCGTAAAGCCGCTCGCGCGCAATGTCAGCCTCTCATCTTCAATCGAACCCGCATCATGTCCTCCCAGATTGAAATACGTGTGGTTCGTCACGTTGATGACCGTCTTTTTGTCGCTGACACCGTCATAACTGATCTGGATTCCATCCGCGAGCAGGGTATAGGTAACAGTCATCGTCAGGTTCCCCGGAAAGCCGTTCTCTCCATCCGGACTCAGATATGTAAATTTCACGGCGTTCGCCGCCTCATCCGGTTCCCCCTTCCACATAACCTTGTGGAAACCGTGGTTCTTGTCCGTGTGCAGATTATTTTCATTGTCATTTGCCACCAGGTGATACTCTGCACCGTCCAGTGTGAATTTCGCGCCGCCGATCCGGTTCGCATGCCTGCCGACCGTTGAACCAAGAAATGCGCCATTCTCTTCATATTCCCGTAATGTGTCATAGCCAAGCACCACGTCAAGGCGGCCTCCCTTATGATCCGGGACGAGCAGGCTCACAAGAACTGCTCCAAAATTCGTCACGGCCGCCTCCATGCCGCTTTCACTGCGCAGTGTATAGAGCGAAGCTTCCTTCCCGTCTTTGGTCACACCGAACACTTTCTTTTCGATACTCATACCCGCTTCTCCTTCTTTCCTCTACAGCTCCACGCGGCCCTCCAGCGCGCGCAGCAGCGTCACCTCATCAATATATTCCAGGTCTCCACCGACCGGCACGCCGCTTGCAATCCGGCTTACCTTGATTCCGGTCGGCTTCACCAGTCTGCTGATGTACATCGCTGTGGTCTCTCCCTCCAGACTGGAGTTCGTGGCGATGATCACTTCATCCACATCCTTTTCCAGCCGATGCATGAGCTCCTTCAGGCGAATATCGGAAGGTCCGATGCCGAGCATCGGGGAAATTGCTCCGTGCAGCACATGATAGACGCCTTCATACTTGCCCGTCTTCTCATAGGCGCTCATATCGCGCGGATTCTCGACGACCATAATCGTCCTGTGATCCCGCTGTTCATTGGCGCAGATCGGGCAGAGTTCCTGATCCGTCAGAGTAAAACACTCCCGACAATAACGGATCGTTTTCCGCGCTTTCACCATCGTCTCCGCCAGCTTCTCAACCTTTTCCTCCGGCATGTCAATCATATGGAAAGCCAGACGCTGTGCCGTCTTTGCTCCGATCCCCGGCAGGGAAGCGAGCTGCTCCGCCAGCTGGCTGATCTGCTTGCTGTAATATTCCATCAGAAACCGAGTCCTCCCATACCGCCGGTCATCTTCGCCATATTCGCCGCGGCGGCCTCGTCCGCCTTGCGCAGCGCCTCATTGGCCGCCGCCATGATCAGATCCTCGAGCATCTCCACGTCATCCGGATCCACGGCCTCCGGGGCGAGCTTCACCTTCGTGATCTCCTTCTTGCCGGTCACCGTTACCTCGACCGCACCGCCGCCGGCTGCCGCCGTGAACTCCGCTGTCTCCAGTTCCTTCTGGCTCTCCTCCATCTGACGCTGCATGCGCTGAGCCTGCTTCATAAGATTGTTCATATTTCCCGGCATACCGCCCTGAAATCCGCCTCTTCTTGCCATCGTGTCTCTCCTCCTGTAGTTTCTTTATCAGCGATCACTCGCTGTCCACTTCGATTTCCATATCGATCAATCCTGAAAGATCCAGAACCGCTTCCTCCGGTCTCGGATCCGTGTGCGGCGTGTGCACCTTGATATTCATCCGCACCTGCATTTCCTTTTCCACCAGCCTCCCAAGATCCTGCGCGAGCGCCTGCTCATCCACCGGCAGCTCCCTGCCAAGAATGATCTCTGCTCCCGAACGATCCGGCAGTTCTCTGCACAGCGCCCCCTTCAGCTGTTGTGCCTGCATACCTCCGAGCTTTTTGCGAAACTCCTGGAATCGCTTTACAAACTGCTGTACATCCTCCGAGAGGGCTTCCGGAAGAAGCGTCTTCGGTCGTGAAACCGTTGTCTCACGAACCGGCTGCTGTATGACCACCGGAATTCCTTTCTCCATGCGCTGTTCAAGTTGGCTCACACGCTGCAGCAGCGAACTGTAGTCCTGCTCCATCGCCGGCCTGCACAGGCGAATCAGTGCAATCTCCACAAGCACGCGCTTCTGTGTCGAATAACGAAGCTGTCCGGACAATTCTGAGAGCACCCGTATGTAACGCATCAATGTCTCCGCGTCGCACAGAGCCGACTCCTCTTTCATCCGTGCAAGATTCTCCGAGGAAACATCCACCAGTTCCTCCATCCCGTCGCCGCTCTGCAGCATCAGAAGATTCCGGAGATACCAGATGAAATCGGTCGTAAACTGAGACAGCTCCCTGCCCTGTAAAATAACCCGTTCCACACTGCCAATCGCCTGGGTAAGATTCTGCGCACAGATCTCCCGGAACAGCTCGCTGAATACATCGATGTCGACCGCACCGAGCACTTCCAGTACATGGTCATAGGTCAGCGTCTCTCCCAGATAGAATGCGATACACTGATCGAGCAGACTCAAAGCGTCACGCAGCGACCCGTCCGCCGCCTTCGCGATGTAAGCCAGCGCCCGGTCTTCCGCTTCCACCTGCTCCGCTTTCAGCAACTCCTTCATACGCGCCGTAATCGTGTCCGCCGTAATCCGCCGGAAATCATAGCGCTGGCAGCGCGACAGAATCGTCACCGGAACCTTATGGACATCCGTCGTCGCCAGAATGAAAATCACATAGGACGGCGGCTCCTCCAGCGTCTTCAACAGCGCATTAAATGCCGCCGGTGTGATCATATGGGCCTCGTCGATGATGTAGACCTTATACCTTCCCTCCGTGGGCGAGTAGGATACCTCCTCGCGGATTTCACGGATATTATCCACGCCGTTATTGGAAGCGCCGTCGATCTCGATGACGTTCATCGACCTGCCGGCCGCGATCGCGCGGCAGGAAGCGCACTCCCCACATGGGCTGCCATCCACCGGGTGTTCACAGTTCACCGCTTTTGCAAAAATCTTCGCGACCGTCGTCTTACCGGTGCCGCGCGTTCCGCAGAACAGATATGCATGACCAACGCGATCCGCGCGAATCTGATTTTTCAGGGTAGTCACAATATGATCCTGCCCTTTTACATCCGAAAATTCCGTCGGGCGGAACTTCCGGTACAGCGCTGTATAAGACATTCCTTAATCTCCAAAGCTGATTCCCGTCAGCTTCGCTTCCTCTATAATACCGGAATCCGGATCCACCATCTTCAGTCTGCCGGCAACCTCGCCGAGCGGAACCTTGCAGGTCTCTCCATTCACAATCGCCACCATATAGCCGTATTCCTTGTCGATGATCAGCTTCGCCGCGCGCGCACCAAGCCTGGTGGAGAGCACACGATCGTAAGGATCCGGAGAACCGCCCCTCTGTGTATGCCCGGGAACCGTCACACGCACGTCCGCCCCTGTCTGCTCTTTGATCTGTTCCGCAATCTCATAGGAGACGGACGGATATGGATAATTCGCCATCTTCGCCTTGTATTCCTTCTTCGAAAGCGCCGCATCCTCCTTCGAAATGGCGCCTTCCGCAACTGCCAGAATCGTGAATCCCTTTTTCTCATGATTCCGCCGTGCGATCGCCTCACATACTTTATTGATATCATACGGAATCTCCGGAATTAAAACGATATCTGCGCCGCCTGCGATGCCGGCATGAAGCGTAAGCCAGCCGACCTTGTGCCCCATAACTTCGACAATGAAAACTCTGCCATGGGACGCTGCTGTCGTATGGATACAGTCAATGCAGTTTGTAGCGATATCTACTGCGCTCTGGAAGCCAAAGGTCATGTCCGTGCCCCAGATATCATTGTCGATCGTCTTGGGCAGGTGGATGATATTCAACCCCTCCTCGCGCAGCAGGTTGGCCGTCTTTTCCGTGCCATTTCCACCGAGAATAACCAGACAGTCAAGCCCCAGTCTGCGATAATTCTGCTTCATCGCCTCGACCTTATTGAGGCCGTTCTCGTCCGGGTCTTTCATGCTCTTGAAGGACTGTCTGGAACTGCCCAGGATTGTCCCGCCCTTTGTGAGAATACCGGAAAAATCCCTTGCGCTCATCATGCGGTATTCATTGTAGATCAGACCCTTGTAGCCCTCTTCAAAGCCATAGATCTCCACATCGCCCTTCAATCCGTTGTAAAGTCCCTTTACCACACCGCGCATCGTCGCATTCAGCGCCTGACAGTCGCCCCCGCTCGTCAGCATACCTACCCGTTTCATAAGCCCCGTCTCCTTCTCAATTTTTTAGGAAAAACATATTGTTTTTATTATAACCCACTCCTCACATTTCCACAAGAAAAATAAAACCCCCGGGAAGCAGCAAAAGGACTGCCTTCCCGGGGTACATACCTATATGGTTTCCATTAAAAATCCGTGCATCCTGCTTTGAACCGCCGGCCCGCACGTTACCTGTACAGTTAACTCAGCCCAGGCGCCCTCACGGCACACAAAAGGTCCCGCTTAGTGCTGCTTTGTTCCCAACCTGACACGGTTCACGGGTTTCTGTTGCGTAAGACCCGAACATCAATGCCACTTATACAGGGCTGCTACGAGCCGGACAGCCCGGGGCAGGATATCACCCCTACTAAGGCGGATTGTAGGTGCAGGGCACCGCCATCTCCCCGGCTGCACGGACGTTATCAGTATAGCGTCTTTCGGAGCCTTTGTCAAACTTTAGCCTTCTTGAGTTTCCGCAGGTTTATCCACCATCGCCCCATTTATCCTGGCTCTTTAT
>JAJPXQ010000034.1 GCA_021205385.1 Lachnospiraceae bacterium | reverse complement strand
ATCGGGCAGTTGAACTGCATGCTGCCCGAAACTCTTTATTCTCGGTATCACGATTCGTGGAGATATTCCGATAATAAAACTGTAACTTTCAAATGCAATATCGCACAGTCCCCCTACGTATAAGGAGAAATCTATGTCTCATTCTATGTCTGCTGCCCCTGCACGGCCATCTTATCATGCCGCGACAGGGAAAATCGACTACCCCATGACCAATGACTACATGTTCCGCGCCGTTCTGCAGCGCAGCAAACCCACTCTAAAGAGTCTCATTGCCTCGCTTCTTCACCTTGAGCCTGACAGCATCCGGTCGCTCGAAATCACGAACCCGATCGTGCTGGGACAGTCTTTTGATGAGAAGAGCTTTATCCTCAATATTTCCATCCTTCTGAATAATCATGCTCATATCAACCTCGAGATGCAGGTTCTGAATGAGCACAACTGGCCGGAGCGATCCCTGAGCTACCTCTGCCGCAACTTTGATCAGCTTCAGAGAGGCTCGGCATATCTGGAAGTCGCCCCTGCTATCCAGATCGGCTTCCTGAATTTCACGCCGTTCCCGGAGAAGAAAATACCGGAATTCTATGCCACTTACAAAATGCTGAACATCAAAGATCATCATCTTTATAGTGACAAATTCAGGCTGTCTGTGGTAGACTGATATAAAAGTCCCGGACGGCGGCTATGTGGACTGCATGCTTGCATGCAAGGACACATAGACATCGGACGGGCTAGCCTTCATGAGCAAGTAGCGCGATAGCGTGGATTGCGAATGTAGGCGGCGATTGCGGGAGCACGCAGTGCGAAGCAATCGACTTTTATATCTTATGATGGCTACACCGGAAGACAGGGAATGGTACATAGACCACTGGGCCCGTCTCTTCCGGGCCACTACATGGGAGGATGTCAAGATGCTCGCTAAAAAATTTACCAGTATTGATGAGGCGGCGGAAGCCCTCTACGCGTTGAACGCAGATCAGACCATCCGCGACCAGTGCCTGGCACGCGAAGACTATATCAGACACGAGAACTGGGTTAAAAATCAGATGAATGAACTGACTACGGCCAATGAAACATTAACTATCGAGAATGCAGACTTGACTACAGCCAATAAAACATTAACCACTGAAAAGGCGGAGCTGGCTACGGCCAATGAAACTTTGACCGCGGAAAAAGCGGAGTTGACTACAGCCAACGAAGCATTAACTACCGAGAATGCTGATCTGAGAGCCGCCTATTCTGAACAGACAACTTTGATCAAAGCACTGCAGGCTAAACTTGCTGCCCTGAAAGATTCTTAATCGCAGCTTTTCTCCAGATAATCCCACGCGAACTGCGCGAGTGTCCCGCTGCCGGTCCAGAAGCTGTCCTCGCAGGGCGCGTACTGCGGATTGTGCAGGTAATAATCATTCGGCCCGTCGTCATAGCGCTGGCTGTGCTTGATATGGACACAGGGAATCCGCTCCGCAAAATACGCGAAGTCCTCTCCCACGAGATCTGCCTCTGTCTGGATCACGACTCTCTCCGGCCCGACGATTTTGGCCGCGGAGGCCTTCACAATTTCAAGAAGCTCCGGATCCATGCGTGTCTCCGGCACGCCGTCCGTCATTTTGCACTCACAGCTGCCTCCCATACTCTCCGCTACGGATTTACAGATCGTCGCCATGCGGTCGAACATCCACTGATTGCGCTTCTTATCGAGGGAGCGCAGAACGCCGCCGATCGTGATATCCTCTGCAATCCGGCCCACGGAACCGCCCTTTACATAGCTGACAGAGATCACGGCGGGCGTCGCCGGGTTCGTCTCACGGCTGATCACGCCGTAGAGCTGTGTGATCGCGGCGGCCTGCATGAAGACCGGATCGACCGCCTTCTCCGGGTGCGCCGTGTGTCCTCCCTTTCCGATAAATTTCATTTCAAAGAAGGAGCTGCAGCCAAAGGCCGGCATTCCATTCGTCACCGAGATGCTGCCGCAGGAAAAGCCAGGCGCCACAAGGTTCGGCATTCCGTGGATACTGATGCAGGCGTCGACCTTCGGGTCTTCCAGCACACCCTCCTCGATCATGGCCTTTGCGCCCAGATAGAGCTCCTCGCCCGGCTGGAAAATGACTTTCACCGCGCCGTTTAAGGATTCTCTGTTTTCGAACAGCAGTTTTGCCGCGCCCAGTCCCATGGCCGCGTGCGTATCATGCCCGCAGGCATGCATATTTCCATTGAGAGAGGCGAAGGGCAGATCCGTCTTTTCCTCCTCCGCGAGCGCGTCGATATCAACGCGGATGCCGACACAACGGCCGGTATCCTTCCCATGGATCGTGACCGCAAGACCTGCTCCTTTCACCATCGGGCGGATATCCTCCGCAGGAATCCCGATCGCTCTCAGGAACTGCGTGATCTCCCCTGCGGTCATGAATGTCTCATTATTCAGCTCCGGTATCTGATGCAGACGCCTTCTCCACAGCAGAAGCTGCGGCTGCAGCGCCTTTGCCTGTTCTCTGAAATCCATTTCGCTCTCTCCTCTTTTCCGGTGTCGTTGTATTACTTATACCGACGGTCTTCTTCGACTGAACATCCGCGCCAGGCCGCCTTCCGAGGTCTCGCGGAAGCGCTGATTCATGCTGATGCCGGTCTCGTACATCGTCTTGACGACGAGGTCGAAGGAAATCCGCTGTGTGTCATGCAGGAAATAGGCCAGATTGCAGGCGTTGATCGCCCGCATCGCCGCCACCGCGTTCCGCTCGATGCAGGGCACCTGCACGAGCCCGCAGATCGGATCACAGGTCAGACCGAGATGGTGCTCAAGCGCGATCTCCGCCGCGTACTGAACCTGCTCCATGCCCAGCCCCATCAGATGCGATGTCGCCGCGGCCGTCATCGAACAGGCCGTGCCGATCTCCGCCTGACAGCCGCACTCCGCGCCTGAGATCGAGGCATTGTGCTTGACCAGATTGCCGAAGAGACCTGCCACCGCCAGTGACTCGAGGATCTTCCGCTCATCGAGATGGCGGCGATCCTTCATATAATAAAGCACTGCAGGCAGAACGCCGCAGGCTCCACAGGTCGGCGCCGTCACGATCGTGCCGCAGTCCGCATTCTGCTCGCAGACCGCATAGGCGTAGGCCGACACGTAGCGCACTTCCGTCACCTGCGGCACCTCATTCGGCGCAGGATTCTCATAGAGGATCTTTGCCTTGCGCGCGATGCCGAGTCCTCCCGGCAGGGTTCCCTCCGCATTTAATCCTTCATGGATGGAATTCTGCATGGCCTCCCAGATCGTCTCCAGGAAATCCCAGATTTCCTCGCCCTCGTTGAACTCTACATATTCCGCAAGCGAACAGTTCCAGAGACGGCACTGCTGTGCGATCTCCGCCAGCGAATTTTCCGGATAGACTTCCAGCTCCTCGATTCTCGCCGGATCCTCCTCCTCGCCGACGACGTGGATATCCCCACCGCCGACTGACTCGACCCAGAGCTTGCTGACCACCTCGTCGCCCTTCCATGCCTCGAATTTCATCGTATTCGGGTGGGTCAGCCGCTCCGGCATATCCGTGCGGAAGATGATCTCCGTCGGGGTCGGCTCCAGCACTTCCCGGAGGACTCTGTCCGTCCCGTGCCCTTTCCCCGTTTTACTCAGCGAACCAAACAGCGAAACGGTGAACCGCTCCGCTGTCTGATTATCTTTCAGAAATAATTTTGCCGCCCGCTCCGGCCCGATCGTATGCGAGCTGGACGGGCCTTTTCCTATTTTATAGATCTCTTTGATGGACCGCATCGCGCCGTCCTCCTACTCATCAATGATTTACCGGATCTTCCGTCCTTCCAGATAGTAGCGCTTCTCCTGCGCATGCCCCATCGAGAAGGTCTTTCTCGGAAGCGCGCCGTCCGCGACCACGCCGCGGAAGAGCTGACTCTTCTCCATCGGTGGAAGCAAAAAACCGATCGCGCCGTCTGCCTTTGCGAGATTCACAAGCGTGTCATCTCCATGGATGTAGTCGACCTCGCCCGCATTGTGGGAGAGATACTCATCGAGGAATCCCTGCAGCACACCGACTGTGAGCTGACTCTTCGCCGGGTCAAGGTAAACGGTGCCGCTCTTCGCTCCCGCATACCAGGTCACAGGATAGCCGCCCTCAGCGCAATAATCCGCTTCCAGCGCCTCCAGAAGCGCCGCCGGATCCACGCCGGTCACAATGCGGTGAATCGGCTCAAAGACCTGCGCCTCGTCGTGAATATTTTCCAGCTCCACGAGCGCCCAGCGGGCCGGATGATTGGAGAGATCCTCGCCCGGATGCTCAGCCTTCAATTCCTCGTAGCAAGCCTTTGCCGTCGCCAGAGAATGATTGCCGTCGCCGACTGCAAAGAGCACCGGCGTTCCCTTCAGTCCTTCGTATTTTTCCCCGATCGTCTCCGCATATGCGTCAAGTCTCGCCTCAAAATCCGCGAGCACCTTTCCGTCTACCAGCCAGCCATTGATGTGCCCGCCGCCCTGCATCAGGTCAAAGTCGTAGAGCTTCGGCAGCGTATCCTTCAGAGCGCCGATCGGCTCGATCAGCAGCTTCTCATGATCGTCGCAGAGCATCAGAATATGCGGCAGCTCGATCGGTGCATTCCGACGCACACGCATGCGCGGAGGGATGCGCTCGACCACCGTCTTCTCCGTCGCGCGGATCGCCGAGGTCGAGCCCTTGCTGTAATCATAAGCGTCCAGATCCACCTTGCCGATCAGGCCCTTGCGGATGGAACCATTCAGCAGCGTGCGCTCCACATAGACCATCGCATTCTCGCAGGTCCGGAACACACCGTCGTCCAGGTATTGTTTCATGGTAAGATTGATCTTACTCACCTTCTCCTCCTCGTCCGGCGCGCCCAGGTCGGCCTCCGGCAGAATCAGATTGACCGTGGATGGCTTATCTCCGGCGATCTGACGTACTTCCTCCCAGTACTCCGGCTGGGAAGTGAACTGATCGCAGGCGATCACGGACCATGCCTCGCAGGACGTCCCCTGCGGAAGCAGAATATCAGCAGATGAAAATACGCTCATAGTAAAAATTCCTCCTTAATTTTGCGCTGCGAAGGCCTCGATGATGTCCACCAGCTCCGCGCCGATGCGCTTTGAGGCTTCCTTTGTGCCCGCGCCGATGTGCGGGGTGCAGCTCACTGACGGATGGGACGCCAGCTCCCAGTTCGGGGTCTTCTCGCTCAGCCAGACATCGAGTCCTGCCGCGCGGACCTTGCCGCTGTTCAGCGCCTCCAGGAGAGCCGCCTCGTCTACATTCGCACCGCGGGAGACGTTGACAATCACCACGCCGTCCTTCATCTTTGCGATACTCTCTGCGTCGACCATCGGCTTCCCGTCATTCGGGGCGCAGAGCACGATCACGTCGGATGAGGAAATCATTTCGTCCATCGGGACAAAGTGCATCGTCTCGCACTCGCAGCCTTCCGGTTTGTGGCGGTGTACGCTGGAGAGAACATTCATCCCAAGCGCCTGCGCCTTCTTTCCGACCAGCTGTCCGATCCGGCCGTAGCCGACGACGCCCATCGTCTTACCCTCGAGCTCGAAGCCTTTGGAATAGGCTTTCTTCTCCCAGCGCTCCTGCCGCATCGTACTGCCCGCGATCGAGATCGATCTCGCGCAGGAGAACAGAAGCGCGATCGCCAGCTCTGCCACCGCATTCGAGGAAGCCCGCGGGGTATTGCGGACGGTGATGCCGTTCTCCTCGGCATACTTCACCGCAATATTGTCCACACCGACTCCGGCACGGATGATCAGCTTCAGGCGGCTGCCCTTTGCCTCATCGATCTGCGGCTCTTTGATCTTCGTCGCCGAGCGGATCACGACTCCGTCGAATTCCCGCAGAGCCGCCCCCAGCTCATCCGCCTCATAATACTGTTCTACTACCTCAATGCCGTCACCCCTCAGCTTCTCGACAGCACCTGCATCCATACCGTCAGTTACCAGAATACGCATAAGAATCCCCCTTTGTCAAGCGTTCGTTTATGAGTTCTCCGCCTCAAATTTCTTCAGGCACTCCACCAGCGCCACAACGCCCTCCTTCGGCATCGCGTTGTAGATCGACGCGCGCAGGCCGCCAACCGAGCGGTGTCCCTTCAGATTGTCGAATCCCGCCGCCTTCGTGCAGGCGACCACCTTCGCATCCAGATCCGCATCGCCGGTGACAAAGGTGACGTTCATCAGGCTGCGGTCCCCTTCCACAACCGTCCCCTTGAAGAGCTTCGAGCTGTCAAGGAAATCATAGAGCACCTTCGCCTTGTCCTCATTTCTCTTCGCCATCTCCTCCAGGCCGCCGATGGACTTCAGATATTTGAAGACCTTGCCACAGGCGTAGATCGCCCAGCAGTTCGGCGTGTTGTACATGGAACCATTGTCCGCGTGGGTCTTGTACTGCAGATAGATCGGCAGATCGGTGAGATCGTCGCGGATCAGGTCCTCGCGGATGATCACGACCACCATGCCGGCCGGGCCGACGTTCTTCTGCACGCCCGCATAAATCAGGCCATAGTCGGAGACATTGCAGGGCTTCGACAGAAACATCGAGGACTGGTCAGACACGAGGATATGGCCCTTCGTGTTCGGCAGCTTCGGATAAGTGGAACCGTGGATCGTCTCATTCTCGCAGATGTAGACATAGTCCGCATCGTCCGGGATATCGAGGTCAGAGCAGTCCGGAATATAGGAATAATTCTTATCCTTGCTCGACGCGGCGACGATCACTTCGCCGACCTTCTTCGCCTCGGCGATGGCCTTCTTGGACCAGGCGCCGGTCTCGATGTAGACGGCCTTGCCGTTCTTCATCAGGTTCATCGGAATCATCGAGAACTGCAGCGTCGCGCCGCCCTGGATGAAGAGCACCTTGTAATTGTCCGGGATCCCCATCAGATCTCTTAAGTCCTGCTCGGCCTCGTCGAAGATCTGCTGATAGACCTTCGAGCGGTGCGACATCTCCATCACGCACATGCCCGAACCGCGATAGTTCATCATCTCATCGCGGATCTCCTCCAGCACCGGCTCCGGCATCATCGCCGGGCCTGCAGAAAAATTGTACGTACGACCATACTTCATAAGAAATTACCTCCTGCTTTTGAATTTTTTTATTTTAACAGTCCTGTTCGCTCATTGAATTCACAGATCAGCTCATCCAGATCCTTTGCCTGCGCGTGAACCGCATCCCAGGTGCCCTCGGTGTCGTACCAGAGCGCGTTCAGCTCTTCGCTCGTCTTGCCCTGCTGCTCAACCCAGGTGTAATACTTGAGGTTGTGCACGCGCTTGCGATCGGCATAGGTCATCTCCATCAGATTGTCGGTCTTCAGGTTCAGGATGTGGAGATTATGATCCAGGCGCGCCTCGTTCACATCGTAGGCGCCGTACATCTCGTTCAGCTCATTGATGCGGCTCTGGTACATGACCGCGGAGTCGGTCAGAACGGTCACGACGACATCCTTCTCAGTGAACTCGTAGTACTTCGCCATCTTGATGCAGCAGAGCATATTCGCGATACCGGAGATGCCAAGCCAGGTCAGCTTCTCGATCAGCTCGTCGTCGAAGCCGAGCGCTTCCTTCAGGTACTTCTGTCCCTCCGGCGTGTTGAAGAGGCGAAGCAGTCTCTGCGAATCTTCGTCGTCGATCGCGATCGCCATGTCGGAGTTCTTTACGTTATGAATCCACGGAATATGCTTGTCGCCGATACCCTCGATGCGGTGTCCGCCGAAGCCGTTGTTCAGGATGGTCGGGCACTGCAGCGCCTCGCCGACGCCCAGCTTCATGTGCGGATGCAGCTCCTTCAGGCGGTCGCCCGCGGACATCGTCCCAGCGGAACCGGAAGTAAAGCAGGCGCCTGCAAGCCTCTGACCCGGCTTCTTAATCGCATTGTAGACATCCTCCAGCGCGTTGCCGGTCACGTTGTAGTGCCAGAGCGGATTGCCCATCTCCTCGAACTGATTGAAAATCATGTACTGCGGATCCTGCTTCAGCTCGTTCGTCTTGTCGAAGATCTCCTTCACGTTCGACTCACAGCCCGGCGTCGCAATGACCTCCGCGCCGATCTCATGCAGCCAGTCGAAACGCTCCTGGCTCATCTCCGCCGGCAGAATCGCCACGCCCTGCGCGCCCATCAGACGGGAGTTGAAGGCTCCGCCGCGGCAGTAGTTGCCGGTAGACGGCCAGACGGCCTTGTGCTTCTGCACGTCGAACTGTCCGGTCACGAGACGCGGAGCCAGGCAGCCGAAGGAAGCGCCGACTTTGTGGCAGCCGGTCGGGAACCACTTGCCGACCATCGCCACGATGCGGCAGGGTACGCCGGTCAGCTCGCTCGGCAGCTCTACATAGTTCGGAACCTCCTGGAAAAGTCCGCCGGATTCCTTCGGCTCATTCTTCCAGGTGATACGGAACAGGTTCAGCGGATTCACATCCCAGAGCCCCACATTCTTCAGCTTATCCTGAATCTTTCCGGGGATTTCCTCCGGATGCTGCATCTCGTGAATCGTCGGGATGATAATGCCATTCTCCTTCGCGTTCTGAATATTCCGCTCAAGAGCGGCCTCATTTTTTGTCAGAT
>JAJPXQ010000140.1 GCA_021205385.1 Lachnospiraceae bacterium | reverse complement strand
ATATGATCGAATTCTGGCGCTTTTTTTAATTTTATTGCTATCAAAATGATAACATGCCTATCTATTTGATAGTTTTGTCGATTCTGAGCTTCTTATGTTTCCGATAAAAAGTCGCGACACCGATCCCCATCATCCGTGCCAGCTCCTCGTTCGACACGCCGACTGCCCGCTGATACTGCAGCGCGCGGCGGAAGGTATCTTCCTCCAGCTTCTGAAGATTCAGGCTGTCATTCGTCCACCCCGGATCTTCCGGCCGCACTCTCTGCGGCAGAAGGTCAGCGCTGATCTTCCCTTCTTCCCGCTGCATGTTCACGACATACTCCATCGCGCTCTTCAGCTCCCGGATATTGCCGGGCCAGTCGTAGCCTTCCACGGACTCCCAGAAGGCCGGCTCGATGTCCGTGATCTTTTTGCCAAGTGTCCGCGCGCAGCCATTTAAGAATTCCATCGCGAGCGGCCGCAGATCTTCCTTGCGCTCCCGCAGCGGCGGGATCTCGATCGGCAGCACGTCCAGCAGATACAGAAGTCCCCGGTGGAAACGCCCCTTCGCGCAGAGTTCCGCAAGATCCGCACTCGTCGAGGCGATAATACGGAAATTGAGCTTCCTGCTCTTGCGGGAGCCGATGCGCTGTATCTGTCGTCTCTCGAGCATCGGCAGCAGCTTCTGCTGGATGGCCACGGGAAGCGCATCCACATCATCCAGAAACAGCGTGCCTCCCGATGCGGCCTCCAGTCGTCCCGGTCTGCCGCGGCTGCCCGCGCCGCCGCTTCCCGCCACGCCGAAGAGATACTCCTCTGTCTGCTGTGCCGGAAGCATGCCGCAGTCGATCCGCACAAAGGGCTTATCCGCGTAGGCGCTCTGCTCGTGAATGGCTTGCGCATAAAGTTCCTTGCGAAGCCCGTCCTCCGCATAGAGGAGCACGTTGGACGGCGAGAGCGCGGAACTTCGGATGCGCTCGCGCACCTCTGTGATCTGCTGTGAAATTCCTTTGATCTGAGAAAAAGCCGTCGGCTGCTGTTCCCTGCGCCGCAGCGCCTCATCGTCCCCAAAGATCAGCACGCGGTCAAAGTGTTCGACGCTGACCTGATAGAGGCTGCCCGCAACGCAGCAGCTTTCTTTTCCGCAGGTCAGACGGTAGACGTCCATCTGGCCGAGCTTCTCACCGGTCGCTTCAATGCCAACCGGCTGCTCACCCAGCTGGTAGAGTCGGTCCTCGATCAGCGTCCGTCCCGTGCGGTTGAGCTTCTGTATATTTCCCGCACTGTCCAGCATCAGAATGCCCAGCGCGGTGCGGTTCAGCGCGAAATCCATCATGGAGAGCAGCTCCTGATTCCGCTCCGCCTCCGTCTGCTGCAGTGCCTCAAAAGCGATCAGATTTGCGATCTGTTCGATAAATGCAAGGTATGCAGCGCTTTCTTTGCGTATTCTCTCCCACTGCTGCCGGTCGTCGCTGACAAATCCGATCACGCCGAGCACCTTTCCGTTCGCAACGATCGGTGCAAGCATCTGCGCGACATCCCTGCAGGTCTCGCGCTCCTCGCAGCGGCGACAGGCCGGATGACCTTTCGGATGCGTCATCATCTGCGGCTGTCCGCTGTCGATCGCTGCCTGCAGAATATGGCCGCTGAGCTCCAGACTCTCGCCGACGCTTAAGCCCACACTCTCGCCCTTGCTCACAATGCGGATCATCTGATCGTCCACCACGGTGACCGGCATCTGCACGAGCTGGGAGATCACTTCCGCGTAGCGCTCGAGCGAGGGCAGCATTTTATAGAGAATGTTCTGCTCCATGGCCACCTCCGCCTACGAAACTGTGATCCCCTTCTCCGCAAAAGCCTGCATCAGGCGCTCCATGTCCCCCGGAATCGAAATCGGCTCGCCGCAGGAGCGGATCGCGTTCTCGACGTCCTTGAGCCCGTTGCCGGTGACGACGGAGACGACTGTCGCGTCCGCCGGGATTCTGCCCTGCTCGCAGAGCTTTTTGAGGCCGGCCGTGCCGGTGACGCCGGCGGGCTCGCCGAAGACTCCGCAGGTCGAGCCGAGCAGCTTCTGCGCTGCCATGATCTCCTCGTCGGTGACGTTCACCGTCAGGCCATCCGACTCCCGGATTGCCATCAGTGCCTTATCCGCATTGCGCGGAACGCCAACCGCGATGGAATCCGCGAGCGTATTTTCCTCCATCGGATACCAGTCCTCTCCTGTCTCGATCGCACGGTTCAGCGGACAGCAGCCACTGGCCTGCGCGGAGATGAGGCGTGGAAGCCGGTCGATAAAGCCGATGGCATAAAGATCTTTCAGTCCTTTCCAGAGACCGGCGATCGTGCAGCCGTCGCCGACCGAGATCGCAATGTAGTCCGGCACCTGCCAGTCGAGCTGTTCCATAATCTCAAGGCCGACCGTCTTCTTTCCCTCGGAAAGATAGGGATTGATCGCCGCGTTGCGGTTGTACCAGCCCCACTTGTCGATGGCCTGCTTCGAGAGCTCGAAGGTGTCCTCGTAGGAGCCCTGCACGGAGATCACCGTCGCGCCAAAAGTCATGAGCTGCGCAACCTTGCCCTTCGGGGCGCGGGACGGCACGAAGATATAAGTTGAAAGGCCCGCGGCAGCCGCGTTGCCCGCAAGGGAGGAAGCCGCATTGCCGGTCGAGGAGCAGGCGATCACCTTCGCCCCGGCCTCGCCCGCCTTGGCAACTGCCATCGAGGAAGCGCGGTCTTTGAGCGACGCAGTCGGATTAAGGCCGTCGTCCTTCACATAGAGCTTCGCAATGCCGAGCTGCTCCGCCAGCCGCGACTCCTCATAGAGCGGCGACCAGCCGACGCGCAGCGGCGGCGCGGGCGTCTCCTCCTCCACGGGAAGCAGCTCGCGGTAACGCCACATGGAGCGCTCCGATCTCGCCGCGAGCTTCTCCTTCGTCAGCTTCTCTTTGATATAGTCATAGTCATACACAATGTCGAGAATGCCGCCGCACTCACAGTTCGTCAGATTTGGAACTGCTTCATAGGTCCTGCCGCAGCGGACACACTTTCCATATTTTACATTTCTCATCTCTTCTATCCCCTTTTCATCAGCGCTCTTCGCGGAAATACGAGGTACCCAGGCTCGCCGGCGGCTGATTTTCCGGCTTATTGCGGCGGCTGGTGAAGACCAGCACAATGATCGTCACGAGATACGGGAACATCTTGAAGACTTCCTGCATCGCGCGCGACAGGCCCGGCACGTAAATGTAGAGAATGTACAGCGCGCCGAACAGGATCGAACCCCAGATCGCGCTGCGCGCGTTCCAGAGCGCCATGATGACGAGTGCAATCGCGAGCCAGCCACGGTCGCCGAAACCATTCTCAATCCAGGTGCCGCCGAGGTAATCCATGACATAGTAGAGACCGCCGAGTCCCGCGATTGCCGCGCCGATGATCGTCGCCGAATACTTGTAGCGCGTCACATTGATACCGGCGGCGTCCGCGGTCGCCGGACTCTCTCCGACCGCCCGCAGATTCAGGCCCTTCCGGGTCTTCGTCAGGAACCAGGTGATGACAAAAGCCAGGATGATGGAAAGGTAGGTCAGGAATCCATAGGAAAACAGCAGCGGCCCTATCACCGGAATCTCGGAGAGTACCGGTATCGTCGTGCGGAAAGCCTCGCCCGTCGTCTTCACGGAAATCTGGCCGACGCCGCCCGCGAGCTTTGAGAGCGAGCCGCCGAAGAAATTGCCGAAACCGGTACCGAAGGTCGTGAGCGCAAGACCGACCACGTTCTGATTGGCACGCAGGCTGATCGTCAGGAACGCGTAAATCAGACCGCCCAGCGCGGAGACGACGAGCGCCATCGCAAAGGCAATCAGAAGTCCCACGAGACCATTCGGGTTCTCCACGGAATTTTCATAGAAGAAAGCGCCCATCAGGCCGGATACGCCGCCCATATACATGATGCCCGGGATTCCCAGGTTCAAATTGCCCGACTTCTCAATCAGGATCTCACCGGAGGCGCCGAAGAGAATCGCAATACCCTGGCCGATCGCCTTCTGGATAAAGGTTAAAATCAGATTCATATTCTCATGCCTCCTTCTGCTTTTTGCGGAATTCCAGTTCATAGTTGATAAAGAACTCACAGCCGATCAGGAAGAACAGGATAATGCCCGTGATGATGTCGGAGGCGTTCTTGTTCAGGCCGAACTGCGTCGCGATCTGGATCGCGCCCTGCTGCATAAAGACAAGCAGCGCGGAGATCAATACCATGAAGAAGGGATTGAACTTCGCCATCCAGGCCACAATAATCGCCGTGAAGCCGCGCCCGTTCGCCGTGCTCGTCGAGATCGTATGTCCCGCGCCGCAGACGGTCACCATGCCCGCCAGGCCGCAGATCGCGCCGGAGATCATCATCGTGCGCTTGATCACGCGCTTTACATTGATGCCGGCGTAGCGGGCCGTGTTCTGGCTCTCGCCGACGACAGCGATCTCATAACCCTGCTTGCTGTAAGTCATGTAGAAATACATCAGCACCGTAAAGATCAGCACGATAATCACATTCAGTATGTAAGAATTCCCGGCGATAGACGGGAACCAGCCCTTCTGTGAGGCGGAGTTGATGATGCCGACGGTATTGGAACCGGCAGGATTCTCCCAGAAGACGATACAGAAGGTGACGATCTGCATCGCGACATAGTTCATCATCAGCGTGAAGAGCGTCTCGTTCGTATTGTAGCGCGCCTTAAAGAACGCAGGAATGTAACCCCAGATAAGGCCTGCCAGCATACTGGCGACAAAGATGATCACCAGCAGGACAACATTTGGAAGAAGGTCTCCCAGATAAATCATCAGCGCCGCGCTCGCGAGGCCGCCCATCAGCACCTGTCCCTCCGCGCCGATATTCCAGAAGCGCATCTTGAACGCCGGCGCGAGGCCAACCGCGATCAGCAGCAATACCACTGTCTCGCGAACCGTCACCCAGGCGCGTCTGCCTGTGCCGACCGCCCCGTCAACGATACCGGCGTAGACCTGCAGCGGATTCTGCTGCGTCACAATCACAATAAAAACAGCACAGACAACGAGTGAGAGGAGGACTGCCACCAGACGGACCAGAACCGCCTGCTTCAGGGAGACGGTGCTCCTTTTTTTCATTCGTACCAAAGGTTCTTTATGGTTCATTTACCGCTTCCTCCTTTCCAATCGTACCGGTCATCATCAGTCCGAGCTGCTCCTTGGTCGCGCTGCGCGCGTCCACTGTCCCGGCTACCCTGCCGCCCTGCAGCACCAGAATGCGGTCGCAGAGCTCAAGCAGCACATCCAGATCTTCTCCGACGCAGATGACCGCCGCTCCGTTCTCCTTCTGTTTATTCAGGAGATTATAAATCGTGTAGGAAGAATTGATATCAAGTCCGCGCACGGGATAGGCCACCATGAGCACCGTCGGATTCGAGGAAATCTCGCGTCCGACCAGCACCTTCTGCACATTGCCGCCCGAGAGACGGCGCACCGGCGTCGTGACGCCCGGCGTGACGACCTCAAGCTCCTCGATAATCGTCCTGGCGAGCTGCTCCGGCGTCTTCCGGTCTGTGACCAGGCCTTTCCCATTCCGATAGCTTCGCAGCATCATGTTGTTTGTAATATCCATCGAACCGACAAGTCCCATGCCCAGCCGGTCTTCCGGCACAAAGGACAGGCGCACGCCCAGATTCCGGATCTCGGTGACGCTTAAGGAATGGAGCGCCTGCGGCTCCCCGCCCGGCGGATAGTACCAGATCTCTCCTTCCTCCATGTGCTGCAGTCCCGCGATCGACTCCAGCAGCTCCTTCTGACCGCTGCCGGAGATTCCGGCGACGCCGAGGATCTCGCCGCTGCGCGCGGCGAAGGATGCTTTGTTCAATGTGACGGTGCCTTCTTTGTTCCGGCAGCTGACGCCCTTCATCTCCAGACGGAGCTCAGGATTCACCGGCTCGGAACGGTCGATATTCAGGCTCACCTTCTCACCAACCATCATCTCGGTCAGAGAGGGGATCGTCGCCTCGGAGGTCTTCACCGTACCGATGTATTTTCCCTTGCGCAGCACGGCCACGCGGTCCGAGATCTCCATGACCTCGTTCAGTTTATGTGTAATGATGATGATGGATTTCCCATCATCCCGCATATTTTTCAATACCTGGAACAGCCGCTCTGTCTCCTGCGGCGTCAGCACAGCGGTCGGCTCATCCAGTATCAGGATCTCCGCGCCGCGGTAGAGTACCTTGACAATCTCGACCGTCTGCTTCTGCGAGACGGACATATCATAGATCTTTTTTGCAGGATTCATGTCAAAGCCATAACGGTCGACAAGCGCCTGAACATCGGCCTCGACCCGGCTCATACCCTGCCCTTTTTCGGCAGGCAGTCCCAGCACAATATTCTCTGCGGCCGTAAAGATCGGGACAAGCTTGAAATGCTGGTGAATCATGCCAATGCCCAGGTCGTAGGAATCCTTCGGCGAGCGAATGGTCACTTCCTGCCCATTTACAAAAATATGTCCCTCATCCGGAAAATAGATACCGGAAATCATATTCATCAGCGTCGTCTTGCCACTGCCGTTCTCACCCAGGATGGCGAGAATCTCCCCCTTCTTAAGGCTCAGGTCAACGCTGTCATTTGCTACAACCTCTCCGAACCGTTTTGTCACATTTTTCAGTTCTATCGCATAGTTCGTGTCCACAGGCAGTACCTCCTATAAAGAGAGGCAGCGGAACTGCTTACCCCGCAGCTCCGCTGCCCCATGCTTCCTTTACTGCTTTTTACTTCTCGGTAATTCCGTCGATGATATATGCAAACGACGGGGCCGACGCGAGCTCAGACTCGTGATAGTATCCATCGTATACGTAGGTCTCATCTACCAGCTCCTCACCATCCACTGTGAAGGTAGAGGTATCAAACACATGCAGGCTGCCGTCCTTGAGTGCAGCTTCCGCCGCGTCTACCGCTTCCTGCGTACCCTCGGCGACAATGTCCTCGTTGAGATCGGTGATCAGCACCGCGCCCTCCGCATAACCGGCCGCCCAGTCAGTTGCAATCGACTCTCCGTTCAGCACGCAGCTGATCGCGTACTCATAGTAGACTTCCCAGTTATTCGTGGAGGAGGTCAGAGCGACGCTCGGAGCCACAGAGGTCATGTCGATGTTGTAGCCAACGCAGTACACACCGGCATCCTCGCAGGCACTCGGAGCACCCGTCGTATCCGCGTGCTGTCCGATCATGATGCAGCCGTCCGCGATCAGAGCCTGCGCCGTCTCATTCTCAAGAGAGATGTCTGCCCAGCTGTTCGTGTACTTCACTTCCATGGTCACGGAGTCCACAATGCTCTTTGCGCCAAGATAGAAGGCCGTAAATCCGGAAATAACCTCCGCATACGGATAAGCACCGACGTAGCCGATCTTCGCCTCATCCTCGGTAATCTCGCCATTGTCGATCATCTCCTGGATCTTCATGCCGGCAACAACGCCGGACACATAACGGGCCTCAAAGATGTAGTCGAAATAGTTGTGTACATTGTCCAGACCATAGCTCGCCGCCTGATAGCCGGTCGCATGGCAGAACTCGATCTCCGGATACTCGCTCGCCGCCTGGAACAGATAGTCCTCATGACCGAAGCTCGTCGCAAAGATGATGTCGCAGCCCTGCTCCGCAAGATCGACCGCCGCGTCATAGCAGGTCTCATCTTCCGGAATGTTTGTCTTCTCGATGATCTGATCGGAAGAGATGCCGAGCGCCTCGGCAGCCGCCGCCACGCCATTGATATGCGATGCAGAATAGCCCTCGTTCTCATCGCCGACATAGATCACGCCGATCGTGATATCGGATGCTGCAGAAGCCTCAGCGGTGTCTTCCGTCTCCTCCGCAGCTTCTGCTTCTTCCGTGTCCTCGGATGTCTCCTCTGTGGCCGTGTCGGACGAGCTGTCGCTCGAACTCGAGCTGGAGCTGCCGCAGGCGGCAAGCGATGCCGTCATGGCCGCACAAAGAAGAACTGCCAACAGTTTCTTTTTCATAGTACATTCCTCCTTTTCTTTTATTCTGCCCAAAGGCTCCGATTAGTGAAAAAGGCACTTTGTCTATAAAAAACAAGCGCCTTCGTCTGTCATCACGTAATCTCCTCTGTTATGCAGGGTCCTCAAAGGGACAGAAAAATTTTACAAATAAATTATAGCAGACTTTCAGAATGATAGCAAGAAAAAAATCGGGGCTGCAGCCCTATGCCAGGTAGCGGTCGCAACGCGCCTGCGCGGCCCGCGCTGTTTCCTCCTCATCGATACCGACAAGCTTTCCGTCCCTGACAACGACCCTTCCGTTTACAATCGTGCAGTCTACCGGGCCGCGTACGCCCACCGTGGCCAGCACGGAGCCCGCGTCATAGCAGGAGCCGACCAGCTCCAGACGACGCTCATCGATCAGGAACAGGTCCGCGCATTTGCCGACTTCCAGTGATCCGATATCGTCCCTCCCCAGCAGCCTGGCGCTTCCCCTGGTCGCGATTTTCAGGATATCATATCCGGAAGGCGCCGCTTCCCGAGTTTGCCACTTCACTGATTAAATGATAAAAATTTTTTCCTTATTTTGC
>JAJPXQ010000060.1 GCA_021205385.1 Lachnospiraceae bacterium | reverse complement strand
TGATCCGGGAAGAAGAGAAATTTGATGGCTATTATGTCCTGCTCACCAGCGAAATGGAAGAATCCGACGATAAGATCATTGATATATACAGAGGATTGTGGCGGATTGAAGAATCCTTCAAAGTGACAAAAAGTGAACTGGAAGCACGGCCTGTATATGTATGGACGAGGGAGCACATCGAAGCACATTTCCTTACCTGTTTTGTGGCGCTTACCATTGCAAGGATACTGGAATTAAAAACCGACCGCAAATACAGCATCCCCCGATTACTTGAAGCACTTGCGAACTCACAATGCAGTCTCCTGCAGCAAAACTATTACCTGTTTGATTATTATGATGAAGTTTTAAAAGACATCGGAACCGCAACAGGCATTGATTTTTCAAAACGGATCAGAACCCTCGGAGAAATCAAAAAAGTTTTAGCAGGAACCAAAAAGTAGAAATTTCTCCATGAAAATATGACAAAATGACAAGCCCTCAATCCAGCATAAATACTGGGATTGAGGGCCTTTTTCGCTCTATTATCCTGCAAAAGTCAGGATACATGCGTACATCTGCACGCATGCTTGATTATTATATAAAATACCTCTCTCCTTGTCAAGCGGTATTTTTCGTGCTATGATGAGGCAAATTTGATTTTGACGAAGGAGATTCTTCTATATGATAAGAACATTTTTACGGGCGCTTTTAAAGCCCTTTTCCTTTCTGCCGGCGATCGGCATGATGTGCCTGATCTTCTCTTTTTCGGCACAGGACGGCACTGCCTCGGCGGGCTTAAGCTACGAGGTCAGCGAGATCATCGTGGATTGTGCGAATGACGCTTTTGAGATGAACTGGTCTGAGAGCGAGGTCAGCCTCTATATAGAGAAGATCCACCCCTATGTGCGCAAGCTCGCCCATGTGACCGAATACTTTCTGCTGGCGGTCTCCGTATCTTTTCCGCTCTATGTCTACGGCGTCCAGGGCTTATGGCTGCCGATCCTGGCAGGCGGTTTCTGCGTAGGCTTCGCTGCGCTCGATGAATACCATCAGTCCTTTGTAGCGGGACGCGGCCCCTCCAAACGGGATGTCTGCATCGACAGCATCGGCATTCTGGCCGGCGTTCTGATTGTCCAGTTTATCTGCTTTATCGGGAGAAAAACCGTCTTTCGTCCCCTTGCAAAGAAAAAGAGGCGCTGACGCGTCTCTTTTCCCTGTTGATTATAAATCATTATTCTTCGGATTCTTCTTCCGGGTCTGCCTCAAAGACTTCCTCCGGATTGACCTCCGGCGCCTCATCAGCAGTCTGGACAGGCTCCTCACTGACGGCAAGCGTTTCCTCACCTTCCGCCGTCTCCTCATCGCTCTCCTCACTGATGACCAGCGCGTCCTCCTCCATGAAGTCCGTATTCAGCTTCACATCACGATAACGCTTCATGCCTGTGCCTGCCGGGATCAGCTTTCCGATGATGACATTCTCCTTCAGTCCGATCAGCGGATCGACCTTACCCTTGATGGCGGCCTCAGTCAATACCTTGGTCGTCTCCTGGAAGGATGCCGCAGACAGGAACGAATTCGTCGCAAGCGAGGCCTTCGTGATTCCAAGCAGCACCTGCTTGCCGTCCGCCGGGGTCTTTCCCTCCGCGATCAGCTGTTCATTTACATCCTGATATTCCAGGTTATCCACCAGCGTGCCTGGCAGGAACCCGCTGTCACCACTGTCCTCAATACGCACCTTCTTCAGCATCTGGCGCACGATCATCTCGATATGCTTATCATTAATCTCCACGCCCTGCAGACGGTACACTCTCTGCACTTCCTGAAGCAGATAATCCTGCACGGAACGCACACCCTTGATCTTCAGGATATCATGCGGATTGATACTGCCTTCGGTCAGCGCATCGCCGGCCTCCACGGTATCTCCATCCATAATCTTGATCCTGGAATCAAAGGGGATCAGATAGGTCTTGGAATCTCCCGTCTCCGTGTTTGTGATGATCACTTCGCGCTTCTTCCGCATGTCGTTGATCGCAGCAACGCCGCCGATCTCCGTAACGATTGCAAGTCCCTTCGGCTTTCTGGCCTCAAACAGCTCCTCTACACGCGGAAGACCCTGGGTGATATCGCCGCCGGCCACGCCGCCGGTATGGAAGGTACGCATCGTAAGCTGTGTACCCGGCTCGCCGATGGACTGCGCCGCGATAATGCCGACCGTCTCACCGACCTGTACAGCCTCGCCGGTCGCCATGTTCGCACCATAGCACTTCGCGCACACACCGATGTGGGAACGGCAGGTCAGGGCAGTACGGATACGCACCTTTTCGAGCGGATTTCCATCTGCGTCCACGCCCTCTTTCACGACCAGAGCCGCGCGGCGCGGCGTGATCATATGATTTGCCTTTACCAGGATATTTCCATCCTTATCGCAGATATCGTCGGCTGCAAAACGGCCTGTGATGCGCTCCTGCAGCGACTCGATCAGCTCCTTGCCATCGGTGAAGGCGGCAACCTCCATACCCGGAATCTCGTCCTTTCCCTCCGAGCAGTCAGTCTCGCGGATAATCAGCTCCTGGGAGACGTCCACCAGACGTCTGGTCAGGTAACCGGAGTCCGCCGTACGCAGAGCGGTATCAGACAGACCCTTGCGGGCGCCATGAGCCGACATGAAATATTCCAGAACATCCAGTCCTTCACGGAAGTTCGACGTGATCGGCAGCTCGATCGTATGTCCTGTCGTATCGGCCATCAGTCCGCGCATGCCGGCGAGCTGCTTGATCTGCTTGTCGGAACCACGCGCTCCGGAATCCGCCATCATATAGATATTGTTGTATTTATCCAGGCCGTCCAGCAGCGCCTTCGTCAGAACAGCATCCGTGTCCTTCCAGGTCTCCACGACTTCCTTGTAGCGCTCCTCATCCGTGATCATACCGCGCTTATAGTTGCGGGTGATCTTATCCACGGTATCCTGCGCCTGTTTGATCAGCGCCGGCTTTTCGGGCGGGACCGTCATATCGGAAATCGACACGGTCATGGCTGCTCTCGTCGAATATTTATAACCCATAGACTTGATATCGTCCAGCACCTCTGCAGTTCTGGTTGCGCCATGGATGTTGATGACCTTCTCCAGAATCTGTTTCAGGCCCTTCTTGCCCACATGGAAATCCACTTCAAGCTTCAGCTCGTTGCCCGGAATGCTGCGATCCACAAAGCCCAGATCCTGCGGCAGAATCTCGTTGAACAGGAAACGTCCCAGCGTGGATTCCTCAATACCGGTGAGCAGCGTGCCGTCCGGCATGGTCTTCGTGACACGTGCCTTAATACGACTCTGCAGAGTCAGCGCCCCGTTCTCATAGGCCAGAATCGCCTCATTCACATTGCGGAAGGCTTTTCCTTCGCCGAGCGCGCCGGGTCTCTCCTGTGTCAGGTAGTAGATACCAAGCACCATATCCTGCGACGGAACCGCCACCGGGCCGCCGTCAGACGGCTTCAGCAGGTTGTTCGGCGACAGCATCAGGAAACGGCATTCCGCCTGTGCTTCCACAGACAGCGGCAGATGAACCGCCATCTGGTCGCCGTCGAAGTCCGCATTGAAAGCCGTACACACAAGCGGATGCAGCTTGATCGCCTTGCCTTCCACAAGGATCGGTTCAAAAGCCTGAATTCCGAGACGATGCAGCGTAGGGGCACGGTTCAGCATGACCGGATGCTCCTTGATTACATCCTCCAGAACATCCCAGACCTCCGGCTGGAGACGCTCCACCATCTTCTTCGCGCTCTTAATATTGTGCGCCGAGCCGTTCGCAACCAGTTCCTTCATGACAAAGGGTTTGAAAAGCTCGATCGCCATCTCCTTCGGGAGACCGCACTGGTAAATCTTCAGCTCCGGCCCCACGACGATAACGGAACGCCCGGAGTAGTCCACGCGCTTTCCGAGCAGATTCTGACGGAAACGGCCGGACTTGCCCTTCAGCATGTCGGACAGGGACTTCAGCGCCCTGTTGCCGGGGCCTGTGACCGGACGGCCTCTGCGGCCATTATCGATCAGCGCATCGACCGCTTCCTGAAGCATGCGCTTTTCATTGCGGACAATGATGTCCGGCGCGCCCAGGTCGAGCAGTCTCTGCAGACGATTGTTTCTGTTGATAATTCTGCGGTACAGATCATTCAGATCGGAGGTCGCAAAACGGCCGCCGTCCAGCTGTACCATCGGCCGAAGGTCCGGCGGAATGACCGGAAGCACATCCATGACCATCCACTCCGGCTTGTTGCCTGACTCGCGGAAGGCCTCCACGACCTCGAGCCGCTTGATAATGCGGGCACGCTTCTGTCCGGAGGAATGCTCGAGCCCTTCCTTCAGCTCCTTTGCTTCCTTATCCAGGTCGATGGCATGCAGCAACTCCTTGACGGATTCCGCTCCCATACCGACGCGAAATGCGCCCGGCTCCGGATAACGCTCCTTCGCCTCCTGATATTCCCGCTCGGAGAGCACCTGCTTATACTGAAGATCCGTTTTGCCTGCATCCAGAACAATGTAGGATGCAAAATAGAGCACCTTTTCGAGCGTGCGCGGGGACAGGTCCAGGATCAGGCCCATCCGGCTCGGAATTCCCTTGAAATACCAGATATGGGATACCGGCGCCGCCAGCTTGATATGCCCCATACGTTCACGACGGACATTGGACTTCGTTACCTCAACGCCACAGCGATCACAGATGACGCCCTTGTAACGAATCTTCTTGTACTTTCCGCAGTGGCACTCCCAGTCTTTGCTGGGTCCGAAAATTCTCTCGCAGTACAGACCGTCCTTCTCCGGCTTCAGGGTCCGGTAATTGATGGTCTCCGGCTTTGTCACTTCGCCTCTCGACCATCCCAGGATCACTTCCGGGGACGCAAGCCCAATCTTAATCGAGTCAAAACTCATGGGCTGATAATTATCATTTTTTGTCATTTCCGGCATGAGCGGCACCTCCTTATTCGTCATAATCGCTTCCTTCATCCAGGTCCGCGGCGCCATCCGCGGTGAACTCTTCCGCTTCCTCCTGCTCCACATTCACGAGCTCGTCGCCCTCAAACTGCTGCTTTGTGAAGCCATGTTCTCCGAAGGATTCGTCCTCCCGGTTAAAGCGACGGCTGTCGTTCTCCAGAATCGAACGGATATCCACATCGCCATAGTCGCTGTTCTCAACCAGCTCAACTTCCTGATTATCACGAAGCACACGCACATCCAGTCCCAAAGCCTGCAGCTCCTTGAGCAACACCTTGAAGGATTCCGGAATGCCAGGTTCCGGGATATTCTCACCCTTAATAATGGCCTCGTAGGTCTTCACTCTGCCGATGACATCGTCGGACTTCACCGTCAGGATCTCCTGCAGCGTGTAGGCCGCGCCATAAGCCTCGAGCGCCCAGACCTCCATCTCGCCGAAACGCTGGCCGCCGAACTGCGCTTTGCCGCCCAGAGGCTGCTGCGTCACAAGAGAATATGGTCCGGTGGAACGCGCATGGATCTTGTCATCCACAAGGTGATGCAGCTTCAGATAGTGCATGTGTCCAATCGTTACCGGTGCATCGAAAAACTCACCGGTACGCCCGTCGCGCAGGCGGACCTTTCCGTCGCGGGAAATCGGCACGCCCTTCCAGACCTTGCGGTGATCCCGGTTCTCATAAAGATAATCGAGCACCTCGGGGAGAAGCTCCTTCTCATGCTTCGCCTTAAACTCCTCCCACTCCAGATTGACATAGTCGTTTGCCAGATCCAGAGTGTCCATAATATCATTTTCATCCGCTCCATCGAAAACCGGCGTCGACACATTGAAACCGAGCGCCTTCGCGGCCAGACTCAGGTGAATCTCCAGAACCTGTCCGATATTCATACGGGACGGCACGCCCAGCGGGTTCAGAACGATGTCCAGCGGACGTCCGTTCGGAAGGAAGGGCATATCCTCAACCGGCAACACACGGGAGACCACACCCTTGTTACCGTGACGGCCTGCCATCTTGTCACCCACAGAGATCTTTCTCTTCTGTGCAATGTAAATGCGCACCGCCTGGTTCACGCCCGGAGAGAGCTCATCGCCATTCTCACGCGTGAACACTTTCGCGTCCACAACCACGCCATACTCGCCATGAGGCACCTTGAGGGAGGTATCGCGGACTTCGCGCGCCTTCTCGCCGAAGATCGCCCTGAGCAGCCGTTCCTCCGCGGTCAGCTCCGTCTCGCCCTTCGGCGTCACCTTGCCGACCAGAATGTCACCCGCGCGCACCTCTGCACCGATACGGATGATCCCCCGGCTGTCCAGATCCTTCAGCGCTTCATCGCCGACGCCCGGTACATCCTTTGTGATCTCCTCCGGCCCGAGCTTCGTATCTCTGGCCTCCGCCTCATATTCCTCTATATGAATCGATGTATATACATCATCCATGACCAGACGCTCACTGATCAGAACCGCGTCCTCGTAATTATAACCCTCCCAGGTCATAAACCCGATCAGCGGGTTCTTGCCGAGCGCGATCTCGCCGCCTGAAGTAGACGGGCCGTCTGCAATCACCTCGCCCTGCTCCACCCGGTCGCCCTTGAACACAATCGGCCTCTGATTGTAGCAGTTGCTCTGGTTGCTGCGTGCGAACTTGGTCAGATGGTACACATCGCGCACCCCATTGTCCTGGCGGATCACAATCTCATCGGACACGGAACGCTCCACAACACCGGACGCCTTCGCAACCACACAGACGCCGGAGTCAACCGCGGTCTTTTCTTCCATACCTGTACCGACCACCGGTTCCTCTGTCAGCATCAGCGGCACCGCCTGGCGCTGCATGTTGGAGCCCATCAGCGCGCGGTTTGCATCGTCGTTCTCCAGGAAAGGAATCAGAGCTGTCGCCACGGAGAACACCATCTTCGGAGAAACATCCATGAAATCAAACATCGTCTTGTCATAAGACTGCGTCTCCTCACGGTAACGGCCGGAGACGTTGTTTCTCATGAAATGCCCTTCTTCGTCGAGCTCCTCGTTCGCCTGCGCTACATGGTAATTATCCTCTTCGTCAGCCGTCATGTAGACGACCTCCTCCGTCACGCGCGGATTCTTCGGATCCGACTTGTCAATCACGCGATACGGAGCCTCTATAAATCCATACTCGTTGATTCTCGCGTAGCAGGCCAGCGAGTTGATAAGACCGATGTTCGGACCTTCCGGCGTCTCAATCGGACACATTCTCCCATAGTGGGAGTAGTGCACGTCACGCACCTCGAATCCCGCACGGTCACGCGACAGACCTCCGGGGCCAAGCGCGGAGAGACGTCTCTTGTGCGTCAGCTCTCCCAGCGGATTGTTCTGGTCCATAAACTGAGACAGCTGGGAGGATCCAAAGAACTCCTTCACCGCCGCAGTCACAGGCTTGATATTGATCAGAGACTGCGCAGAAATACTCTCCGGATCCTGCGTCGTCATACGCTCACGCACGACTCTCTCCAGACGGGAAAGGCCGATCCGGTACTGATTCTGCAGCAGTTCGCCCACCGCACGGATACGGCGGTTGCCCAGATGGTCGATATCATCCTTATTGCCGATTCCATACTCCAGATTCATATTGTAGCTGATGGACGCCAGAATATCATCCTTTGTGATATGCTTCGGCACCAGCTCGCTCACGGACTGACTGATCGCCTCTTTTAACTCCTCCGGATCGCTGTACTCTTCCATCAGTTTCTCAAGCACCGGATAGTAGACCGCTTCCTTGATGCCAAGCTCCCGCGGCTCACAGTCAACAAAACTCTTCAGGTCGACCATGCGGTTGGAGAGCACCTTGATATCGCGCTCCTCCCCCTTCACAACTACCCAGGGCGTGGCAGAATTCTGCAGGGCTTCTGCCAGCTTCACGTCAATCTTCGTACCGGCTTCGGCAATGATTTCTCCTGTGGAGAGATCGACAACATCCTCCGCCAGCACCTGGCCGCGAAGACGGTTCTTGAAGGATAACTTCTTATTAAACTTATAACGGCCGACCTTCGCCAGATCGTAACGTCTGGGATCGAAGAACATTCCCATGATCAGGCTCTCTGCACTCTCGACCGCCAGCGGCTCACCCGGGCGGATCTTCTTATAGAGTTCCAGAAGTCCCTCCTGATAGTTCTGCGAAGTGTCCTTGGTAAGAGAGGCCAGAATCTTCGGTTCCTCACCAAAGAGTTCCAGAATCTCCGCATCCGTTCCCACGCCCATGGCGCGGATCAGGACTGTGATCGGCACTTTACGGGTTCTGTCAACGCGAACATAAAACACATCATTGGAATCTGTCTCATACTCCAGCCAGGCGCCGCGGTTCGGAATCACGGTGCAGGAGAACAGACGCTTACCCGTCTTATCATGATCGATGCCATAATAGATACCGGGGGATCGTACCAGCTGGCTGACAATCACGCGCTCCGCTCCGTTGATCACAAAAGTACCTGTCTCCGTCATCAGCGGCAGGTCACCCATGAAGATCTCATGCTCATTGATCTCGTCTGTCTCTTTATTGTGAAGCCGTACCCGCACCTTCATCGGCGCAGCATAAGTCGCATCGCGCTCCTTGCACTCTTCAATCGTGTATTTCGCGCCCGCCACGTCCAGCTTGAAATCCGTAAACTCCAGGCTCAGCTTGCCACTGTAGTCCGTGATCGGAGAAATATCCGCGAAAGCCTCCCGAAGGCCCTCGTCCAAAAACCACTGGTAGGAATCTCGCTGGACTTCTATCAAATTCGGCATCTCGAGCACGTCTTTTTTTCTGGAATAGCTCATTCTGCTGTTTCTGCCGGATCTGACAGGTACGATTCTGTTCTTTTCCATTGACATTTCACCCCTTATATTTAATTAGTTCGCAAATAAGTGCATCGTCCATGGTAGCACAAATTTCTTTTTATGTCAAATTTTTTTCGCGCAAAAAAGAGGACGCCGCCCACGCGGAATCCTCTTTTTCATGCATACGAATTATTTCAGGGTGACCTTCGCTCCCTCAGCCTCCAGCTTCGTCTTCAGCTCCTCAGCCTCAGCCTTGGACACGCCTTCCTTCACCATCTTCGGAGCCTCGTCGACAACTGCCTTCGCCTCCTTCAGGCCAAGGCCGGTAGCCTCACGGACAACCTTGATAACCTTAACCTTGTTCGGGCCGATCTCGGTCAGCTCAACATCAAACTCATCCTTCTCTTCCGCAGCCGGAGCATCTCCGCCAGCAGCCGCAACAACAACACCCGCCGCCGCGGATACGCCGAACTCTTCCTCGCAGGCCTTTACCAGATCGTTCAGCTCAAGAACTGTCAGTTCCTTAATCGCATCAATAAATTCTGCAGTAGTCAGTTTTGCCATTTTTCTTTACCTCCAAATGTATGATTTCTGAATCCAATAAATAAGTTTCCTGATAATTACGCTTCTTTGCTCTCGGCGATCTGATTAAGCACACGCGCAAAGTTCGCAATCGGGCTCTGCATGCTGCCGAACAGTCTTCCAAGAAGCACTTCCCTGGACGGAATATTTGCAATCGCTTCCATCTGCTTCGCATCGTAATACTTGCCCTCGACAACACCTGCCTTGATCTCAAGCTGCGGTGCGGTCTTCGCAAAGTTCGCGATAATCCTGGCCGGAGCGGTCGCGTCCGTCTTTGAGATCGCGACGGCGGACGGTCCTTCCAGATGCTTGGAAAGCGGCTCAAATTCCGTATCCTTGATCGCGAAATTCAGCATGGTGTTCTTGTAAACCTTGTAGATGATGCCTTTTGCTCTCATCTGCTTGCGAAGCTGCGTGTCCTGCTCCACGGTCAGACCGCAGTGATCTACCAGCACCACGCCGTCAGCGCCTTCCAGATTCGCGGCAATCTCATCTACAATCGGCTTCTTCTGTTCCACTTTTGCCATGAATGGTTTCCTCCTTCTAAGATTTTTATAAAGAGACTACCAAAAATCCCTCCGGATCCGGGGACACGGAGGGATGTCATCATTCTCAAACGAATGCATTCCTCGGCAGGCGTATACTGCTTACGCTCAAAAGAGCACCTGCTGTCTTCGGTCAGTCATCTTCAACGGTATTAAAATAGCACAGGCAATGCACGCCTGTCAAGCCTGACTTACATCAGCTTGATCGGATTGATCTTCACACCCGGTCCCATGGTCGGAGCGATGACCACGCTCTTCAGGAACTGGCCCTTCACAGCCGAAGGACGTGCTTTGTTGATCGCATCGATCAGCGTCTGGAAGTTCTCGGAAAGCTGCTCCTCCGTAAAGGAAGCTTTTCCAACCGGCACATGGATGATATTGGTCTTGTCCAGTCTGTACTCGATCTTACCTGCTTTGATCTCCTTGACCGCCTTCGCCACATCCATCGTAACGGTACCGGCCTTCGGGTTCGGCATCAGGCCCTTCGGTCCAAGCAGACGGCCCAGACGTCCAACCACGCCCATCATATCCGGCGTCGCGACAACTACGTCGAAATCGAACCAGCCGCCCTGGATCTTCTGTACGAGCTCTTCTGCTCCGACGAACTCGGCGCCCGCAGCCTCGGCCTCCTCAGCCTTCGCGCTCTTCGCAAATACGAGCACACGCACCTGCTTGCCCGTTCCGTGCGGCAGAACAACCGCGCCACGGATCTGCTGATCTGCATGACGTCCATCGCAGCCTGTACGGATATGAGCCTCGATGGTCTCGTCAAACTTCGCGGTCGAGAGCTTTTTCACGATCGCGATCGCCTCGTCCTTATCATAAAGGTTCTGCTTATCATAAGATTTTACTGCTTCGGCGTATTTCTTACCATGTTTCATAATATTTAACCTCCTGGTGGTAATTGCGGGTTTCTCCCTCCCACATCTTTCTTACAGCAACAGTTCCTTTAGTCGTCTACGACGGTAATACCCATGCTTCTCGCGGTTCCCGCGATCATGCTGGTGGCGGCTTCAATGCTGCCTGCATTCAGATCCGGCATCTTCTGTTCAGCGATCTTCTGAACTTCGGATCTCTTGATCGTCGCGACCTTGTCCTTGTTCGGCGTGCCGGACGCACTCTTGAGTCCGCATGCCTTTTTCAGCAAAACTGCTGCCGGCGGAGTCTTGGTAATGAAGCTGAAGCTTCTGTCGGCATACACGGTAATCACTACCGGAATGATGGTGTCGCCCTGGTCAGCCGTCTTCGCGTTGAACTCCTTCGTGAACTGCACGATGTTCACGCCGTGCTGGCCGAGCGCCGGTCCTACCGGGGGAGCCGGTGTTGCTTTCCCTGCAGGAATCTGTAATTTGATGTAACCTGTAACTTTCTTTGCCATCTTTGGGCACCTCCTATTGTGGTAATGTCGGGTTCAGGTAAATTCCCCTCCCACGATCCGCACGATAAATATATACCCTGCGAACCATTGCTTACTGCATCTTTCTTATTTCCATGAAACTGATCTCTACCGGAGTCTCACGTCCAAACAGATCGACGTTGATCGTCACGCTCTGCTTGTTCTCATTGATCGAACGGATCTTGCCGATCGTATCCTTCCAGACGCCGGCAATAACAACAACCGTGTCGCCTTCTGCGAAATCAAATCTGATCGCGTCTGAATGAACGCCGAGCGGTCTCATCTCCTCGTCGCTCAGCGGAACGGGCTTGGATCCCGGTCCGACAAAGCCGGTCACGCCCCTGGTGTTGCGCACAACATACCAGGTGTCGTCGTTCATGATCATATTAATCAGGACATAGCCCGGAAACATCTTCTTGGAGACCTGACGGCTCGCGCCGTCCTTCAGCTCGACTACATCCTGCATGGGAACTCTCACCTCGAGGATCTGCTCCTCCAGGTGCCTGTTCTCAATCGCCTTTTCGATATTCGCCTTTACCTTATTCTCATACCCGGAATAGGTATGTACTACATACCAGCTTGCCTCTGCCATACCGTCACTCTTCCTCTGCTCTACAGTGTCAGGATCCAGTCAATCCCGTAGGACAGAATGATATCCAGCACCTTGATAATGAGAGCCAGTACAACAGAAACACTCACGACTGCAATTGTCTGCTTCGTGAGATCATTTCTGGTCGGCCAGACGATTTTTTTGAATTCGGCTTTCATGCCCTTGAACCAGCTTTGCTTCCGGTCCTTATCGGCACTCTTTGTTTCTCCCATATCGTCGCTTCCTTTTACCCTGTGGCGGAGTTACTTCGTTTCCTTATGAAGTGTGTGTTTCTTGCAGAAACGGCAGTATTTCTTCGTCTCCATCCTGTCCGGGTGATTTCTCTTTTCCTTTGTCATGTTGTAATTGCGCTGCTTGCAATCCGTACATGCCAGTGTAATTCTTACACGCACAACCTTCCACCTCGCTTTTGTCTTTCTACACCTTTTTTAAAGTCAAAAAAAAAGCGCTTGACTTCACTCGCCTGTTTACTATAGCACAGATATATATACGAAGTCAAGGGCTTTTTTCATCGGTTTTCATGGGACTTTTTTCGGTGATTTTCGCGCCCCTGTGCGGGGAGAGCATCGGAGACGAATCCGACAGATTATCTTCTTCCGCTTCCAGCGCAGCGCACAGCAGCGCGTACACATAGGGCGCGCCGTACACGTTCAGGCTCTTTGGCCCGATGACCTCCTGCGGACGCTCGCGCAGCCTGCGCAGGGCATACTCGAAGGTGCTGCGCGTGATCGAGCGCTCCCGCCGACTCGCGAACAGTTCTCCGCCCTTTATATAATAGGTAAATTCCAGTCCTTTTTTCGTGTAGAAACTCTGCCCCTCGTGCTGTAAGAGCCATTCCCACAGTGCTTCTCCGGAAGTGATTTCCCCCATCACGCGCCCTCCCGCACTCTCCAAGGGGCGCCCGCCGCCCCCGCTCTTCTCTGCGCTGAAAACAGCATAGCACGTTTCGCCCTGTATTGCACTATAATCGACCATTTTTTCAATTTTGATAACTTTTCTCAGTACGGCTTGTTGGAATTGACTAACCGCCCGCGCAAAACGTATGATAACCCTATTACAATCAAGGAGGTACATATCGATGTTAAATTTTAACTGGGAAAAAATAGGTCTTTTCGTGGGCGGCGTTCTGTTCGGAACCGCCGGTATCCAGATTCTCTCCAGCAAGGACGCGCGGAAGGTCTATACGAACTGCACCGCCGCGACGCTGCGCGCGAAGGAGTGCGTCATGAAGACGGTGACCACCGTACAGGAAAATGCGGAGGACATTCTGGCAGAGGCAAAGCAGATCAATGAAGACAGAGCGGCCGAGGAAGCTGCCTGCGCTCAGGAAACAGCCGAGGAATAAGCCTTGAAGTTCATCATCAAACACGAAATCAGGGGACGTCTGCGCATCCACATGGTTCAGCAGCGCATGAGCTGTGAGGAGGCGGACACCCTGCTTTATTATCTTGGCAGTCTGCCGGATGTGAGCGAAGCAAAGGTATATGAACGTACCGCAGATGCGGTAATTCTCTATGACGCCGACCGGGAGGCGCTGCTCGCCGCTCTTCGGAGCTTCCGCTACGACAACACGAATGTCCCGCAGGACGTCCTTGACCACTCGGGGCGCAGCCTGAACCGGTGCTACCAGGAAAAGCTGGTCCAGAAGGTCGCGCTTCGCTGTGTCGGAAGGGTATTCGTTCCGTTCTCCGTGCGCGCCGTTTATACTGTTCTCAAGTCCCTGCGTTATCTTTGGGCCGGGCTGCGTTCTCTGGCCAGGGGGAGGCTCGATGTCTCCGTGCTCGACGCCGCGGCGATCGGCGTTTCCGTTCTGCGGGCGGATTACAGCACGGCGGGTTCCGTCATGTTTCTGCTCGGTATCGGCGACATTCTGGAGGAATGGACACACAAGAAATCGGTGGGCGATCTCGCGCGCAGCATGTCCCTGAACGTCAGCCGGGTATGGCTGAAGCGGGACGGACAGGAAATTCTGGTTCCCGCGCAGCAGATTCTTCCCGGCGACCTCGTTGTCATACGCACTGGAAATGTCATCCCCTTCGACGGGCTCGTGACTGAGGGCGAGGCCGAGGTCAACCAGTCGTCACTGACCGGCGAAGCCGTAAGCGTCCATAAGGAGTCAGGCGGCTATGTCTACGCCGGTACGGTTGTGGAAGAGGGCGAGTTGTGCATCGAGGTAAAGGCGGCTTCCGGCGGCACGCGCTACGCAAAGATCGTCGCCATGACCGAAGACTCGGAGCGGCTGAAATCCAGCACGGAGAGTCAGGCGGAATCTCTGGCGGACCGGCTGGTTCCTTACACGCTGGCCGGCACAGGTCTCGTCTATCTGCTGACCCGGAATACGACCAGGGCGCTTTCGGTACTTATGGTCGACTTCTCCTGCGCGCTGAAGCTGGCAATGCCAATCTCGGTGCTGTCCGCTATCCGCGAAGCGCATTCCCACCGCATCACCGTCAAGGGCGGAAAGTTCCTGGAGGCGGTCGCCGCCGCGGATACGATTGTATTCGACAAGACCGGCACGCTCACAAAGGCGCAGCCGACAGTGAAGGATATTGTCGTCATGGGCGAACATACGAAGGAAGAGGCGCTGCGGGTCGCAGCCTGTCTGGAGGAGCATTTCCCGCACTCGATGGCGAAGGCCGTCGTGCAGGCTGCGAAGGAGCAGGGACTGGACCACGAGGAGATGCACTCGAAGGTCAACTATATTGTGGCACACGGGATTTCCTCTTACATAGACGGACACAAGGTCGTCATCGGCAGCCATCACTTTGTCTTCGAGGATGAGGCGTGCGTGGTTCCGCCGGAGTACATGGAACGCTATCTTGCGATTCCGGAGGAGTATTCTCACCTGTACATGGCAGTCGACAGCCTTCTCGCCGCGGTCATCTGCATCGAAGATCCGCTGCGCGAGGAAGCGCCGGACGCCATCCGGGCTCTGAGACAAGCCGGTATCCAGAAGGTCGTCATGATGACCGGAGACAGTGAGCGGCACGCGGCTGCAGTCGCGCGGCACATCGGCGCAGATGAGTATTTCTCGGAGGTGCTGCCGGAGGACAAGGCCCGCTACATCGAGGAGCAGAAAGCGCTCGGACGCACGGTCATCATGGTCGGCGACGGCATCAACGATTCCCCCGCGCTATCGGCCTCGGACGCCGGAATCGCGATCAGCGACGGAGCGGAGATCGCCCGCGAGATCGCGGACATCACCGTGGCAGCCGATGATCTGTACGCACTCGTCACGCTGAAAAACATGAGCACACAGCTCATGAAGCGGATTCACCAGAATTATCGGATCATCGTCGGCTTCAACACCGGCCTGATCACGCTGGGCGTCGCCGGTATCCTGCAGCCGACTGTTTCCGCGCTTCTGCACAATACATCCACGCTGGCGATCAGCCTGCGGAACATGAAAAACCTGCTCCCGGAGAAGGACCCGCGGGCAGGCAGGTAGCATGCTGCCACATCCACTTTCAGGCAGCGCAATGACTTTACATTTATCAAGGTCCTGTGATATAGTACACACAGGCGACAGTTCGGACAGATCTGCGCGACACTGCGCGGACCTGTCCTTGCTTTTCTATTACAAATCACGGAGATGGAGATATGAAAAGAAAAATATTTACAAACCTTCTGGCGCTCGCCATGATTTTATCACTGGCGGCCTGCGGCAGCACATCCTCTGACGAAGCAGGCTCTGCTGACAGCAGTGCACAGACGGAAGAGACGGAAGCTGAGGAGGAAGCTGCCCCGGAACCTGGCGAAGAGACCTGGAACACGGCGTCAGAATATTCCGCCACGCTGATCACGACCACCTCCATCCGCTGGCTCTCGGTCACGGTCGGCGCACAGGAAGACGAGGTAAATCTGACCTGGTATTCCCCCTCGGAGGAGGCCGGTCAGGTACTGTGGACCACAGCGGATGATGAGGATTTTGCGAATGCGCTTCCCTTCGATGCGGTCTCCACATTCGCTTCTGAAGTCACATCCGGTTATTATATTAACCGCGCGACAGTGAGTGGTCTTGCAGCGGAAACCGACTATATTTATAAGGTAGGAAACGAGGACGGCATGTCGCCGGCCTACAGCTATACGACGCCCGCCTACTCGGACAGCTTCCGCTTCACCGTGCTCGGCGATCCGCAGCTCGGCAAGCCGGTCGACGAGCTGGACAATCAGAAGACCACCTTCAAGCGCGTGCTGAACAAGATCAAGTATCATTTTTCAGACACAAGCTTTCTGGTGTCGCTCGGCGATCAGGTCAATGATTTCGACGACACCGAGCAGTACGACGCGTTTCTGAATCAGGCCGCTCTGTACAGTCTCTCGCTCGTCCCGGTCAAGGGAAACCACGAGATCGGCGGCTCGCAGTATTCCGAGCACTACTATCTGCCGAACCAGACACAGTACGGCACCTGCGACGATGATAGCGACGGCGACTTCTGGTTCGTGCGCGGAAACGCGCTCTTCCTCGTGCTCGACCTCATGGACGCGGAGAAATGGGGCGAACATGAACAGTTTATCGCAGAGGCCTGCGAGGCGAACCCGGACGTGAGCTGGCGGATTATCCTCTGCCATTACTCCCCGTACAATTCCTACGAGGACTACATGGAAAATGCCGCCAATATCCGGCCCTACTTTCTGTCCTTCACGAGTGCTTACGACATCGATCTCGTTATGACCGGCCACGACCATGCTTACAGCCGCTCGTATTTCATCCAGTCAGACGGAAGTTATCTCGAATATGAGAGTCCTGCCGTCGATCCGGAGGGCACGATGTATGTGACGCTGAACTCCTCGAGCGGCAGCCTGTACCACCGCCCATCCGCGCAGAACGAAATCGCCTTCAGCGAGTACCGCGAGGCTCCGGAGGTCACGGACGTACAGGTTACACCGACCGCACTGACTATCACGACCTATGAGGCGGAGACCTGGGAGATTGTGGATAGCTTTGAGATTCAGAAAAGCGACAACTGATTGAAAAAGCGGGAGAGCGCCGTATTCTCATACGTAGCCTTCCCGCTTTCTTTTTTCAGTGCTTCTCGATGAAAATCTTCCGCGTGATGAAATTATAAACCATCACGATCGCCGTCGCGCCGATCTTCGAGATCATGTAGTGGATGCCCATCAGATCCGTCGCCAGCCACATGCAGAGCTCATTGATACCGAGTCCGATCACGCTCAGAATTACAAATACAATAAATTCTTTGATCTTATTTTTCTTCTTGTCCGTCTCAAAGACAAAAGTAATGCTCAGGATATAATTCACAACCACCGATACGGTGAAGGAGATCCCGCTGGAGATCAGGTAATTGATCCCCCCAACCTCCGTCAGCAGCACCATGATCCCATAGTCAATGAAGAAACATAAAAATCCCACAAATCCAAAGCGAATCAGCTGTCCCAGTAATTTTCTCATTTCTCTAATTCTCCCATTCTGCTTTTGTTCCACAGATCACGCTGTAGAGACAGTCCGCAATCTGCTGATAGCCCGCGCTGTTCGGATGCACGGCATTGTCCGGCACCTCGATCGTCTCCTCCGAGTGCGGGTTCACCGTCTCGGTCGTGGTGTTGAAATTATTCTCACTGTCATGGCAGATCGCCGCCGGCACGAAATAAAGATTGTCCTCGTCCTTCAGCGTCTCCTCGAGGTAGGTCATCAGGTAAAAGACCTTCTGATCCTCCTCATATTTATAGCGATCTCCGTAGAGCGCGTAGCCGTCAGAGTTACTCCAGGAACCGATGCCGTCCTGATTCGCCGGGTAGATCGTGTGAACCAGGTAGATCGGCAGATCCGGATCGGTCTCATGGATATTTTCCACCATCGCAATGATATTGTCGCCATTTGGCACCGGATCGGTGTCGATGCCGTTTGTCCCGAGAAAAATCTCGACCACGTCCGGTTCAAAACCGGTCGTCTCCTTATAATAGGCCCAGTCAAAGCTGCCGGTCTCCTCATTGTAGAACGGCTGCACTTCCTCCTCCGGCTCCTCCTGCGTATAGGGTGTGGCAGCCAGATAATCCGCTGCGGAGAAACCTCTTCGCGCCTCGGTAAGGGAGCCTCCCACGCCGCGGGTTCCCATGTATATAATCCCGTCATCGGTCAGCTCATTCAGGCGCTCATAGGTGGCTGTATCGCAGGAGAGGCTGTCACCGATGGTCAGCAGGGAAAAGCTGTTCTCCTCTCCCCCCAGCGCTTCTACGACCTTCAGCGTTGTGGACGCGGTCGCCACCTGCGTGCCATTGTCGTCAAAAATCGTGAAAATCAGCGGGTATTCTCCGATCAGCTTCTCCGTCCCTGTGATGGAAAACTTGCGCGACATGTTCCTGCCGACCGCACAGGTCCATTTTACATTATAATCCTCAATGCGTGTCCCGAGTGAAGATATCTGGCTGTTGTAGAGCTCAATCGTCACACCTGTGGCCACATAAATCTCATCCGGCAGGAACAGCTCGACGCTGGCATAGATTCCCTCGTCATTCTGAACGACCCCCTTCGCCTCAAGCTGCTCCTCGAGTTCGCTCACCTCATACTCTCTTGCCAGCTCATGCACTACAAGCACCGCGCCAAGGAATACACAGCAAATACTCAGTGCGACGATCGTACTGCGATAAGCGCCCCTTATGACCTTTTCCCTTTCTGCTCTCTTCATGGCTCTCCTCTAAAACCGCAGGGTAAAATCCGAGTAATCCAGTGAAAAATTCGGATTGTAATACGGGTCGCCCGCCTCCAGCGCAGCCTTCCATTTCTCCCGGAAATGCTCGCACTCCTTCTCGTAGCGGCGCAACTTCTCGCCTTCCTCCAGCCCTCTCGTCTTCGACTCATAATGATAGAGCTCCGCAAAGGGCGTAAAAATATTGAGATAGCCCTTTTCCCGGATCTTCAGGCAGAAATCCACATCATTCAGCGATATCGTGAAGCTCTCATCCAGGCCGTCAACTTCATCATAGATCTGCCGCGACACAAGCAGGCAGGCCGCCGTCACCGCGCTCACATCCTGCGCGTAGCACAGCCGTCCCATATACCCGAGGTGCTCACGCGGCATCTTGTAATGCGTATGCCCCGCAGAGCGGTGCGCTCCCAGTCCGAGGACCACGCCCGCGTGCTGAATCGTATTGTCCGCGTAGTAGAGCTTCGCCCCGACCGCGCCGACATCCGTGCGCTGCGCATACATCAGCAACTGCTCCATCCAGTCGGGCGTGATGACCTCAGTATCATTGTTCAGGAAAAGCAGATACTCTCCCTTCGCAAAGCCTGCGCCAAAGTTGTTGATCTTTGAATAATTAAACTCGCCCTCCCAGGTGACGACGCGCACGCGCGCATCCACCTTCAGTTCCGCGTAATAATCGAAAATACTCTGCTCCGTGCTGTTATTCTCGATCACGATAATCTCATAATCTTTCCAGGTTGAGCGCTCCGTGATCGACGAGATGCAGCGGCGCAGGTCGGTCACATGATCCTTATTGGGGATCAGGACGCTGATCAGAGGCGTCCCCGTGATCGGATACTTGATCTGGAAAATCGTCGGGAAAGCCCGCGTGCTCTCGACTTCCACCTCCATGCCGTAGTAGTCGCGCATATGGTCATGCACAGCGCGCTTCGCCGCGTCGATCGCGTAGGTCTTCGCCCCGATGTCCGCCGCCACAGAATTCGGATGAGAGCGCCAGTAATACAGTATTTTCGGAATATGCTGTACGTTTCGCGCTTCCTCCGTCAGCCGCAGGATCATGTCGTGGTCCTGACTGCCGTCATACTCCGGCCGGAACAGGCCTGTCTTTTCAAGCAGCTTCGCATCGAACACAGAGAAATGGCAGATGTAATTGTTCGCGCGCAGATTGTCCGGCGAATAGTCCGGCTTAAAGTGCATCACGATGATGTGGTCGAGATCCGGAGACTCGAAGGTCAGTTCATCCGTATAGACATAGTCCGCATCCTTCTCGCAGATCACCTTCATGCACTCGTAGAGCGCGCTCGGATGCAGGATATCGTCATGGTCGAACAGGCCGATGAAATCCCCCGTCGCCATCGCAAAGCAGGCATTCGTATTCCCGGAAATGCCGAGATTTTTCTCCAGCTTCTGATAATGGATGCGGCTGTCTGCCTTCTGGTACTCCGCGCAGATCCGCCCCACCTCCGGGTGCTTTTCATCGCTGCCGTCCGCTAGGCACAGCTCCCAGTTCCGGTAGGTCTGCGCCTGCACCGACCCGATCATCTCCCGCAGGAAGCGCTCCGGCGTATTGTACAACGGCACGAGCACGCTGAACCGGATATCCCGTGGGAACACCGTCTCCTCCTCGCGCTTTCTCTGCTCCGCATCCGGAAAACTCTTCGTTCCGAAGTCGACGCGCTTCGTGGCCTCGCCGCGCTTCTGCCGCCAGCGCCGGTAGACGCCGCGCACGCCGCCGTAGTGGATGTAAGCCGCGTGCAGCCTCTGAAAGAAATGCACGATCTCCCGCAGCGGCTTCGAAAGCTTCCAGTACCAGGTGCCGCGCACCCGGTCGAAGCGCTTGTCGCGGTACTCCGGCAGATCCGTCTGATTTGTCTCTTTACTCATGGTTCTCTCCTACAGTTACTTATTCCGACCGTTCGGCCTCTCAAAATACTGGCCGCCTGCTCTGGGCCGGGCGGCCGGGGCCAGGGTCAGTGCCCGTGCCGGAGCCGGCGCAGCAGCCGCACCGGCCAGATATTGTAGATGCGTTCCGCTGTGCGCACGCGGTTCAGCAGGTTCATGCAGGCAAAAGCCGTGTCATGGTTCAGCTCCTGCACGGTCAGTTCGAGGCAGACCTGACGCGTGCCCTCAGTGAGGGCCGGAATCGTGATCTGCGGATCGTCGGTGGAGTACAGGATGCCCTGCGGCTCCAGCTCGCGGCCATTGTGGATGTAATCCAGGGTGTAGCTGCCGCCGAGTTCGCCGAGGATGCGCTTCACGCTCACCAGGCAGGGCGTCTCAGCCGGGTCGATGCGCAGCGCTTTCGTCCCCTCCGGCAGGAAAAGCCGCAGGCGCGTGCATCCCTCCTTGTCAGGAGCGGTGTCTACCCACCAGCTGTCATTCTCCGTAAAGCCTTCACCGGTATCGGCGTAGACCTGCATGCGCTGACGGCCCGCATGGTCGAGCAGATCACCAAGACGCAGCGTGCGCCCCGCCGTATACAGATACTGTGCGTCGATCGTCACCGTGCCCTGCAGAAGCCAGAGCTGGAAATGATGCTCCATCTCCGCAAAGATCTCCTCCTCGCGGGAGGAAATGCCCATCTGCGCCATCAGGCCGATTCCCTGCAGATCCGTTCTGCTGTGCAGATAGAGCGACAGCGCGCGCCAGAGCAGATATTCGACCGGCACCTGCACCTCGAAGGTCCACTCGTAATCGATGACTTCCATGCCATGAGAGGTCTCCATCAGGTTGCCGAAGATCCAGTCGAGATTATTGACGGGCGCTCCTTCACAGGCCTTTTCAAAGGCGGGATCGCCAAACATTTCCTTAAATCGCGCGCTCTTTTCAAACGGTGCAAGCTCCGGCGCAAGACAGTTAAGCAGAAGCCTGCGATAGTCCTGCAGCGCCGCGGCCAGGCCCGCATAATCCTTATGATTCCGCAGTGTATCCAGCTGTTCCTCAAAGGTTCTCCCCTTCAGGAACTCGAAATACGCCGCGCCGTCCTGCAGTTCACAGCGATTCACGCGGATGCCGCCCGCCTCACACTGGCGGGTCAGCGCCGCCTCGCGGCGCTTCATATGTTCGATATGCTCCTTCGCCTGCGGCGTGACAGGCACTTTCCGTACCTGTTTTCCGTCCGCAGTTTCAAGAATATCCGTGCGGATCGCAAAACGCTCCGCGCGATCGTTGGAATATTTTACATAAACCGGACAGTCTTCCACAGGAGAACCTGTCACGATCAGAAAAGCGTTTGCAAACTCCGGGAATCTGCCTTCGGTGACCAGCCGATCATAAACTTTCTCCTCGTCAAAGAGCACAAGCCGCTCTCCTTCGAAATTGCGCAGATTCCGGTTCAGCTCCCCGGTCTTCGGCAGCCAGTGATCAGAGTAGATGCTCACCGGGAACCAGCGCTCCGGGTATGGATAATAAAACGCAGCGTCGGCAAGGCCGCTCTCTGTGAAGATCTGCTCCAGCTCCCGCTTTGTGAAACCGCAGCCCCGACCTTCCAGATTGTCAAAGTAAACGCCATTATGCGGATTCGCCGCGCCGGCCCAGTATTTGAGGCCCAGCCGGTTGTCCGCTGCGAGTACAAGATGACCGCCCGGATTCAGCCGCGCCTTCAATTTCTGCAGAGCCTGCACCTGCGGATTTTCACCCGCGAACCAGAGCCCTGCCTGCTCCAGGACGCCGGGGGCAATGATCCAGTCAAAGCCGCCGGAAAGCGTCTCGAGATTCTTCCAGATATTTCCGGCGTAAACGCTTAAGTTTTCCGCGTTCCTGTGGCGCTTTGCAAGAATCCGGCAGCGACCGGGCCGTTCCTCCAGGCAGATCACCTGAGAGACCTTTCCAAGAAAGCCGCCCGTCAGCTGCCCCGTATCCGCGCCGAACTCCAGCACACGATGCGTCTTACTGACCGGAAGCCATTCCGTCAGATTCGCACGCAGATGCGATAAATGATAGAGCTCTTCCCAGCCGGGAGCCTCCATGCGCCGCAGATCACAATTCTCATCTACGAGTCTTTCGATCCGCTCATCTTCCGGAAGCGCACGGTCAAAATCTGCCGCCGTCTCATCATATGTGACTGTCACTTTACCGAACTGCTCCTGCATGCCGTCCACCTTTCCACATGAATCATCCGTTCTCAACCGTAATCTTCGAATTCATATCATAAAAGCCGACGGTATCCTTATCCGAGAGCACCGTCAGGCCCACCAGATCGTACAGCCTGTGGTACACCTTGAATTCATCTCCGACATAGCCTGTACAGCCAAGCGAAATGAGATAGTCTCCGCCCTGCAGGTCGATCCGCTGTTCATAGGTCACGACGCGTGTCTCTCCCGCCTCGACCGTTCCGGTCTCCACCCGTTCGAACATCGTGTTCGTACCGGTGACGTCAGTTCCCTGCTTATTGCGGATCGTGATCGTAAAAATCGGATTTTTGATCTGTCCGTGAAAATACAGCTTTGCCTTCACCTGGCAGACGGTTCCCTTCTCAATAATATTGGAGAACTGCCCATAGTGATCAATAATACAGAAATCCACGATCTCCGCCGTCTTCTCCCCGTAGTCCAGCAGTGCCGGATTCGTCTCAAAATGATCCTTCCATGCCGAGCCGTCCTGCGTGTGGACGCCGATATCGCTCTTTTCGCTCACATCCTCGAGGGTCTCCTCATCGAGCTGATGAACGAGAAGCTTCTTATACATATTGACCATATCCTTCGGAGATCCCTCTGCCAGCTTTACCCCCTTGTTCAGCAGGATCACGCGGTCGCAGTACTTTGCGATGCTGGTGAGGTCATGGCTCACGAAGAGAATGGTCTTTCCCAGCTTTTTGAACTCCTCGAATTTATGATAACATTTTGCCTGGAAAAACACATCGCCGACCGCGAGCGCCTCGTCCACAATCAGGATCTCCGGATCAATGTTGATCGCGACCGCAAAGGCCAGACGCACAAACATACCGCTCGAATAGGTCTTGACCGGCTGATGGATAAACTCGCCGATATCCGCGAAATCGAGAATATCCGGGAGCCGCTCGTCGATCTCCTTTTCTGTAAAGCCCATCATCGTCCCGTTCAGGTACACATTTTCAAGGCCGGTATATTCCATATTGAAGCCCGCGCCAAGCTCGAGCAGCGCCGAAATACGCCCGTTGATCTCCAGTGAGCCTTCGGTCGCGCTTAAGACCCCCGTAATAATTTTCAGGATCGTCGACTTGCCGGAACCATTGACGCCGATAATGCCGACCATCTCGCCCTCCTGCACACTCATGCTCACATCGCGCAGCGCATAGTGCTCACTGTAGCACTTCTGCTTTGTCAGGCCGAGCGCGTCCTTGAGACGATCGCGGTTCCGGTTATACAGTTTATAGATTTTTGTGACATGTTCCAGTCTGATCGCTGTATCTGACATGTTACTCCTTTACAATACATCTGCGAAGTGCACTTTGAGCCTGCGGAAGACCCTGCTGCCAAGCACCCACAACAGCACCGTCACGACCCAGAAGTAGAGAGTCATCCAGCCAAGGCTCGGGATGCCGCCGGTCCGGAACAGCACCGCACGATAGCCGTAGACAATATAGCACAGCGGGTTCAGCTTCAGGATCGCCAGAACCGGATATTTCGCCAGCAGATCCTCCAGGGACCACATAATCGGCGTCATCCAGATGCCGACCTGCAGGAAAATATTGATGATCTGGGTGAGATCGCGGAAAAAGACGACCAGCGCGCTCGTCAGCATACAAAGCCCCGTCACAAAGATCAGGAGGCTCGCGCTGAAGTAAATAATTCCCAGCGTATTCAGTCCCGGCAGATAACCGTAGAGTGCGAAGAGAAGCAGCATAAAAAGCACGAAAAACGCGTGAATAAACAGCGCCGCGATCGTCTTGACGAGCGGCAGAATATCGATGTTGAAGACCACCTTTTTCACCAGATAATTATACTCAAGAAGCGCATTCGTCCCATTGCTCAGAGCCTCGGAGAAATAGAACCATGGTACGATGCCGCTGACCAGCCAGAGCACAAAGGGCACACTGATGCCCTCTTTGAGCTGCGCCGTCGCGCTGTTGAGTCCGATCTGGAAGACGAACCAGTAGACCAGCACGATGATGACCGGCTGGACCATCGCCCAGAGAATACCAAAATAGGACCCGGCATAGCGGGTCTTGAAATCATTTTTTGCCAGCTTCCAGATCAGCCCTCGACTTTTCCAGAAATCCCGTATCATTTGGACCATGCGGTCTCTCCTTACCGTTTCAACGAGCGAAGACCGCCCCATTTTTGATCTTTCTCAGAAATCGTGAGCTCCATACCCTCCGGGATCGGCCATGCCACCCCGATATCCGGATCGTTCCAGGCAATGCCGCCCTCATCGTTCGGGTGATAAAAATCGGTGCACTTGTACGCAAACTCCGCATAATCCGAGAGCACGAAGAAGCCGTGCGCAAAATTCTTCGGGATAAAGAACTGCTTCTTATTCTCCGCAGACAGCGTCACACCGAACCATTTTCCATAAGTGGCCGAACCGGGCCGCAGATCCACCGCCACGTCGAAGACCTCACCCGTCACGACGCGCACCAGCTTGTCCTGCGGATACTGGATCTGAAAATGCAGGCCGCGCAGCACACCCTTCTTCGACGCGGACTGGTTGTCCTGCACGAATTCCATGTCGATACCTGCCGCCGCGTAATCCTTATAATTATAGGTCTCCATGAAATAACCGCGTTCATCTCCGAACACGGTCGGCGTGATGATCTCCAGACCTTCGATCTCACAGGTCTCTACTTTGATCTTTCCCATTTTGCTTTTCCTTCCTGTTATCTGTTAAATCGAATTATACCATTTATGAGAAATGATTACAAGCGCTACGGCAGTGCCACAGCCTCCCCTTCCTCCGTCACGCCGTAGAATACGCCGTCCTCCTCATAGAAGTAGCTGTACCCGCTGTCGTACAGCGACAGCGCCCTCGTCAGGAAATCCTTGCGCGCGGTGTAGATCGTCCGGATCGTCTCTACCTTCTTTTCAAAATCGCGCCCCGTCCAGCGGCTCTCATCAATCTCTGCGTCCGCTGCATAAGTCTCAAGATACCAGTCAAGCGGACGGATACCGTCTGTATCCTCATTCTCAGACTCCCCCAGCGCCTTCTCAATGGCGGGGAGAAACTTTTCCGTCCACTCCTGATAAACCATTTCCGCAAAATCCTCATGGCTGTAGAGCTGCATCCAGTAACCCTCCGGCTGCAGCGAGTTCTGGCTGGCGAACCAGCTCCAGGTATAATCGCGGCTTGCCACCAGCGAATGTTCCGCGTCCCACTCCCAGACCGCGTGCAGCAGCCCGTCTCCTGTTTCATCCGAATCTTTATAGAAATAAACGCTGGAATTGACACTGTTTTCCATGTTCAGCTCGTAGAGCAGCCACTGGTCCGCGAAGGATTCGAGATCAATGTATTCCGTATAATACTTTCCTTTTTCATTATAGCCGTCCTCCGAAAACAGCGCATCCTCAAAATCCTGCCAGAATTCCGCGATATAATCCACCTCTTCCCTGGAAGCCGCAGTGATATTGCTCAGCACAAAGCGGATCAGCCGCTCGCTCACAAAATTGCTGTCGGTCGGATCATAATCCACATTATCCATCTCCAGGATGTAGCCGCCCGTCACATCCTCAGGCGAATTCTTAAGATTGTACCAGGTACGCGCGGCATAGCTGTCCTCATCGTACCAGGTCTCCATCTCGTAAGTCTCCAGATCTTTACTGTTCACCTTCTGCGTCTCTGTCTCCAGATCCTTAAGATCAAAGCGTTCCGCCCCGACCTCAATCTTCCCGGCCAGAAGATACATGCCCAGATACTCGCCCTCCACATACAGATGCACGAACTCGGACTCCGGCGCGTAATCCATCCCGATCTCCTTTATCAGATCATGCGTCACCTTATAAACCGCCAGGGAATTGTCCCGATAACCGGCCAGCAATACATAATTCTGCGAAGAACCAATACCGAGCAGATCCTGCTCCTCAGCAAATTTCAGCCCATAGCTTTTCTTCGCAGCCCGCCAGGAGTCGTTTCCGCGCCCTTTGACCCTCTCTAGAGCTCCCTCGGAAAGAATTGTCCCGTCTGAGCCAAGCAGCAGGAAGGTGCCGCCCGCTGTATTTTCCTTATCCTCGTTCAGCCAGCTGATATCCGCGCCGTCGCTCAGATCCAGCATCAGCACCGACACCTCCGACGTTTCCAGAATCTCCACCGAATACCCGATAGTGTCATGCGAAAAGGAAAGTGCTGCGCCATCTCCTCCATATTCCTGCGTAAGCGTGTCTCCCGATGCAAATGTCACATAAATACTCAGTTCCTGCTGTGCATAACCCGCCGGAAGCGCGAAACACCACGCATCTTCCGTCTCAGAATAGTAGCCCTGCAGCGTGGTTCGCTGCAGATCAATCGAAATCACAAGCTCCATGGAGTCGATCGTGTCCGCCTGCCTCTGTGTAAGGGAAAGACCGTCGTCCGTCTCTTCCCAGAAATACCAGGCGTCCACGCCATAGGATCCCCCGAGCCCGCCAAGCCCCTGATTCAGCGTTTCTGCATCAGCCTGCTCCTGCGCGAGCGTCCAGCAGCAGTTGTACAGCTGAGAATTATTCTGTCCGACAATGCCGTCTGTCGTGCTGCCGTAAATCTCAGCGCTGCTCGCACAGTTTACAATATAGCCGCCCAGACTGAGCGTCGACGCAATGGCGCCGCAGAGCTCAGCTGTGACGCTGCCGCCCTCCACTTCCAGATTGCAGACAACGCCCTCCAGATTGCGGATAAGGCCGGGCTTGGATGTCCCCTCCAGCACCATATTTTTCAGATGATGTCCGTTTCCGTCAAAGGTTCCCTCGAAATGAATCTCCGAATCCTCTTCGCTCCCGCAGATCAGTTCCCCTGTCACTCCTGCAAAATCGAGGTCTGCGTACAGTTCCACATACTCGCCCTTATAAGTATTTCCGCTGTTGACCGACGAGACAAAGCCAAGATAGTCGTCAACCGTGTAAATCTCCAGCACCAGCCCGCCTGCATTCTCTTCCGCAATGACAAAGCCTGCATTTTTCATCACCAGCACCAGCACCAGAAGCAACGCTCCTGCCAGAAATGCCGCCGCAACCGCGATCCGTTTTTCGTTTCTGTTTACCATAATCTGTATTATAACCCGGCTTTGCCGGTTTCGCAACTGACCACGAAGGCCTCGTTTACTTTTTTATTTCCTCATGATACAATGAGCGGGTGAGGTACGGCTTATGCGGCGTTTTTATGAGGGTCTGATCGGACTGACAGAAAAATTTTACTGGATTTTCTTTGCACTGCTGTGTGCGCTGTGTGCGTTCCTGTGCTTCCGCTGTCTTGGCGTCGGCGTGATCGACTCCTGGGATGAGGCGCGGCACGGCGTCTCCGCCTACGAGATGCTGCAAAATGGGAACTTTCTTGTGAATACCTGGTGTGGGGAGGCCGATTACTGGAATGTCAAGCCTCCGCTCTCGTTTCTGACTGTCGCGGCGGGGTTCGTACTGTTCGGCTACAATGCCGTGGGACTGCGTTTTTTTTCCGCACTCTTCTATCTTATCACAACCGCCGTCTCCGGACTTTTTACCCGGCGTTACGGAAAGCTGACTTCGCTTCTGACCATGATTTTCCTCTGCGCCAATTATTTTCCGTTCAAGGCGCATCTGGTGCGATCCGGGGATGCGGACAGTCTCTACCTTCTGCTGTTTACGCTCGCGATGCTTGCAATGCTGAAAATCCGGGAAAATCAGCGCTGGATCTACGTCTGTGGCCTTTGTTTTTCCCTCGCTTTTCTAAGCAAAAGCTTCCACGCGCTCATGATCGCCGCGATCGGCGGACTCTTTCTCCTGCTGAGCGGTGAGCTGAAGAGAATTCCCTGGAAGCGCATGCTGCTTTTTCTTGCCTGCGCACTGCTCCCGATTCTGGTCTGGGCGACGCTTCGCTTTCGCTATGACGGATTTGCGTTCTTCCGGCAGATGGTCGAAACCGACCTGCTCGGCCGGACGGCATCGGGGGGCATCGAAGGGCACGGCGCGTCCTTCACCTACTACCTGACATCCATTTTCTGGAATTTCGATCATATTTACGGATTCTTAAGCGTAATCGTACTGATCGGACTCTTCTGCCTGTGGGTGCGCTTTCTGCGAAAGAAGGACACACCGCCTGCCGGTCAGGATCTGATCGGTCTGCTGCTCTGGCTTTTCGTACCTCTCTGCAGTTTTTCTCTCGTATCGACGAAACTCATGTGGTACGTCTACCCCTGCATTGTCCCGCTTTGCATACTTGCGGCAATCTTTCTGGCGCACTTCTTTACTTCTGCAAAGGCGCCATATGGCCTGCTGCTTGCTGCTGCACTGCTCTCCGGAGCCGGGAGCATCTGTTTTGTCTGGGAGAATTACACGGACAATGTGCGCGGTGCACGCTCCAATGATCTGCAGACCTTCGTCATCGAACAGTTTGACCGGGACAGCGCGCTCGCCGGATCGACGGTCTATCTCGATGCCTACGATCCCTTCCTCTACGCCAACACGACCGAATGGGAACAGAACATGCGCCTGCTCGCCCTGCTGGAGGGGGATCTCGACTGCGCGGACGACGGTGCGGAGGCGTTTCTTGCTTCTGAGGATGACGCGCTGCTGATTCTCTCCGTTCCTTTCCTTGCAGATTATCCGGAACTTGAGAACTATGAGGTTCTCGCAGACAACGGTCAGTATCTGCTAATTCAAAAAATTTCTTTACAACACTGATTTTCTGTGCTAAAATAAGCAAAGATTTTTGTTCAGGTAAAAAAATAATGAAATTTTTACAGCTTCGCAGGTGAGGCAGTTGCCTCTGCCTGCATTTTTTTTGCCGGAGCGGAATACATCAAACATGAGGAGGAAACGTTATGTTAGAAGTCGTCACAAATGTAAACAACTTTGTCAACAATATTGTCTGGGGCTGGCCCGCCCTGATTCTGCTGGCCTTCGTGGGTGTGCTGATGACCTGCCTTACAAAGGTCTTTCAGCTCAGCCACATCGGCCACTGGATGAAGATGACGATCGGCGCCATTTTCAGCGACAAGGATGTGGTCGGACACACCAAAGACAAGTCTATCTCTCAGTTCCAGTCGCTCTGCACCGCTCTGGCGGCGACTGTCGGCACCGGTAATATCGTCGGCGTCGCGGGTGCGATCATCGTCGGCGGCCCCGGAGCCGTGTTCTGGATGTGGCTGATTGCATTTTTCGGTATGATGACAAACTATTCAGAGAATGTACTCGGCATCTATTACCGCAGAAAGAATCACGCCGGCGAGTGGTCCGGAGGCGCGATGTATTACCTGCGCGACGGCCTCGGCGCAAAGAAGGGATGTAAGGGCATCGGCATGGTACTGGCCGTACTGTTCTCGATTTTCTGCTTCCTGGCATCCTTCGGCATCGGCAATATGACGCAGGTGAACTCCATCTCCGGCAACATGGAATCTGTATTCGGCGTGCCGACCTGGATCACCGGTATCGTCGTGCTGATCGTGGCGGGACTCGTCATCGTCGGCGGTCTGAAGCGCATCGCCTCCGTCACGGAGAAGATCGTTCCCTTCATGGTCATTCTCTATATCGTCGGCAGCATTGTCATTCTGATCACAAACTTCTCGCAGATCGGTGCGGTCTTCGGCGCGATCTTCGCGGGCGCTTTCGCGGCGAAAGCAGCGGGCGGCGGTATCGTCGGCTATGGCATCAAGCTTGCGATTGAGCAGGGCATGAAGCGCGGCGTCTTCTCAAATGAAGCCGGTCTCGGCTCCTCCGTCATGGTCCACTCGAACTCCAACGTCAGCGAACCGGTTCGTCAGGGTATGTGGGGTATCTTCGAGGTCTTCGCGGACACCATCATCGTCTGCACACTGACCGCCTTCAACGTGCTCTCTTCCGGCCTGGTTGACCTCTCGACCGGCGAAACAGTAGCCGAATACGGCGGAGTCGCCCTGACAAAGGCGAACATTGTGGCCACGGTCTTCTCCATGCACTTCGGACAGATCGGCGCAGCCTTCGTGGCCATCGCGATCATGCTGTTTGCCTTCTCGACCGTGCTCGGCTGGAGCCATTACGGCACGAAGGCCTGTGAATTCCTTTTCGGTGAGAAATATACGATCATCTATCGTGTGATCTTCGTCGTCGCAATCTTCGGCGGCGCAGTCATGAGCGACAACCTGGCCTGGGATCTGGCCGACACCTTCAACGGCATGATGATGATCCCCAACCTGATCGGCGTCCTGGTGCTGTCGCCTCAGGTATACGCAATCACGAAGAACTATGTGGACCGTGTGCTGAAGGGCAAGGACGTGAAGCCCATGCTCTCCGCTTTCCCGGATGTACAGGCAGAACAGGAGAAAAATCTGTAAATAATCCAGTAGTCAGAAAACCTGCCCCGCAAAAGGGACAGGTTTTCTTTTTGTCTCATGAGCCGTCTCAGCACTCGCATTTGAAAGTTGCGCACTCCGTCTGCCGGCACTCGCAGGCATTCGAGCCTGCCACCTGTATCTGATCTGCATGACATTTACAGGCGTCATTGTAACAGCAGGTCGTCGCGTCGCAGGACACCTCGGTGGGCTTGGTCGGAATATCGTCCGCATTGCGCGTTCCGTCGTATTTCCGCTCACGAAAGCTCTCACAGCAGGTCTCATCGGTCACCTTTGCATTCCGGCCGCCGACATGAATATTGTCCTTGCAGCAGGAATTCTCACTGTTGTAGGTGCAGTTTACCACAGAACAGTCCAATCTGGTCATAAAAAATCCCTCCTTCCGATGATTACTGTCTTATTATCTGAAGGAGGGACGAAAATTATTCAATAATTTTACGCAAACTGGTTCTGATCGACCGGTTTCGGATTGACATTAAACACCAGTGTAAGAATGATCACGATCACATAGAGCACGCTGCTCAGGAAGTACGCACATTCCACATCAGTCCGGAACATACTGCCGAATAAAGACTGTGCCAGTACAATATAGTAACTGGACAGGAAATTGGCACACTGGGTCGAGATCATCAAAACCGACGTTGCCAGGGCAATCGTCTCCTTGCTGGTGGACTGGCCGCAATAGGTCGCGCTCAAAGAAGACACCAGGATCGTGCCGATGCCGCTGACCAGAGACGCGATACAGATCATCGCCAGGTTCTGTCCTGCCAGACAGCCAAAAATCCCGAGCCCCTGGACGAAAAGTGCGACCGGCATACTGAAGCGTCTCAGTACGGAGACAAATTTCCCGAGAATCAGACCCGTGAGAATTCCTCCCGCCTGGCAGATTGTCAGGATCAAGGCCACAGTTGTGGAATCGCCCAACCCCCTATCGGCCACCAGTGTGGACATACCGGTCATCACCGGTACGGCGGTGATCATCACGAAAAAGTTGATGCCCACATAGAGAAATACACGTTTCCCCAGTTTCCCTTTCTCCGCTTTCGTCTCCGTGACTTCCTGTTTCGCTGAAAGCTCCGGATTAATCTGCGCCGGTTCCTTAAGCCGCAGGACAAAAATCATCACCACCAGCCCGGAGGCGTAGGGCTAGAAGGCGTAAGGCCAGTAAATATCCGCCAGCGTGCCGCTCGCCATCTGCAGAATCGCAGCTCCCAGATTCGTACAGACAGCTCCCCAGCCGACGACCTTCGCCTGCATACTGACGGGCTGGGTGGAAAGGACATAAGCATTACAGGTGCTGAACGCGCCCAGGCTCATACCGAAGATTGCCCGGAACACGAGAATCAAGCCCAGACTGTTATGAAACAGAGCCGGTCCTACACCGCCGATGACGAAGGCCATCACACCGAACAGATAAAGCGTTCGATACCTTAGACGCCTTCCAAGGGTAGCGCCGGCAATCAGGCCGATCCCCATACCGGTCAGATTGGGCAGTGTAGATACCATGCGAACCGTCGCCGCACCGGCGGCCGGAAATGCTTCAATTATTTTCTGAAGAACAGAATTGACTGCATTGCCGCCGGACGTCAGGAAAAAAATCCCCAAAATGATCAGCCCGGAACGATTTATCTGTGTTCGTTTTTCATTTCCCATAATTTCTCATCCTTCCGCAAGGAAAACTAATAAATTCCATTCCTGACAAGGATCGCCTTAATTACCTTTCCACTGTTCGAATCCGCAAACGCTTCGTTAATCTGATCGAAGTCATAAAATTTCATCAGCTTTTCCACCGGGAATCTGCCCTGCTTCTGATAAGCGATCAGCTGTGGTATAAAAATCTTCGGATTGGAATGCCCCATACTGACGCCAATCAGAGACTTTCCTCCCAGCATAAACTCGCCAAATCCTGCCAGTGCACCGGCAGGAGCCAGTTTTCCAAGATAATTCAGACTGTCCAGCGCATTATGTACCATGGCAGGCACACCACTGGTCTCAACTGCAAAATCTGCTCCATATCCCGTAATTTCCCGGATTCTCCCCGGAATATCCTCACACTTTTTCCGATTAATAACATGAGTTGCCCCAAGCTCCTGTGCCAGATTAAGACTGTTTTCATTTCCTCCTACCGCTATAATATTCACGCAGCCGGCAATCCTGGCAGCCATCAGTGCGCTCATCCCGACTGCTCCGCAGCCGAATACCGCCAGAGAACTCCCTGCTTCCGGTTTAAAGCAGTTCAGTACAATTCCCGCTCCCGTCTCTATTCCGCAGCCCAGAGGACCCGCCATCCGCAGATCAAAATCCTTATCAATTTTTACCGCGTGATTCTGATTGACCACCACATAATCCGCAAAGGATGACTGGGAAAAGAAAGACGCTATTGCTTCTTTTTTCCGATAAATCCTTGGAAGCCCATTCCAATGCACACCTGCGAAGTTGATGGCTCCCATCATCTCACAGGCATACGGTTTTCCTGAAAGGCAGGGTTTGCATTTTCCACAATAGCCAAAACTCAGGGCCACATGGTCTCCCACCTCGAAGTCTGTGACAGCGCTGCCCACTTTTGCAACGATCCCTGCGCCTTCATGCCCCAGCACAATGGGCATTTTCATCGGTATAACTCCATTTCTTGCCGACTCGTCCGTATGGCAGATACCAGTCGCAATGATTTCTACCAGAATTTCTTCCGGGAGCGGTTCCGCGAGCTCCACCTGCTCTTTTCGGAAATCCTGGTCTTTTCCATCCACTATGTACGCGTATGTTCGCATCCTTCCTTCTCCTTCCCATAAGCAAAAGAGCCTCTTGGCAATCCGGAAGGCTCTTTTGCAAAAAGCTTTATACTTTTCTCATCAGAACATGATCTCTTCCACAAGTCTCGCTGCGTCGAGCTCTTCCTGTTTGCAGCCGAAATGCTCGATATTGTAACGGTCGATTTCTTCGCCCATCACCTTGTAGACGCCCGGGAAGACTGATCCGGATCCGCCCTGCGCGATGCAGGGGATGAAGTACTTGCTGCCACACTCGTCGATCGTACGATAGACCACATCATGGATATTCTCACGCGTCCATCCCTCATAATCCACCAGGCAGTTCTCAATACCGCCCATGAAGGAAATCTTTCCGCCGTACTTTTTGATCAGAGTTGGAAGATCGTTCGTCGAGAAACAGCCCTGCCACACATCGATGCCCATCTCGATCATCGAAGGCACCAGCGTCGCCGCATAGCTGTCTGAGTGATGGATCACATACTTTACACCGTGGTCATGATAGTAGCCGTAAACTTCCTTGTACGGTTCCACGAAGAAATCCTCAAACATGGACGGAGACATAAAGGTCGTCTTCTGTCCGCCCCAGTCGTCATGGTGGAACATTGCGTCAGGTTTGAGCTTGTCGCAGATCAGCTCTGCGAGCTTCAGCTCATATTCCGTGAGGTATTTGATAAGATCGTGCATTTCGTCCGGATAGGCAGCCAGATTGACCAGCGTCTCCGACATTTCTCCGAGATGATGGCACTGCTCGAAAATTCCCGGTGCAACAAAAGTGGTTGCGAGCGCCTTCTCTCTGTCGATCGCATCATACTGCGCCTTGAACATGTCCCACTCCTCGCCCGGGAAATCCAGGGACGGAGCCTTCACATATTTCTGCCACTCCTCGATATCCTTGATCACGACCTTATCCGCCGTATGTACCGGGAACCCGGCCGGTACATTCTCCGGATAGCTGTAAGTGATACCCCAGGCGTTCTTGACATCCAGCTCGCCCTTCTTTGGGGATTTGCTGTGAAGCGAGCTCGGGTTGAATGCCATCTTGAGTGACTCGAACTGATTGCTCATGCGGTCTGGCGTCCCGCCCTCAGTAATGCACTCAATGAAATTCTGTCTTGCTGTTAACATGTTTCTTTCCTCC
>JAJPXQ010000159.1 GCA_021205385.1 Lachnospiraceae bacterium | reverse complement strand
CATCAATATATTATAGATGAGTGTGCCAATCACTCTGGATTTTAACAGTAAAACCGCCGTCTTCGATCGACTCGTTGGCACTTTTCGGAAATTCTTAATACTATCCGGGTTGATCAGAACCAGATCACCATATCGTTCCTGATTAATACAGCAGGCCTCCAGCACAAAGGCAGCTGATTTGCCGGTTGCAATTACGCTGGTCTGTTTTTTTATAATATCATGAATAAAATCATTGATCAGCTGTGTATACATATAGCTGGTATAAGTGATGGATGGGCGTTCCGATAATCCACAGCCGAGAAGATCGATTGTATAAACAGTATTCGTTCTGGATAAAGTTGGAACGATTTCTGACCACTCAACAGAAGAACTGCGCGCATCCAGATTATGTACGAGAAGGACTGGACGCCCTTCTCCTTTTACGCTATAGCTGATGTCACCAAATCTCCAGTGATATATCTTTTTGTTTTTTGAATCAAGTAATCCCTTTGATGTTGCAAACTTTTCTATACCCTTATTGACAGCCGCAATAATACCCAGAACAACAGTTGTCAGAGCGGTCAGAGACACCGTGATGGCAATTCCAATTTTTTTCTTATCCATGTGAACGCCCCCTGTGCGATGATAAACCTATTCTATACCATACTTCAGTAATCTTCAACTTAAAAATGTTTCACGTGAAACATAGGAAACTATAATGGTGATCTGGATGCTGTACCTGATTTTCGAGGATACTTTTTGGGGCAACCATTTACTTTTTTGATTTTTACAAGACTACGACTGATATCGGTTTCCGGGAGAATAAAATCTTTACACTCTTCCGTTTTACCACCGAGAAGAAAGATTGCATTTTTCGCGTTCTGCAGCTCCTGTTTTGCATCTTTTGACTTATAAGACACGAAACTTCCGCCTGTCTTCACAAAGGGAAGACAATATTCTGACAGTGTTGATAAATTTGCAACAGCGCGTGACACACACAGATCATACTTTTCTCTCTCGAGTCCAGGTTTCGCAAAATCTTCCGCTCTCCCGTGAATCGTCTTCATATCTGTAAGACCCAACTCTCCGATTACATGATCCAGAAAGGTGATTCTTTTCTGTAAAGAATCGAGGAGCGTCACTTTCAGATGCGAAAACGCAATTTTCAGCGGAATACCCGGAAAGCCCCCTCCTGTTCCCACATCGATCATTGTCTCTGTACGCTGTATATCCTGAACAAAGACAATCGAGAGGCTGTCAACAAAATGCTTCTCCACAACCTCCTGAAAATCTGTAATTGCCGTCAGATTCATAAATTGATTCCACTCGGTCAGAAGACTGTAATATTGATAGAACTGTTCTGCCTGTCTTTCATCAATCTCTATTCCAAGTTTACTGATCTGTTGTCTGATATAGGTAATTTCATTATTCATGTATGCTGCTTTCTGTGTTCCAGATAAACCAGAAGTACTGAAATATCTGCCGGGGATACTCCGGAAATTCTTGATGCCTGTCCAATGGATACCGGTCTACATAACTCCAGTTTCTGCATGGCCTCAATCCGGAGACTCTTTACTTCCTTATAATTTATATCAGAAGGTATCTTTTTACCCTCAAGCTTTTTGAACTGTTCAACCTGCCGGAGCTGACGTTTGATATATCCCTCGTATTTTATTTCGATCTCCACCTGCTCCGTCACCTCTGCCGGAAGGTGTGGGTAAGCATCGTCTATTTCCTGAAGATAATCATATGTAATCTCCGGACGTCTTAAGATTTCCGCAAGGGAAGCGGCTGTCTTCAGTGCGGCACTGTCATGCTTTTCCAGAAACGCACAGACTTTTGCGGAAGCTCCAAGCATCGTCTGTTCCAGACGCTCTCTCTCACTCCGTATCTGCTCTGTTTTCAACAGAAACTTCCGGTATCTTTCTTCATCGATCAATCCAACCTGATATCCGATCGGCGTCAGACGCTGATCGGCATTGTCCTGACGAAGAAGCAGTCTGTATTCCGAGCGCGATGTCATCATTCGATATGGCTCTTTACTTTCTTTGGTCACCAGATCATCGATCAGCACACCGATATATCCCTGTGAACGATCAATAATGATCTGTTCTCTTCCAAGCAGTTCCATCGCGGCATTGATACCCGCAACAATTCCCTGCCCGGCAGCTTCCTCATATCCGGAACTTCCATTGAACTGACCTGCGCTGAAAAGTCCTTTAATTTTCTTAAATTCCAGAGTCGGATAAAGCTGCTGCGCATCTATACAGTCATACTCAATCGCATAAGCATTTTTTACAATCTTTGCATGTTCGAGTCCGGGTACGGTATGATACATGGCATGCTGTACATCTTCAGGAAGTGAACTCGACATTCCGCCTACATACATCTCGTTGGTGTGCAGACCCTCCGGCTCGATAAACACCTGATGCCGGTCGCGCTCCGCAAAGCGTACCACCTTATCTTCTATAGAAGGACAGTAACGCGGACCGGTACCGTCGATTGCCCCTGAGAAAAGCGGAGAACGATCGAGATTATTTCGGATAATTTCATGTGTTTTTTCATTTGTGTAAGTCAGCCAGCAGGAAGCCTGTTCGATCTGCACAGATTCCGGATCTGTCGTGAAGGAAAATGGTACAACCCTTTCATCACCCTTCTGCTCCTCCATCCTGCTGTAATCAATCGAACGTCCATCCATCCTGGCAGGCGTCCCCGTTTTAAAACGATACATCCGGATTCCGAGTTTTTTCAGGGAATCCGTCAGATAATTCGCCGCCTGCAGACCGTTCGGACCTGTATGCATACTCACATCGCCATAAATACAACGCGCCTTCAGATAAGTTCCCGTACAGAGAATTACAGCCCTGGCATGGTAAACAGCTCCGGAGTAAAGTTTTACCCCTGTCACGTGTCCTTCCTCCGTCAATATTTCTACAACTTCGGCCTGTACGATCTGCAGATGCTCCGTTGTCTCCAGCACCTTTCTCATCTCACGGCTATATTCTGCCTTATCTGCCTGTGCACGAAGAGAATGTACAGCTGGTCCTTTTGAAACATTCAGCATACGCGATTGAATAAATGTCCGGTCAATTACCTTTCCCATCTCCCCGCCGAGCGCGTCGACTTCTCTTACCAGATGTCCTTTGGAACTTCCTCCCACGCTCGGATTACAGGGCATCAGAGCTATGCTGTCTACACTGACCGTAAAGATGACCGTCTCAAGCCCAAGCCTGGCACAGGCCAATGCCGCCTCGCAGCCCGCATGCCCGGCTCCAACAACCACCGCATCTACCCATTCTTCCAAATACGGCATACAATCTCCTACTTTCCCATACAGAATTTACTGAAGATCTCGTCAACCAGATCCTCGCCAACCGATTCTCCGATAATCTCTCCCAGTGATTCATAAGCATCCATAAGATCGATAGAATAAAAATCTTCCGGCAATCCGGCGTCTATACTTTTCAGTACCATCTGCAGACTCTCCTTCGCATTTTGCATCGCTGCCTGATGCCGGATATTTGTCAGGTACACCTGATCATTAAAAGATACCTCTCCGGACAGAAACATCGACTCAATCAGATCTGAAAGTTCCTCCAGACCCTCTCCGTTTCTGGCTGATATATAAAGCGCCGGCTTCTTAAGCTGCTCTGTCACCATCTCCATCGTCGTTATCGTTGAGAGATCATTTTTGTTTAATAAGATAATAACATTTTTATCGGTCAGTGACGATATAATCTCTCTGTCATTTTCATCCAGAATATCAGAACTGTCAACCACATACAACACCAGATCCGCTTCCCTGGCAGCCTGTCTTGCGCGCTCAACTCCAATACTCTCTACCGGATCATCTGTTTCCCGGATTCCGGCAGTGTCCAGAATCTGGAGACTCAATCCCCGCAATTGGATCTGTTCCTCCAGAATATCCCGCGTCGTTCCCGCCATCTCCGTCACAATAGCGCGCTGATTCCCCAGAAGCGCATTCATAAGAGAAGACTTTCCGGCATTCGGTTTTCCGATAATTGCCGTGCGGATACCTTCTCTTAAAATCTTTCCCTCCTCCGAGGAAATCAAAAGCCTGTCTGCTTTCTCTATGAAGTGAAGAAGCTTTTCTCTCAGAATCTGCGCATATCCATCCAGACTATAATGTTCCGGATCATCCAGCGCCGATTCAATAAAGGCCATCTCATAGAGAATCTCTTCTCTCAGTTTTTTTATTTTACTGACCAGCGAACCTTTCAATTGACTGACAGAGCTCTGCAATGCGTATTGATTCTTTGCCTGAATGACATCCATAACAGCTTCAGCCTGAGTAAGATCAATCCTTCCATTTAAAAAAGCACGCTTTGTAAATTCTCCCGGATCGGCAATTCTGGCTCCCTTTCGAATAACCAGCTCCAGAATTTTTTTCATCACAAAAGGGCCACCATGGCAGTCAATCTCTACCGTATCTTCCGCAGTATAGCTGTGGGGCGCTCTCATAATAAGGACAATTACTTCATCCAGAATATTTCCATCATCTACAATATTTCCATAATGTATCGTATAAGTGGACTGTGCAGACAGAATCTTTCCCTTTTTCCGGGGCTCAAACACGCGCTCCGCTACGGCAAAAGCTTCCTCTCCGCTGATCCTGATCACCCCGATGCCGGAACCTGTCATTGGCGTCGCGATTGCCGCGATCGTATCACTTTTATACATCATTCTAAAAAAAGAGGACGCTTAATCGCGTCCTCCACCCCTCTTATTTCTGTTTCTGTTATTATTACCGCCATCACGTCGATTTCCATAACGGCGATAACGATTGTTATCTCTGGGCTGTACCCCTTCCTTCAGGGAAACAATCACTTTCCGGTAAGGTTCTTCTCCTTCGCTGTGAGTCTCCACATACTTGTCAGCCTGCAAAGCAGAATGAATAATACGTCTTTCATAAGGATTCATTGGCTCAAGTACAACCGCTCTTCCGGTTCTGCGAACCTTGAGTGCAATGTTTTTTGCAAGATTTTCAAGCGTATCTTTTCTTCTCTGACGATAATTTTCTGTATCAACCTTTACGCGAATATATTCATTCTCATCCCGGTTTACTACAAGGCTTACAAGATACTGGAGTGAATCAAGTGTCTGCCCTCTTTTTCCGATCAGAACGCCCATATCCTCGCCTGCCAGATCGATACTCAGACTCTTTTCTTCTTCATCTTCTACAACCGTGATGGTCACTTCCATCTGCATTGCTTCAAAAACATTCTTAAGGAATTCCTCTGCCTTCTCGGAAAGAGTCATTACACGGCGTGCACGGATGATGGCCGGCTTGCTCCCTATCCCAAGAAAGCCTGCACTTCCTCTATCTATGACTTCATATTCCATCTTATCTGAAGATGTCTCAAGCTGAATAGCGGCTTCTGTGATCGCTTCTTCCACTGTCTTTCCTTTAAATTCTTTGTAATCCATCTTAGCCCGTCTCCTAATTCTTCTTATTCTTCTCATTATACTTTGCTACCATCGCCGCTTTGGAAGCCAGACTGCCCGGCTTGTCCGCATTCTTGTAATATTCTGTAGAAGCTTTCTGTGCAGCTGCCTTTTCTTCCTCCGTCATAGTATTCTTTTTCTTTGCGGAATCTACAGTACGCACATTCGTTTTTGCAATATTGGAAGCGTTTGGAGAATAATTGCCTTTCTTTTTTGCAAGTTCCTTATTCTTTTCCATATTCTTCTGAATAATAGCGTCTATATCCTGACGATCTATGTATTTGTTAATTGCAAACTGCTGAATACCTCTCACGACAGCACCGACAATCCAGTAGAGACCCATACCTGCAGGAAGCATCAGACAAAACCAGGCGGACATCAGCGGCATCATCAGATTCATGGACTTCATCGTGGCATTCATGCTGTCATCTGCGCCTGCAGATGTCTGCGGCATCAGCTTTACATTCAGCCACTGCGTAAGTGCGGCGAGCACCGGAACCAGAATCGCTCCGAATACCATCAGATAAGCGCCTGTAGACCAGCCGGATCTGATGATATTCCAGGGAGTATTGGCAATATTAATGCCAAAATTATTCATATGGTTGATGGACACATGCGTCGTATTGATAAGATCCGTTAAATCCGGAAACTGATCGATCAGCATCTGCCAGGTTGCATTACCAGTCTCCTGAAGACGATACAGTACATCTATGATCGTATTTGACAGCGTATAATCCGTTCCAACATAGGTCATATTTCCTGCCGTCTTCAGCTCTTCCATAAATTCAGGACCGCCCGGCGTGGCAAGTATCTGCTCCGCAAGTTCTACAAATACTTCTTTTACACCGCTTACATAAGCAGGTACATTCATAATAACCCGATAGAGAGACAGAAGGATCGGAAGCTGAATTAAGAGCTGCAGACAGCTTCCTGTAGGAGAGACGCCATACTTTGCGTATACCATCTTTGTCTCCTCATTCATCGCCATCATGGAATCATTATCTTTTTTATTCTTGTACTTTTTCTGAATTTCCTGAAGTTCAGGGTTCATCTTTGCAGAAAACTTCGAAAACTTCTGCTGCCTGTAAGTAAGAGGAAGCAGCAAAGTATAAACTACTATCGTAAATAAAATGATAGACAATCCAATATTCTCAACGCCAAAAACACTGCTCATAAAATTGAACAGCAGGTTCATGATCCATCCAAGAATTCTGGATATATCTCCAAGAATAAAAGTGGTACTCTGAGTCAGTAAAATACCTGTCAAAACAAACCTCCTTATGCCTTATGGAACGGGGTCATATCCTCCCTTTGAAAAGGGATTACATCTCATGATTCTCCATAATGCCAACAGTCCCCCTTTCAGGGCTCCGTATTTTTCGACAGCCTCCAGTCCGTACTGGGAACAGCTCGGCATATATGGACATTTTGTGCTTTTTAACGGTGATAAGTATTTTCTGTAAAATTTAATAAGCCAAATTAATAATTTCTTCATTATTTTAAAATATTATGAAGCTTTCCCAAATGCAGCAATGCGCTCTCAATTTCCTTATAACTTCTGTCTTTCGCACTCTGCCTTGCGATGACTACCATATCCAAACCACTATTGAACAGGGCTTCATTTAGTCTGTAGCTTTCCCGGATTAACCGGGTAATTCTGTGTCTCACGACACTGTTTCCTACTTTTTTGCTGACTGAAATTCCCAGTCTGTTGCAGCCGGTCTCATTTTCCATCACATACATGACGAGATATCTGTTCGCATAAGAATTTCTTTTTTTATATACTCTCTGAAAGTCCTGGCTGCGCTTCAGCGATTCTGAAAAATCCATGGATTCTCCTCATAAAAGGCGTGAAGAAAAGGCCACATATATGCGGCCTACGCTGATAATTTCTTTCTTCCTTTTAATCTTCTGGCTGCCAGAACTTTTCTTCCGCCTGCCGTCTGCATTCTAGCTCTAAAACCGTGAACCTTCTTTCTGGAACGTTTCTTCGGCTGAAATGTCATCTTCATAAAGGGCACCTCCTTACCTGTTTCATACTTCCACATGTCAAAAAACACTACTTCGATTATAATGAGACAGGCTATAGAAGTCAAGCAAAAAGTTTTCCACATATTTGTGGATAACTTGTGGATTAATTTGTGAACAGGACTGTGTATAAATAAAAATGATTGCTATATCCTTTCATTTGTTGTATTATTTATTTTGAGAGAATAGCCAATTACACGACTTTCTTAAAGTTAGAAAAACCCCGGGAGATAAAGGAAAATGGACGCACGCCTGGAACTGTTAACTGAAAAATGGGAGAAGATCCTGGACACTGTACGGCAGGATAATGAGATGTCAAACGTAGCTTTTAATACCTGGCTGTTGCCGCTCAGATTATTCAGTCTGGAGGATCATACACTCACGATAACAGCTCCTTTCGAACAGGCTGCAAGCTATGTAGAAAAAAAATACAAAGATTTTATCTACGTTGCAGTAGCAGAAACTGTCGGTGAAGAATATGAGATCCATATTATCACAGAAGAAGAAGCTTCCAGAGAAAAAGAAAAATCATTTTTAAAAAAAGAGACAAATAAAGCGTCGCAGACCACTCCGGAACAGTTTACAAATCTGAATCCGAAATATACTTTTGAAACTTTTGTTATAGGCAGCAACAACCGTTTTGCTCACGCTGCTTCCGTCGCAGTCGCAGAGTCTCCGGGAAAAGAGTATAATCCACTCTTTCTCTATGGAGGAGTGGGACTGGGAAAGACCCATCTGATGCATTCGATTGCTCATTATATTTTAAAAGAAGATCCTTCCAAGAAAGTGCTCTATGTCACTTCCGAAGTCTTCACCAACGAGCTGATCGACTCCATCCGAAACGGAAACAACACCAGCATGAACAAGTTCCGGGATAAGTACCGCAATATAGACGTTCTGCTCATCGACGATATTCAGTTTATTATAGGAAAGGAAAGTACCCAGGAAGAGTTTTTCCATACCTTCAACGCACTGCATGGAGCTAACAAGCAGATCATTGTATCCAGCGACCGTCCTCCGAAGGATCTGGAAACACTGGAAGCCAGACTTCGCTCCCGTTTTGAATGGGGTCTGATAGCGGATATCTCCTCTCCTGATTATGAGACCAGGATGGCCATTCTTCGTAAAAAAGAAGAAATCGACGGTTATAATATTGATGATGAGGTCATTCGCTACATAGCTACAAATATTAAATCTAATATCCGGGAACTGGAAGGCGCCCTTAATAAACTGGTTGCTTTTTCTCACCTTGAAAAACGCGAGATCAATCTGGCGATGGCGGAGGAAGTGCTTGCAGACATTATTTCTCCAAACAGTAGCCAGGAGATCACACCGCAGGTGATCCTGAATACCGTTGCCGATTATTATGGTATCTCTTCTGACGACATTATGGGAGGAAAGAGAAATTCCGAGATTGTCATGCCCAGGCAGATCGTCATGTATCTCTGCAGAGAGATTACAGATACCTCCTATAAAGCGATTGGCGTTCTTCTCGGAAACCGCGATCACTCTACCATTATAAATGGAGACAACCGCATCAGAGAAAAACTGGCCTCCGGCGATATTACCCTTAAAAATAATATCGACTCGATAAGAAAGAAGATTTCTTCTACATAATAATAGGAAGATTCTCATTTTATTTATCAACATCTTCACGTTAATAT
>JAJPXQ010000156.1 GCA_021205385.1 Lachnospiraceae bacterium | reverse complement strand
CGGTCAAGTACGATTGCCGGACTCAGACTTTAACCCGGCAATCGTACTTATCTATTCTTATATAAATAATTGATTTTTAGAAAAATCAGAATTTCTGAGCATTCTCCGTGATCATCTGAAACGTAGCCGTCATCGAATTTCTCAGATGAGACGACATGGAAAGAGCGGCTTTCTCCCAGTCCTTTGCCAGACAAGCCTCTACAATCTCCAGATGCTCTGCAAACGTGGCGGCAATACGGTTCTGCACATTAGTACCTGACAGAACCCGTATGCGCTGATTCATGTTATAGATATTTGAATATGCATCATTCAGATATCGATTTTTCATCGAATACATGATAAAACCGTGGAACTGATCATCAAGATCAAAAAAATAGTATTGAGAATCAGAAGACGCCCTCCCGGGATCTGACATAATCTCTTCAAAACGTTTTAATTTGACTGGATCCAGCCGCGAGCCATATCGCCGAAGGACATATGGTTCCAGCAGAAGCCGCACTTCATAAATACTGTTAATATCATTCAGCTTTAAGTCAGAAACCATAATTCCCTTTTTCGGGATAATATTCAACAGTCCTTCCTGCTCCAGGCGGCCAAGCGCGTCCCTCACGGGCGTACGGCTGATCCCACCCATCTCATCACAAATCTGCTGTTCATTTAAAAACATTCCAGGCTCATACTCGCAGGACAGGATCTTTCTTTTGATGTACTCATATGCCGTCTGGCGCAGAGATTTGTTTTTTACGTGTTGTGTCATATACGCATCCTTGTATTTTTCTTCCGGATTTTATTATATATTTACGAATTTTTAATGTCAAGGAAAAGGGAATCCTCTTCAGCCGGGCGGCCGGAAAAGATTCCCCGAAAATCTAACGATACTCTTTTACCACGTCAAGAACTCTCCGGACATTGGCCATATCATAATTATTCTGCAGATTGTGTACCACTGAACACACAAATCCACCGTCCTTCTTCAGAATTTCAATGTTCTTTCTCAGCTGACGCTCTACATCATCGGGCGTACCCGTCGTCATCGTCGTCTGACCATCCACAGCTCCGCCCCAGAAAGTCAGTTCAGAACCATATTTATTTTTCAGCACTTCCGGATCCATATGATCCGAAGATATCTGAATCGGATTGAGACAATCAATACCGCATTCTATCATATCATCCAGGATATTCACAAGCGAACCGCAGCTATGATATACTGTCTTCCACGGGGTGTGCTCATGCACCCAGCCATTTGTTCTTGAAAAATAAGGAACATAAAGTTCCTGAAACATGGATTTCGACATAATCTCACTGTGCTGTGTACCAAAGTCTGTCCCACAGAGAAACACTGCCTGCGCCTTATCGCCTACAGCCTGATACAGAAGCTCCAGATTTCGAATACAAAGCTTTGTCCAGGATTCAAAAATCTCTTCAATATACTCTGGATAGAGACTGTGTGCCACAAGGAATTCACTGAAATCACGAATTCCAGGAGTTCTCTTTACATACCCGCCGCTGATCATGGACGTTGCTCCCATGTTTCCATATTCCGCATTCAGGACGATTCCGCAATCCGTCGTATTATAGTAATATTCCGCCTGCTTTCTGTAAAAATCCAGCGTACGGTCATCAATTGTCATGACATCCAGCTGCTCTTTATAGTCCTCAAACCCATTCAGCTCATCTTCGTCAAACTCTTCCTGACGCGTAATGTAATCGAAATAATGTCCGCCCTTTAACGGCATGCAACCGCTTGGCGCAGCATTGGGATCACCCTGCGGATGCATATACAGACGATCATTACTTTCCGTGATACACGCGCCTTTCCCAATCAGTGCGGGGGTTCCGTCCGGCGTTGTCCACGGCTTCCACTCATCGTTGCGATAACCGAATACCGTCATGTCACTCCAGATGCTCAGTACATCAATACCAAACATTTCAGCATCCTTTTCATCCACCAGTCCAAGCATCTGGAAAGTGTCATAGATCTTGACTGGTTCATCTCTGCCGTAAGCTTTCCTCAATCTATACAAAAGCGAAGCATTGATGCCGGTAGCTTTTGTTCCACCCAGATCAAAAGTAATTTTTCCACAGTCGCGATGGTGCAGCGTCTCAATAAATTTTTCTCTTGAATTCATTTTTCTATCCTCTCAATTCGTTTGTTTTCAGCGTTATAAAACAACGCCGTCCTTAAAAATGGAAATTCCTCGAAATCCGTTCATTTCGGCACACGTTTCTTTACCGCCAGCGACTTCTATAACCAGTTTCATAAGGCGTTTTGCCGCATCATCAATAGCTTCTCCCTCTGCCACAGTCCCTGCATTAAAATCAATCCAGGCCTTCTTATGTTCAGCGAGCTGACTATTGGAAGCTATCTTAATAGTTGGGGCAGGAGCCCCAAACGGCGTCCCTCTCCCAGTAGTGAACAATATAATATGGGCACCCGCCGCTGTCATGGCTGTTGCCGAAACCAGATCATTACCCGGCCCGTACAACATGTTCAGCCCTTTCGATGTCACCGGATCTCCATAATCAAGCACGTCCATAACCGGAGCTGTACCACCTTTCTGCACACAGCCGCAGGACTTGTCCTCCAATGTTGTGATACCGCCCTGCCGATTTCCGGGACTGGGATTGTCATAAATCACTTCATGATGATTGATAAAATAATTTTTAAAATCATTCAGCATTTTTACAGCTTTTTTGAAAATTTCCTCATTTACACAGCGATTCAGAAGAAAACCTTCCGCCCCAAACATTTCAGGCACCTCAGTCAACACGGTAGAGCCCCCGCGTGCTGTCATCATGTCGCTGAATTTTCCTACCGTCGGATTTGCCGTGATTCCGGACAGGCCATCAGATCCTCCGCACTTCATGCCTATCACAAGCTCGCTGACCGGAATCGGTTCACGATAAAACTGCCCGGCATAAGCGGCACACTGCTCCAGAAGTTTCCTGCCCTCTGCGAATTCATCCTCCACTTCCTGACAGATCAGGAACTTCACCCTGTCCGGATCATAATCTCCCAGCTCCTCAAGAAACTGCTCCCGCGTCAGGTTCTCACAGCCAAGTCCCAGGACTAATACAGACGCAGCATTCGGATGACGCACCAGAGATGCGAGAAGCTTTCTCGTCTGCGCATGATCGCCACCGGTCTGACTGCATCCAAATGGATGAGTAAAAGCATACAGGCCGTCTATCGTACCTTTGACCAGATCCTGATTCGCTTTCGCCAGCTTTTCAGCCACATCATTGACGCATCCTACCGTCGGAATAATCCATATTTCATTACGAATAGCGGATCTGCCGTCTGCCCTGCGATACCCCTGGAATGACTCCGGTTCCTCTGGTTCCGGATAATGAAGTTCCGGATTGTAAGTATACTCTGTCACACCTGACAGTTTTGTCGTCATGTTGTGCGTGTGAACCCATGAACCCGCGTCCACATCAGCCAGTGCACATCCTATGGGGAAACCATATTTTATTACATCCTGCCCCATCTTAATATGTTTAAGCGCGATTTTATGTCCCTGCGGGATGTCCTCGAGCGCCTCAAGCATATATCCGCCGACTTCTATTTTTTCCCCTATGCTCACGGGATGAAGCACCACTGCAACGTTGTCGGCATGTGAAATCTGAATGATATTCATACTCACTGAATACAGCTTGCGTAAGCTGCCTTTGCTCCTTTCGTGCGAATAGTTTTCAGGATTTCCGTCACCAATACTTCCAATCCTTCAATATTCGTAAGGTCCTGATCCCACATTTTTTCATTGGACAACACTGCATGCACCAGGTCCATCACATCGTCCGCCCTGTGATCATAGTAAAATTCCAGAATCTGACGATCATCCTTCACCGTATATTCATTTCCTGCCGGGCGTCTGCATACAAGCCCCTCCTCTGTCAGAGCCTGTATATCATTGCTGTAAAACGCAATATATGCTGCAAGAGACGTTGTCAGACAAACCGGCAGCTTTCCCTCACGCGCTATGTATTCCAGAAATGACGGCATGTTACGGGCTTTCCACTTGGAGGTAGAATTCAGAGAAATGCTCATCAACTCATGATCGACAAACGGATTATTAAAACGATCTTCGACCGCCGACGCAAAACGCATCAAATCTTCGTGATCAAGCGGCAAAGTGGGAATCACTTCCTCATAGAGCATCTTATTCATAAAACCACGAATAATCTCGTCATGCATACAATCACGGACAATATTCTCGCCCGCCAGATAAGCGCCAAGCACAAAACCTGTATGTGCGCCATTTAAAATACGAACTTTTCTCTTCTTGTAAGGACTCATATCCGGGGTTACGAAAACCTTCTCTTCCAATCCTGCTTTCCGAAAAGGCAGGCGGTCATTTAACCCTTCCTCTCCTTCAATGACCCACACTCCAAAAACTTCACCAACATCCAGCAGCGGATCTGCATAACCATGTTTTTCTTCCAACGCCGCTACTTCCCCGGCGTTTCGAATACGTCCCGGCACGATGCGATCCACCAGAGAACCGCAGAACGTACACTCCTCATTCACATATTTTCTGAATCCTTCTTCCAGATTCCACTGATCTATGTATCGGTTAACACACCGCAGGAGCTCATTTCCGTTATCATCAATCAGCTCACACGCAAGCATTATGATACCTGGTTTTTTTGCCTGATAACGGCAATACAATACCTGTGTCAGCTTCGCAGGAAAGCTGGACGGCGGGCAGTCGGAAAACTGACAGGAAGGATCATAAGCAATACCGGCCTCCGTCGTATTCGATACGATAATCTCCAGATCATCACTGACTGCCACCTGCATCATTGCATCATATCCATCTTTTTCATAAGGATTCAGGCAACGACTGACGCTGGAAATCACTCTTCGTTCATCTACCTTTTTTCCCTGCTCACTTCCCCGCAGATAGAGCGTGTACAGACCTTCCTGTTCGTTGATCATCTCAGCAAGGCCGGAAGCGATAGGCTGTACCAGTACACACTTTCCATTCCATCCTGCCTTCTCATTCGCCAGATCAAACCAGTAATCTACAAACGCCCTCAGAAAATTGCCTTCCCCGAACTGAAGCACCTTTTCCGGAGCATTCTTTAATATGTATCCGTCATAACCGGATTTCTTAAGGGTGTCATAACATAATCTTTTCACAGACATCATCTCCTAATAAATCAGATCCACAAGCGCCGTTGTAAAGAATGGCACATAAGTCATAACAATCAGCAGCAAAAACATCATAACGAAGTAGGGCACAGCGTCCCTGATGAAATCTTTTGTCTTACACCCGGTAATCCCGCATGTCACGAACATCAACGTTCCCATAGGCGGCGAAATTGCACCGATGGCATTGTTGAAAATGTATACCATAGCAAACTGAATCTCATTGATCCCATATGAAGCAGCAATCGGAGCAAGCAGCGGAACCAGTATAATCATCGTCGCGTTTCCTTCAATAAACATCCCGACAATTAACAGAAAAATATTGACCGCGAGCAAAAATACATACTTATTATTTATTGTTGCCATCATCCAGTTTGTCAGCTGTTGCGGAATCTGTTCCTTTGTCAATATCCAGGAAAATACAGACGCTGCAGCAATAATGAGCATAATCGAAGAGGTTGTCGTAACCGTTTCTTTAAGCGCTCCGCACAGATCTTTCCACTTCAATTCCTTATAAAGCAGTCCAAGAAGTAACGCATAAATAATCGCCACCGCACCGGCTTCTGTCGCCGTAAAAATTCCCAGCCTGATTCCGCCTATGATGATGATCGGAAGGCAAAGGGGAAGCAGCGCCGGTTTTGCTGCCGCCGTAAATTCCTTCGGCCTGATCTTCTCTGTTCGAAGTGGAGCATAGCCACGTTTTTTAGAAATAAACGCTGTAAGAACCATCATGCTTATGCACATAAGTGCGCCAACTCCGAGGCCGGAGACAAAGAGCTTTCCAATTGACACATTTGCAATACAACCATACAGGATCATGGCGATTCCCGGCGGTATCAGTGGTGTGATTACTGAAGAAAAAGCAGTGACCACTGTAGAAAAAGATTTTGACATGCCCGCCTTTTCCATCTCCGGGACAAGCATCTTGGATTCCATCGCTGCATCCGCTATATTGGAGCCAGACAGGCCTCCCATAAGGGTAGACAAAAGGATATTCACCTGAGCCAGACCCCCGCTCATACGTCCGGTCAAAACCGCGCAAAAATCCATAATGCGCGCTGTTACGCCTGTACAGTTCATAACAATGCCTGCACAAACAAAAAATGGAATTGCCAGAAGTGAAATACTCTCCACTCCGGATATCGCCTGCTGCGCATAAATTACCGGATTCGCACCGGGCGTCAGGATGAAATAAATGGCAGATGCACTCAACACCGCAATATAAACCGGAACCTTCAGGAACAGAAGCACGAGCATTGCTACTGCGCAGACTATAATGATAGTAGAACTTGTCATAATGCTTCTTCTCCCTTCTCATTCTTGTTTATATATTTCGAATATAAATAACTCACAATCATCAGCACATAAGATATCGGCGCGATACCATATTGTACCGTCATAGGAATCTTCAGTATACTAGATGATCTTCCTGTACTCATAAACAACTGGATGTAGCCTACACTGGAATAGAACAGAAAGCCAATCGTCAGCAGGACAATCGCATCTACTATATATCCAAGAAACTTCTGAATTCTTTCCGGAAACATATCTACCACAATCTCAATCGCCACATGGCTTCCCGTTCGAAATGCAGCTCCTCCTGCTCCAAATACAATCCAGACCATGCAGAACATCTGTACCTCTTCAAGCCAGGTAAAAGGCTTTCCGACCACATACCGCATGATAACCCCTGCGAAAGTCAACACAATCAATACAGATAACGCTGCACAGGAAACCATGAAATCCAGATTTCCGATTATGGTTTTCCACTTACTGTTTTTTTTCATAGAGGAATTCCTTTCATCTGATAAGCAGCGGCGATTTGCTGATATGCAGACCGCCGCTGCCTCTGCTTTGCTTATTCAGCTCCCATAGCTTCTTTCACTGTCTCGTACAGGCCATCTGACCATCCAAATTCATCTGCATAATCCCAAATTGCCTCTGCCTTCTCCTTAAATCCTTCCAGCACTTCCTCGCTGGGCTCCACAACCGTTACGCCTTCATCGATCATAAGCTGTAGGTACTCATCTTCCGATTCCTCAAGTAAAGTGTTGTTATAAAGTCCGGCTTCCTCACCAGTAGAAATGAGCAGCTCCTGCTGTTCCTCTGTCAGGCTGTTAAATACGTCTGTACTCATAACCCAGGTCGTAGAATTCAGCACGTGTCCATCCAAAATGAGATACTTTGCAACCTCATGCAGATTTCTTCCATACAGCGTTGCGATCGGATTCTCCGCACCATCGATAGTTCCCTGCTGAAGCGCTGTGTAGACATCGCCCAGATCCATTCCGACAGATGCAGCCCCCAGAACATCAAAGCTTAAAGACTGAATTGTGTTGCTCGGTACACGAATTTTAAGCCCTTCCAGATCGTCCACTGTATTAACCGGCGTGGTGGTAAGAGTATGTCTCGCACCATACGCCCAGTTAGAGGAAACAATCGTCAGGCCATTATCTGCCAGCTGAGAACACATATCTGCATACCAGTCACTTTCAACCAGCGTCCATACCTGATCCCAATCGTCAAAAAGGAACGGCGCATACATAACGCTGAAATCCGGCACCCCATATTCTGCATAGAATGAGCCATCGCACAAAGTAACATAAGTTTCTCCCAGCAACATGCCATCCAGCAGTTCCGATTTGCTGCCAAGCTGACTGTCGGGATACAGTTCCAGCACAAGGCTCCCATCTCCCTGTTCGTCAACCAGCTCCTTCCACTTCTGGAGAGCCTGGCCAATTGGTTCAGAACTGGAATTTTCAAAACCGATTTGAAGAACAACCGTTTCTCCTGATGACTCCTGTGCTGTACTTGCCTCCTCGGTTGATTCCTCTTCCGATTCCGAAGATGAATCCGTCGTTGACGTAGTACTTCCGGAACTTCCTCCACACGCCATCAAAGATACAGCCATCATTGCGGCAATCATCATTGCCAAAAACCTTTTTTTCATTTTCTTCCTCCTTGAAATTTTTTATTTCTACTGCCTCTTCTGCAGACAGTATACTTCATAATCAGATTCCTGTGAAATCAATTCCCACTTTCAGCATGCCGCCGCCCCGGGTACTAAAATCCTCAAACGCCTGTGCAGCATCCTTAAAAGCATAAACATTCGTCACGATTTTTTCCAGGTCGACCCGTCCCTCTTTTACCAAATCTATCAGCTCAAGAAAATCTTCCTTTTTCGAATTCCGGCTTCCAAATACATTCAGCTCTTTTTTCTGAATCAACGTAAAGTTAAAATCCAGGTTCTTCTTTCCAACACCAATCAGTACAACTTTTCCTCCGAAAGCCGCACAATCTATGCAGGCCTGGAAAGTGGCCGGCAAACCGACTGCCTCGATACAAACATCAAATCCATATCCGTAGACTGTTCCGTTTATATCCTGGGCCCCGGTAATTTCCCTGACAGCTTTTTCCAGAGATTCCGCTCCCTCATTTAAGATTGTACCGGCAAAACCAAAAGTTTTCTGACTCCGTTCCAGTTTCTCTTTTGCCTGAGGGATATCGCACAGATATACTTCACCGCCCAGTGCTTTCGCTGCGTTAGCAGCCAGCACGCCGATCGTTCCGCCCCCAATCACCAGAACTTTGTCTCCCGGATGAATGCCTGCGCGCTGCACGCCATGATAACTGATACAGAATGGCTCAATCGCCGCCAGTACTTTGGGTGGCAGTCCTTTTCCATCGTAAATTCTCTCCAATGGCATTGTTATGTACTCGCAGAAAGCGCCGTCACGCTGACAACCCATTGTCTGATTATCCATGCAGGCATTAACAAGACCTCTCTTACAGCTATAGCAGTGACCGCAGTTAAAATATGGATTGCATGTCACGACCATTCCTGGCTTCAAGCCCTGATCATTTTCATCAATCTCGACAATCTCAGCCGCAAATTCATGCCCAGGTATACGCGGATAGCTGAAGTATGCAAAAGTTCCTCTGTAAGAACCAAGATCACTTCCGCAGATTCCTCCATACAAAACTTTCAGTAATGCCTCTCCTTTTTTACGAACCGGCATCTCAATATCCCTGATAGTAACCTTTCCCGGCTCGTCAATATAAATTGCTTTCATTATTTCCCTCACATCCTTAATATATTTTTCAAAATATACTACGTTGTATACATC
>JAJPXQ010000065.1 GCA_021205385.1 Lachnospiraceae bacterium | reverse complement strand
CCATAAAATCTATGTTAAACTGTACAACAAAAGAGAAATATCAGACTCAGGCAGGCCGGGAGACACAAAATGCAGCTCAGTATGTGGATGATTGCCAATCAGCTGGCAAATTTTGATATAGAAACGGATATTCAGAAGGACGCACCGATCGTGCTGCGCAGTGCGCGCAGAGCCTATGCGACAGAGTGCGTCCATGTCATGCCCACCGGAAATGACGTTCTCTGCACGGGGGATGGAGGAAAGATTCTGATCCGCGACATCGAGATCGAATATGCGTTTGAGATCATACAGTCTATTTTTGACACCTATGACGCCTGGAATGCAGATATTCTCCGCTCTGCTGCACACAATGACTTTCAGGCGATTGTCAACGACTCCTGGCACGCGTTTCACAGCCCGATCATCCTTTTCAATGAAGATTTCAAGGTTCTTGCCATGACGGAGATTCCCGACATGGATGCTCCTGACGAAGAGTGGGCCTACATAAAGGAAAACGGTTACAGCTCTTACCGCGCCATCAAGAGTATTACCCAGGATGGCGAATGGCGGAAGCACCGGGGCAAAATCGACGCCCAGCGCTTTCATTTTCCGGACAAGAAAAAGATGAGCAGCTGCATCAGCGCTGCCGTCATTCATGACAACGTGCGTTACGGACGGATTAACGTATTGGAAAAAGACCGGCCTCTGAACGAGGGCGACATGCAGCTGCTCAGTCATCTTGCAAGGACGATTGCGCCTTATCTGAGCCTGTATTATATGAAGGATACAAACGCTGAGAGCTACAACGTATTTCTGGAGATGCTGAAGGGCCATCACACGGAAAAACGTGTGTTCGAGACCCGCATGGCCTACAAGCAGTGGTCCCAGAGCGATACCTATGTAGTGATGGTCATCGATTTTCAGGGCGACCGCTGCGTGATGCGCATGTGCGTACAGCAATTGGCCGCACAGCTGCCAAACACGGAGCTGACCCTGCTGGAAGGCCATGTGATAGCCATCGTCAACAAGACCCGGGATGATTATGAGAATATTCGCCGGATTATTGAAAATATGGTTGCCAACTGTGATAAATACCTCGGCGTAAGCCTTCCTTTCGAAGGACTCACCTGGGTCCAGCATTACTATCATCAGGCGGCGGCAGCCATCCAGTACGGCATTTGTTTTCAGAATTCGAACCCGGCACGGGAAGGGAGTGTCTTTGAATTCTATGACTATGCTGCGGACTATCTGTATGAGACCGCTTCCGGAAATGACTGCAGTCAGCTCTGCGCCTGCTCTCCGGACGCCGTCAGCCTGGTCAGAGAGAGTTACCGGGACGGGAATGATGAGAGGAGCAATACGCTGTATATTTACCTGAAAAACGACTGTTCTCCTTCCAGAACCGCACAGGAGATGCATCTTCACAAGAACACGCTGCTCTATCGCCTGAAGAAAATCATGGACAGCCTGCAGTATCCCACGGAAGATAAATACAGCCGTGATTATCTGTATGGCTCGCTTCGGCTCCTGTGGCTTTATCAGCTGAAGTATCCGAAACTGCTTGCCCGCTTCTGTGAAAATGAACTGGACCAGGACTAAGGGGTCGTTACATCTCGATTCCTCTGCGCGCAGGGATCCCCTTCTCAAAAGGATGTTTCACCTTGCGCATCTCAGTTACATAATCGGCGAGCTCCACGAGCTCTTCCCCCGGATCGCGGCCGGTCAGAACGATCTCCAGATGTTCCGGACGGTTCATAAGAAAGTGAAGCGCTTCTTTCTGGTCGATCAGCCCGTGATTGTAGGCACTCATAAACTCATCTACGATCAGAAGATCGTATTCCTCATCCCTCGCCTTTTGTGCAGCTTCCAGAAAGATTGCGGTATAGGCCTTCGCCGCCGCCCGCTTCTGCTCTTCATTCATATTCCAGTAGAATCCAAAGTGTTCCGTACAGCAGCGGTAAGTGACGCCGAGCTGCTGCAGCATCTTTACCTCTCCGGAACTTCCGTCCTTCATAACCTGGCAGAACAGCACCTTCAGCCCGGTGCCGGCGGCACGCACCGCAAGACCGACCGAAGCGGTCGTCTTTCCCTTTCCATCCCCGCAGTAGATCTGCAGGCATCCCTTTTTCAAAGCAGCCATAAAATTACTCCTTTTATGATTCCAAATACAACAAGTGCCAGAATCGCCGTCGCATACATGAGCCGGTTCGCACGGCGGATATCCTCATACTCGACCGGACGGTCGGGATCTCCGATCGTCGGTTTCTCATACAGTTTACCAAAATAATACGCGTTGCCCGCAAGCTGGATATGCAGCGCCCCGGCGGTCGCCGCCTCGGTATGGGCGGAGTTGGGGCTCGCATGATTACGCCGGTCTCTTTTGCAGATGCGCCACGCATTGCGCCCGTCCATCCCGCAAAGTCCGGCAGCCGCCGCCATCAGCAATGCCGAAAGGCGGGCGGGAATAAAATTCAGCACATCGTCAAACTTCGCCGCCGCGCGCCCGAAATACAGATATTTTTCATTTTTGTAGCCGACCATTGAATCCATCGTATTTACAGCCTTGTAAAAAAAGCCGAGTGGTGCGCCGCCGATGATCAGAAACAGAAGCGGTGCGACGACACCGTCCGAAGTATTCTCTGCCACGGTCTCCACCGCGGCCTTCGCGACGCCGATCTCATCCAGCACCTCCGTGTCCCGCCCGACAACCATGGACACGGCAAAGCGGGCCTTCTTAAGATCGCCTTCCTTAAGCGCATCATAGACCTTCATGGTCTCCGCCTTCAGAGATTTTGTCGCCAGAAGCTGCCAGCAGAAGAAAGTCTCCAGGGCGAAATGCGCGTATGGATGCAGAAGCCCGGCAAGGTACAGCAGTCCCCATGCCACTGCCGTCGTGATTCCTGCGGTCAGAATCAGCAGGAAGACGCCTGCGATGAGCTCTCCCCTCTCCGACTTTGGAAAAAGTCCGCGCAGTATTTCTTCGAGCCCACTGATCAGATGGCCTACCAGCCGGATCGGATGGTAAATCCAATGCGGATCTCCGAGTAAAAGATCGAGCAGGAAGCCGAGCACTACGGCAAGTATCGATAATTCCATCGCTTCGTTCCCTCCACCGGCGTCAGCAGATAGCCGCAGCCGTTTTTCACCTGATAGTCAAAATAATTCATCTCCGGATAACCAAAGCGCTCGAGAATCGCCATGATCGTGCCGCCGTGCGCGACAATGCCCACGCGGGCAGCTTCCGGAAGTGCCTCCACGATCTGCTCAAATGCGTGGCAACAGCGGGACCGGAAGAAATCCGTCGCCTCTCCGTTCGGGAAAGGCAGCGTCCCTCCGCTGTCAACCCAGGCCTGATAATCTGGATTGCCGGAGAGCTCCTCATAATTTTTATTTTCAAAATCACCGAAATCGGTCTCCCGAAGGTTCGGAACGATCTGCAGCGGTGGATGTTCCGGCCAGAGTAATTCTGCCGTCTCGGTGCATCGCTTCATCGGACTGACGAAGAGGCGCTCCACCGCCGGCATCTGCTTCCCTGCAAGCTCGCGCCGCCCTTCTTCACAGAGCGGTTCATCCGTGCAGCAGCCCACATAACGGTGTTCCAGATTTCCCGCCGTCTTTCCGTGGCGGATCAGCAGAATTTCAGGCATGTTTGATCACCGTCCCAATCCCGCACACAACGCGGTGCACTTCCTTTGCCCGCTTTGCGATCTCGCAGCAGACGCGCCCGGTCTTTTCCCGGTATTCCCGGTCGAACTGATCAACCGGTACTACGCCGTAGCCGAGCTCGTTCGTCACCAGGACAATATCCGGATTCTCCAGCTGCAGTTTTTCAAGGTCAAGCTCCTGTCCGGTCTGCAGCATTCGCCGGATATACTCATGGAAATGGTACAGAAGCTTCACCTCGAAAATGGCCTCCATCGCACAGTCTGCGCCGTCCGCGGCGTCCTTCCGGGCAATCTGAAAAGTCTCAAATGCGTAATCTTTTTTTCCCTGAAAACATCCCCCTGTTACCAGTATCATTCCCTGTTTCCTCCAGACCTTTCGTATTTATCGCAAAAGAAACTGCGCAATCATAACCGTGCAGGCGCAGGCAAGTTCCATGACCTGCAGAAAAAATCCCGCGATATCCCCGGTCGTTCCTCCGAATTCCTTCATCGCCATGTGATGGTAATACCAGAATACCACTGCCGCTGTCGCCAGAATGATCAGCGCATAACGCCAGTCCATACAGGCCAGCAGCCCCGCGCAGCCGATGATCCAGACTGCAAGCGATACAAGCAGCACCTTTTTCTGCGCCGCATCGGAGAAAAGGGCGAGCGAACCTTTTTTATTCGCCTTCGGAAAGACCGAGAGCGCCAGAGCGCTTAACGCGCGCGACAGAACAAAAACCACCCCCAGCACAGGGTAAAGCTGCATATCAAGCTCCGTCCAGGCGCCAAGAGCGAGTGTAAAGTATGCACAACCCATGATAACGGCAAACGCGCCGGCATGGGAATCCTTCAGAATCTCGACTTTCCGTTCCTGCGGCTGGTGAGAACTCAGCGCATCCATCGTGTCGAGAAAGCCGTCCAGATGGATTCCTCCCGTCACGATTACCGGCAGCAGCACGCAACCTGCCGCGCGCATCAGATCGCCGAAACCAAGCCATGCCGCGAGATATCCCCAGGCACAAAGAAGCAAACCGATGACCGCGCCGATCGCCGGGAAGAAGCACATCATATATTTCATATTTTCTTTTTCCCAGTCCGCGCGTGGTACCGGGATGCGCGAATACATCGCAAAGGAAATCAGAAAGCTGTTCCAGACCCGTTTCATACAGACACCTCATCCCACAGGGTTTTCCCTTTATGAACCAACGGAATCGAATAGACGACCTCAACGAGCAGATCGGCTGTCCTGGCAAGATACCGGTTGATGTTTCCAAGGCAGCGCTGATAGCGGGCAGTCTCCGGATCGTAGTCGATGCCGTCAGAAAAGATCTCGTTTGTCACAATAATCAGATTGCGGCACTGTCCATACACCTGCTCCACCCCGGCCAGAATCTCCTCCGCACTTCGCTCTCCGGCGCCGTCTTCCTGATACATCTCATTGGCGGTCAGATTCGACATGCATTCAAGCAGCACCGTATCATAAGCGCGGACATCAGCATGCTTCAGACCTGTATAGCATTCCAGCGTGTCAAAACCTTTGTCCCTCCGCATCAGGCGATGCCTGGCGATCCGCCGATGGCTCTCCTCATCAAAAGGATACATGGTGGCTATATAGAGTTTTGGTCCGGCGGCAAGACGCATAACCAGTGATTCCGCATATTCGGATTTCCCGCTGCCGCTCCCGCCTGTCACAACAATCAGCATAAGTCATACTCTCCGCATTTTTTCAGGAAGCTGTACGCAGCTTCCGGGTTGGACCAGAGGAAGAGATGCGGAAATCCCGCGTACAGGCGTTCATCCCCGACCACGCAGTCCCACTCCCGCCTGCCGACCGGCTTTTTTGCGTGGAACATATCCCCGCAGCGCTCACTCTCCCAGTAATGAAATTCATGACCGCGCAGAGTGGTTCCGGCAGGACCCAGTAATCCGTCTCTTGCTGCACACAGGTTGATATAACCGAAGCGTCCGAGCCGGTCTGTCCGATAAGAGCGTGCATCAAGCACCCCCGCCATAGGATAAAAATTTCCGTCATCCCCCTCCAGTTCCCGGTGCAGATAGAGGAAACCGCCGCACTCGGCGATGCAGGGCATACCGTTCTCCAACGCATCACGAATCGCGGCACGCATGTTTCCGTTCCCGCTCAGCTCCTTTGCGTGAAGCTCCGGGTAACCGCCGCTTAAGATAAGCCCGGAAATCTGCTCCGGCAAGTGCTGGTCTTTCAACGGAGAAAAGGGGACGAGTTCCGCCCCCATTTCCTGCAGAAGCTCCAGATTGTCGAGGTAGGTGAAGCAAAAAGCATCGTCCTCGGCGACCGCAATGCGCAGCGATCCGGCAAGCGCCGGAATTTCCGGCTGGTCCGCCGAAAGTTCCCCGCTTTCCTTCGCCAGCGCGATCAGCTCATCTATATCAATCGTTTCTTCCAGTTTTTCTGCAAGCCGGTTCAGCTTTTCCTTCAGCGCTTCGATCTCCCCCGGCAGCACAAGTCCCAGATGCCGGCTCTCAAAATTCAGATCGGTAAGCTTCGGCACATAACCCAGCACCCGAATGCCCAGCTCTTCTTCAATCAGAGGTGCCAGCTGTGCATAGATCATCGGTGAAATCTGATTCAGGATCACCGCCTGAATATGACTGTCCCTCTGATATTCCAGGAAGCCCTTGATCGTCGCCAGGATGGAGAGGCTCGCGCCCCGGCAGGGCACGATCAGCACTGTGGGAAGATCAAGCACGCAGGCGACCTCATAGGTGCTTCCCTCTGTGCTCACGCCGCCAAGGCCGTCGTAATAGCCCATAACGCCCTCTGCAACCGCAATCTCACAGTCTTCGGTATTCTTAAGAAACAGATAACGGGTCGTATTCTCATCCGTAAAAAAGGTGTCCAGATTGCGTGACTTCGTACCGATCACGCGCCCGTGAAACATCGGATCGATATAGTCCGGCCCGCATTTGAAAGAAGCCACCTGCAGGCCGCGGTTCACGAGCGCCTGCAGGATCCCGCAGGTGATCAGCGTCTTGCCGCTGCCGCTCGCCGGGGCGGCCAGAAGAATCCTCGGCATCCGCTTTTTCATTCTCCGGTTCCTCCCCTCAGTGTGACAATGTAGATCGGATTCTGTCCCATCATCAGATGATAACTGCCAAGAGCCTTCGCGCGGGCGACACTGACAGAAATAATCTCCTCCTCAATCAGAGGCAGCTCTTTCAGGCAGTCCGTCACCTCGCCAATCGTCTCGAGCGTCACGGTGTTGATCACCAGGCGGACGGACGGATTTTTCTTCAGAATAACCTGAAGAATTTCTTTCAGATTACCGGCGGAACCGCCGACAAACACATGCGTCGGCGCCGGCAGATCTTCCAGCGCCTCCGGGGCAAGCCCATGGATCACCTGAATATTCGGCGCGCCGAAACGGCGCTTATTTTCCTCGATCAGGGAGCAGGCCTCCTCGTTCCGCTCGACGGCATATATGGCTCCGTCGCAGGCGGCGAGGGCGAGTTCAATTGTCACAGAACCGGTCCCCGCGCCTACATCATAGACAATCGCATCTTTTGTAAGTTGTAACTTGGCAACCGACAGACTCCGGATCTCACTCTTCGTCATCGGCGCCTTCCCGCGAAGGAATTCTTCATCATCAATGCAGCAGCGAAGTCCTGCGAAGGGAGTCGGATTCTCGATCAGGGCCACGCAGAGGCCATCCCAGTTTCTATCCAGAAGCTGTGCGGGTGTACCGCTGCTGATCCGTTCGTCCGCATAGCCAAGCCGCTCGCCGATAAAGACTTTCACATCGCCAAGACCATATTCAGAAAGCTCCGTGCAGAGCCTTCTCACACTGTCCTTCGCGCTCAGCAGCGTGAATGTGCGTGCGTGGCTCTTCACCGCTGCCACAAGATTTGCCTCGCGTCCATGCGTGCTCAGGAGGCAGACGTCCTCCCATGCGACATGCAGTTTCCCGCAGAAATAGACAACGGAGGAAATCCCGCACAGGCTGCGGACCACACAACCGTTTCCTTCCAGTGCGTCATAGAGCTTCTTCGCGCCGCTGTAAAAACCGATATCGCCGGAGAGCAGGATTGCAATGCGTGAATACTCCGGATGCTGCGCAATATAATCCGCAATTTCATCCGCATTATAGGCTGTATAACACGGTTTTGCCGGCTTGTCTGCCGCCTCCAGCATCCGCTTCGCGCCGATCAGGAGATCCGCCTCATGAATCGCGCGCGCTGCTTCCACGGTCATGCCCTCCGGCGTGCCCATGCCGATGCCGATGAGGGTGACTGTACGGGCCGTGGGCTCTGACGCGGAAGAGATCGGTGTCGAAGCGCTGTCGCAGAGCCCTGCGGCTTCCAGACGCTCTTCCAGTAGCCGGAGAACTTCCTTAAAGGAATACCCCTCCTGTTCCTGCGGCCTTCCAACCAGTACCAGCTGCGCCCCGGCCTTCCTCGCGGCGCGCACCTTCTCGCCGAAGCCCCCGGCCTTTCCGGTCTCCTTCGTGACAAGATACTTACAGTCAAACTGCCGCAGCAGCGCCGTGTTCAGCTCCTCACTGAAAGGTCCCTGCATGCAGATCAGATTCTTCCCGACGAATCCAAGCTTTTCACAGGCGGCTGCCACCTGCCCAGTAGAGAGCACCCGCGCGAAGACCCGTTTCTCATAGTCCGGGATCGCCGTATATTTGTGGAGTTCCTTGCTTCCTGTCGTCGCAAGGATATTTCCTTCCTTATCTTTTAAATATTCCACGGCCTCATCCACGGAAGCTGTTATCACCGCGCCTTCTGCATCCCATGCATCCTGATCGCGAATCAGGCGGATGTATTCCGCTCCTGCCTCCCGACAGGCCGCCGCGACATTCCGGGACACTTCCACCGCGTAGGGATGTGTGGCGTCCACGACAAGTTCCGCCTCTTTTTCACGGAGAAATGCTGCCATCGCCCGCTCATCCATGCGGCCGGCATGTACGTGAAGATATTCATTTTCTGTGAGCAGCGTCTCTCCATAGTCCGTCGCAACGCAGGCCGTCACTGCGATTCTCTTTCCGGAGAGAAATTCCGAAAGCGTCCGCCCTTCGATGGTTCCTGCAAAAATGATCACAGGTTTCATATCCCTAATCCTCCATGCATACCGTATAATCCATTATGGCCGCCGCCACTGTAACGCCCTGCTTTGCCGTCTTCGGGATCAGCAGGCGGCGTGCGCCGCTGGCCTTCAGCGCTGCGCGCTCACATACGTTTCCCACACCCGTCACGGATTTCACAAAGTCAGATTCCGAAAACGCTTCATCTGACGCTACGTTTTTAAGCGCCTCCGCCGTATAAGTTGCAAAAGGGGCACCAATACTTTCAGCAAAACTGCATAGCCCCTGTTCTTCCTTCTTAAGGTCAATCGAGGCGATTTTTGCAATGCTCTCCGGAAAAATCGCATATCGGGAAAGCGTCTCGCAGACGAGCGAGCGAATGGCCTCCTCTTCTGTCCCTTTTTTGCAGCCTATGCCGAGCACGACCGCGCGCGGCACGAGATGCAGTGTCCTTTCAAACGGTGCGTCTTCCCGGACCGTAACGGAAAAACCAATCTCCGGTATTCCATCCTGATCAAGCTCGTCCGGCACAGACCCGAAAACCGGAAATGCGCTGCGCATCCCCACGCGCCTGCCTTCCACCAGCGCGGCGGCTATTTCCTTCGCAAGCGGCATGGAATCCATGTAAAGATCACGCCGCGCCGCAAAGGCATCGACTGCAAATTTTCCATTCAGATCAGTCGCTGTCGTAATGACCGGCTCCGCGCCTGTAATCTCTGCCGCGAGTAGCGTCAGCGCATTTGCCCCGCCAATATGACCGGACAAAAGAGAGATCACATGCCGTCCCTGCTCATCCATGACGAGTACCGCCGGATCCTTCTTCTTACTTTTGACATACGGCGCAATGCTGCGCACTGCGATCCCCGTCGCGCCGATAAAAATCAGGGCGTCTGTTTCCCGAAACTGCGCTTCCGTCCAGGTGGAGAGGGAGCCGTCAAGGACCTGAATATCAGGAAAATCCGACGCGGAAGCGTTCCTTTTTTTCAGCCATAATCCACAGATAATCTGCTGCTTTTTTAAGCCGGCGGCGAGTTTGCGCGCCAAACTGGCACCATGTTCTGTAAAACTGATAATCGCAGCCCTCATTTTATTCTTTGCTCCGCAATCTTCTCCACGAGCTCCGGAACCTTCGCCGTCTGCCCGAGGACGCCATACACGTTTGAAAAGGTGATGACGCCGAGTTCCAGTTCATGCATCGCCCGCTGATTCACATAGAACTCCATGCGTTCCATCAGACGCTCCATAACCGGCTCGAGCATGTGTGCCTCGTCAAGATATTTCAGCGCGTCGTCGGTCGTCACGCAGTCCATCATCTTTTGCAATAGTTCCACCGGCGCACCAAGAAGCGCGGCGTGCACGGTCAGAAGTTCCATGCGCGCATCCGCATTATGGGAATGTGTGTTCATAATTCCGCCCGCCAGCTTGACAAATTTTCCAATATGTCCGACCAGCAGTACGCCCTTCGCCCCGAATTCCACCGCGGCGTCGAGCGCCTCGCCGACAAAATTGCTACACTTTACCGCGTCCTCAAGATCAAGGCCATGTCCGTACTGCGAGAGAAAATCGATGCCGTAGTTGCCCGGAACTACCAGCAGATACTCCATGCCGTTCGCAAGCTTCTGACGTATCTCCACACGGATCGTCTCGATCAGCGCCTGCTCACTCATCGGCTCGACGATCCCGCTCGTGCCGAGCACGGAGATGCCGCCCACGATGCCAAGTCTGGGATTAAAGGTTTTCGCTGCAAGCTCCTCCCCTGCCGGAATCGAGATGAGCACATCGAGTTCACCGTCGTAATGATACTTTGCACACACTGCTTCCAGATTCTCGCGGATCATCTGCCGCGGCACACGGTTAATCGCCGCCGCGCCGACCGATTGTTCCAGCCCGGGCTTCGTGATGCGGCCCACCCCGGCTCCGCCGTCAATGTGGATGCGGCCAGAGTCATGCGCTGCACCCGCTATGCTTTCCTTCTCCCGCCGTCCACTGTCAGGTCGCGTCGTCGCCGTGCGATTTCCGCCGATAGATTCCGGCACTCCGGTCTGTGGCCCCCTCCTCTGTACCTTCGCATAGACCAGAATTCCGTTCGTCACATCCGGGTCGTCGCCGCCGTCTTTCTGAATCGCGCAGCTCACACTGCCGCTCTCCCGGCGAATATCCAGCACCTCCAGATGGAGCGCCACGCCCTTCGGCGTCATCAGCTCGACATAGGAAACCTCGCGTCCACTCAGGAGCATGGTGGCGGCAGCCTTCGCCGCCGCTGCCGCGCAGGAGCCGGTCGTATAGCCGTAGCGCAGTTTTTTGTGATTTTTGTAGACAAATTCTTCCATCGGATGCTCCTGACAGCTACTACTTCAAGTGTTCATAGGCTTCCACATGCGCGCCGTCCCAAGTCACCATGTGATAATAGACGTTCATGGCCTGATCGATCAGCGCCAGCCCCATGATCGCGCCCGTTCCCTCGCCGAGATGCATGCCTGCATGCAGCGGAGCTTTCATGCCGAGCTGCTCGAGAACCATATGCGCTGCCGGCTCGGTCGAATCGTGCGTCGCAATCATATACTCTTTCGCAGTTTCGCAGAGCATCCCCGCCAGATACGCGGAAACAGCCGAAATGAACCCGTCGATCAGAACCGGCATATGCTCGTGCGCCGCACCGAGATAACAGCCGACAAGCCCGGCGATGTCGAGTCCGCCAACCTTTGAGATCACGTCGATCGCATCCGTCTTGTCCGGCTGATTGACCGCGATCGCACGGCGAATCGCGTCGACCTTGCGCTTCAGGCCTTCGCTCGAAAGCCCTGCTCCGCGCCCTGTGACATCCTCCGGATCGCGGTCAAAGAGCACCGCTGCGCAGGCTGCGCTCGTCGTCGTATTTCCGATACCCATCTCACCGGTGACGATGAGCTGATACCCCTTTTCCTTCAGCTCCCGCACGATGTCGACGCCGGTCATGATCGCCCGCACACACTCCTCACGCGTCATGGCCGGGCCTGTCGCGATATTTCCGGTACCATAGCGAACGACACGATTCTGAATCTTCGGATGCTTCGCATCAGTCAGGGAGCCGATATTGACCGGCACAGAATCGCATCCGGCCAGCTTTCCCATAATGCAGGCCGTGGACATACCATCGCCCATATTCTCCAGCACCTGAATCGTCACCGAGCTGTCGGTCTGCGTCACGCCCTCCGCGACGACGCCGTTGTCCGCGCCCATGATGACGGTAGCCCGCTTATCCGGATGCGGCGTGGTCGTCCCCATGATGCCGGCGATCTGCACAAGCGCCTCCTCGAGCCAGCCCAGCCCCCGCAAGGGCTTCGCAAGCGAATCCCAGCACTTCCAGGTCTCCTCCATGATGTCCCGGTCGATCGGAACGATTTCCGAAATAATCTTCTGTAAGTCTTCCATTATTAATTTCCTTCCTTACTCCAATAAATATCCAACCTTAAAAGACTCTTCCAGATAGCTCAGGTTCTCATAATATACACCGGTAGAAAAATTCGATATCTCATCGCTGAGAAAAGACCTAAATACCACCATCAGAGTCTCTGCTTCCGTCCCAGGCTTCGCCAGATCCTGAATCAGATACATGTAGAGCCTTCCGATATCCATAAACCCGGGGATGCGGTATTTGCAATTCGTGACTGTATCGAAATTTCCATCTGTCACAACGTACTGCCCGATCAATTCATCTGAGACTTGTTCAAAAGAAAGACAGTGATTGACTTCCGCATCTTTGAGCTGTTTCCTGACGCCATCAAGTCCCAGAGCATCTACCACAATGCCCCTCTTGTTATTTGTTTTTCGCGCCGTAAATTCAATTAATGAACAGACATAAAAGTAATCATTTTTTTCTTTATCTGTCATAGATGACCTCGCTTCCCAGAAACACCAGACAGTTCAGTGCATTTAACGTATGAAAACTGATCTGGTGCGTCGGATATCGAAATTCCGCAAGTGCCCAAAACTGCTTTTTGCTAATTGTACCGTTGATAAAGTCATTGACATAATTCCACACCGTATCATTAGCCATCGGCCCTTCCACGATATCGTAGTCATGGACATTTCCCGATCGACACCGGGCAATGAAATCCAGCCATTCGTCTGTCATTTTTTCAAATTTCAAAATACGCAGGCTGAGATTTTCCTCATACTCGTAACGGTTGACCACTGGAGTCCCTGTTCCCCGATTTGCCCAGCGGACAGCCTGCTCTTTTCTGTTTGTGCAGTAAAATCCCCATGAGAAATCTTTGGTGTACCTCGATTTTCTAATCTCTGGCCAGAGGACTTCCACCTTGCTGGCGTGATATAAAATCATATTCTGTTTCCTCATTAAATCGCATTTATTTTGCGTTTCTATACTTTACTTCAAAATAATCCAGATATTTCTTGAACCGATCCTGCGCAGTCAGGCAGGTGTCCCGCAAATACCCTTTCTCTGACTTCCATTCATGGAGTCCGCGATAATAATAATATTTCAAATCATCCGTAATGATAAAAGGAACGATATCATTGCGCAGACACTCTTTCAGAAGAATCAGCCGTCCCACGCGCCCGTTTCCGTCCTGAAAAGGATGAATCCGCTCGAAAGAATAGTGGAATTCCAGCAACTGTTCCAGTGTTTTATTTTCTTCGACTGTGTAGAAATGCAGCAGTTCCCTCATACGCCGCGACACATCTTCCGGCGCGGTCGTTTCCATCATCCCAACCTCGTTTGCCAGTTTTTTATATTCTCCGACAGCAAACCAGTCCTTGCGGGAATCGCTGGTGCCTGTTTTCAGCGTTTGGTGAAGCGTCTTGATAAATTCCTCACTCAGTGAGTGTTCCGCTTCTTCGATCACCAGATCAATACAGCGAAAATGATTGACCGTCTCCACGATATCGTCCACATTCAGCGCCTCTCCCTCTACGCCCACCGTGTTTGTCTCATAGATATACTGTGTCTGCTCCTGCGTCAGGCGGCTGCCCTCCATATGGTTGGAGTTGTAGGTCATCTCGACCTGCAGCCGATGATAAATACCGCCTTTTATCTTTCCTTTCTTTTCATGCCGCAGTGTTTCCAGCAGTGTCATGTTATCCACCTTTTTTACTCTCATTTTCTCATTTTCTGGACCAAAAGTGCTATAATAATTTCATTCCAGAAAGAAAACTATCATTCTATCATTCTACTACAGTACATGATAATACGGACAGATGTCCTCATAATGCCCGTCTTTCATGCGGAAACCGCCCGGGATCACGCCGAGCTGCGTGAAACCGAGACGCTCGTAGAGATGCCGCGCATGCATATTTGTGGCAACAACCGCATTGAACTGCAGCACACGGTAACCGCAGCGCTTCGCCTGCACAAGGCAGTCCGATACCAGCTGTTCGCCAATATGCAGACCACGGCTGTCTCTACGCACCGCATAGCTCGCATTGCAGATGTGACCGCAGCGGCCGACGTTGTTCGGGTGCAGGATATAGAGTCCGTAGATTGGCGAACAGCTGGTATCGGTATCCTCTGCAACGCCGCAGTAAGTCTGCCCGGCGAAAAACGCGCGACCAGTCTCGTCGTTCAGGAATTCTTCCTGTGGGAACGCGACCCCGTCCTCGACAACCTCATTCCAGATCGTGTTCATGGCGGGAACATCAGCCTCCGTATATTTTCTGACTGTGATATTCATACGTCAACCCTTCCAGTACAGCATCGCATTGCAGATCGTCGCCGCGATATTGCTGCCGCCTTTCCGTCCTTTCGGCACGATATAGGGGACTCCTGCGGTCATAATCAGCTCCTTGGCCTCGACAACATTGACGAAGCCGACCGGCGCGCCGATGATCAGCGCCGGACTCACTTTCTGTTCCTGAATCAGTTCATAGAGCCGGATGAGCGCAGTCGGTGCGTTTCCGACTGCAAAGATCACTTCCCGCCCGAGCGCTGCCCCGCGCTCCATACAGATCGCCGCGCGCGTGCACTCGCGCTCCTTCGCCTCTCTCGCGACATCCTCATCGCTCATGAAACAGAAAGCTTCTCCGCCGTAGTCCGCGAGGATTTTCTTATTGATACCGGACCAGGCCATCTTTGTATCGGTCACGATACAGGCGCCCCGCCGCAGGGCTTCAACGCCGAACATCGCCGCATTTTCAGAAAAGCACAGATTGTCCGCATAGTCAAAATCCGCCGAGGTGTGGATGCAACGCTTCACAATGGAAAACTCCGGTTCCGGCCAGCTGCGTCCATCGAGTTCGGAGGTGATGATCTCCATGCTTCGTTTCTCGATCTCCATCGGTTTCACAATCTCTATCTTGTCCAGCATCAGATGCCCTCCTTCAGTATCTCGTAGATTTTATCCATATCAAAGGACTTCCTCACGAGGTCGGCCAGCTTGTCATATTCCTGCCTCTTATGCGCCGCCAGGTCAAAATGCCAGCTGCCGTAATCCATTCCTTTTTCCTTCATCAGACTGCGAATCATACTCTCCGCAAAGCCGTCCGTATCGAAGATGCCGTGCAGATAACTGCCCATCACGCTGCCGTCCTCATTTGACAGCGCATCGATCCGCCCGTCTGAGAGCCGGATCAGCTCTCTGCAGCCGCCCAGATTCTCGGATACGCCCATGTGGATCTCATAGCCGGTCACGCTCTTTCCCTGCCAGTCTGTCCAGAGTCCCGCGCCCTGCTCCATGACGCCGCTGATCTGTGTCCGTGTCTTTGCTTCCTCGAAGACCGTCCGCGTATCCAGAAGCCCCATGCCGCGCATGCTTCCACCGTGCTCGACGCCATGCGGATCCTCCATCTTTTTTCCCAGAAGCTGGAATCCGCCGCAAATGCCGATGATCGGCGTGTGTTTCTCCGCCTTCCGCAGGATCAGCGCTTCCATGCCGGATTCGCGCAGCCACTGCATATCGTCCATCGTATTTTTCGTACCGGGAATCAGAATAAGATCCGGGTCAGCGAGCATGCCCGGCTGCCTCACATAGCGCAGCGATACGCCGTCCATGCGTTCAAACGCGGAGAAGTCCGTGAAATTTGAGATATGCGGCAGGTGAATGACCGCCACGTCAAGTCCGGCGCCCCGGACCGTCTGATTCAGGCGATCGGACAGGCTGTCCTCATCGTCAATGTCGAGCGGCTCCATCGGCACAACGCCCACCACCGGAATCGAAGTGCGCTCCTCAATCATATCCAGCCCCGGCTCAAGAATCTTGACGTCGCCGCGAAATTTATTGACGACCAGGCCTTTGATCATGGCCTGTTCTTCCTCCGGCAGCAGCTTCACCGTGCCGTAGAGCGCCGCGAAAACGCCGCCGCGATCGATATCCCCCACCAGAAGCACCGGAGCCTTTGCCATACGCGCCATGCCCATATTGACAATATCATTTTCATGAAGGTTGATCTCCGCCGGACTGCCCGCGCCCTCGATCACAATAATATCATATTCCGCGCTCAGCCGCTCAAAAGCAGCCATCACATCCGGAATCAGCTCCTTTTTGCGCTGATAATAGTCCATAGCCTTCATATTGCCGCGGACTTCGCCGTTCACAATGACCTGGCTGCCGACATTACTGGTAGGCTTGAGCAGAATCGGATTCATATCCACGGTCGGGTCAATATCACAGGCCTCCGCCTGCATCGCCTGCGCCCGTCCAATCTCCAGGCCATCCTTTGTAATGTAGGAATTGAGCGCCATATTCTGAGATTTAAATGGCGCAACCCGGTAACCGTCCTGCCTGAACACACGGCAGAGACCTGCCGTGAGAAAACTTTTGCCCGAATTTGACATCGTGCCCTGTATCATGATCGCTTTTGCCATTTTGTACCTCCTGAGAGCCTGTACATACAATACGTGCTCAAGCTTTTATGCCTCGAGTTTTTCGATCGCCTGCCGGATACGGGCGACGCTCTCCTCTTTTCCAAGCACTTCCAGAATCTCCGTTGCTCCGCAGGGCGTCATCTGCTTTCCGGACAGCGCAATACGAACCGGCCACATGACCTGACCGTTCTTATAGCCCTTCTCAGCCACATAAGCGCTCAGCATCGCATAGAGCGCGTCGTTGCTGTAATCCTCCTGCGCTTCGAGCAGCGGCAGCGTCTCCTTCAGCACGGCGAGAGAGCTTTCTTCCGTCGTCTTCATCTTCTTATGACGATACATCGACACGTCATAGTCCGGCACCGCCTCGAAGAAGTCGATCAGCGCAGGAATATCCGGGAAAATCTCAATGCGCGTCTTCACCATCTGCGCGATCTTCCGGAAATCATAATCCTTCGTGATCGTCTCCCGGATATACGGCAGCGCCCGCTCATAGAAGGGCTCGAAGTCCATCGCCTTGATGTACTCGCCGTTCATCCACTTCAGTTTTCCATAGTCGAAGACCGCGGGAGATTTGCTCATATGCCGGTAGTCGAACTTCTCCACAAGTTCCGCAAGGGACATGATCTCCTGATTGTCCTCCGGCGCCCAGCCAAGCAGGGCGACAAAGTTCACGACCGCCTCCGTCAGAAAGCCCTGGTCGATCAGATCCTCATAGGAGGAATGTCCGCAGCGCTTGCTCAGCTTCTTGTGCTCCTCGTCGGTGATCAGCGGACAGTGCACATAGACCGGCACCTCCCAGCCGAAGGCTTCGTAGAGCCGGTTGTATTTCGGCGAGGACGAGAGATATTCATTGCCGCGCACCACATGGGTAATCCCCATCAGATGATCGTCCACGACATTTGCAAAATTGTAGGTCGGATAGCCGTCCGACTTGATCAGGATCATGTCGTCGAGCTCCGCATTATCAACCGTAATATCGCCATAAATTTCGTCGTGGAAGGTCGTCGTCCCGGTCCGGGGATTGTTCTGGCGGATAACATAGGGCTTGCCCGCCGCGAGGTTTGCCTCAATCTCCTCCTTCGACAAATGCAGGCAGTGCTTGTCATAGACTGAGATTTCCTTGCCCGCAACTACCTGTTTTAAGCTCTCCAGCCGCTCCTTGTCGCAGAAACAGTAGTAGGCTTCACCCTTCTCCACGAGCTGTCTGGCATATTCCATATAGATACCGGCATCCCGGCGTTCACTCTGAACGTAAGGGCCAACGCCGCCATCCTTGTCCGGTCCCTCATCGTGGACAAGTCCGGTCGCCGCGAGCGTCCGGTAAATGATATCGACCGCGCCCTCCACGAGCCGTTCCTGATCGGTGTCCTCGATGCGCAGGAGGAAATCTCCTCCCTCGTGCTTCGCAATCAGATAGGCGTAGAGCGCCGTCCGTAAGTTTCCTACATGCATGCGCCCGGTGGGACTCGGCGCAAACCTGGTACGTACTTTTCCCATATTTCTCTCCTCCGGCCTGCCGTATCCCCGGCACGGCCATCTATCAAAAGTCGATTACATCTGCAATCGCTGTCTTCCCTGATTATATACGAAACATAATGATTTTACCAGAACCTTTTTCCGTCACGCCTCGTCGTAGTAGTCATCCAGAAAATTATACGCCTCATCGCCTTTGTGGTAACCGATGATGGTCTTCAGATTGACATTGTGCACACTGCGGAAAATATTCTGTTCGATCACATCGCTCTTCTGCCGCAGTTCGGCGATCAGCTCCTTCATCTCCTCGCGTTTGGAGTTCTGCGTGCCGTCGCCGCTCGCACAGCTCTCCGTAAAGCGGCAGGCGCACTGGATGAAACGGAGCCCATTATAGTCCCGCCAGGCCTTGACCGCGTCCTCATGCACCAGATACATCGGGCGAATCAGCTCCATACCCTCGAAATTCTGGCTGTGCAGCTTCGGCATCATCGTCTCGACCTTGCCGCCGTAGAACATGCCCATCAGAATCGTCTCGATCACATCGTCAAAATGATGGCCAAGCGCAATCTTGTTGCAGCCGAGTTCCTTCGCATGGGAATAGAGATAGCCCCGGCGCATGCGCGCACAGAGATAACAGGGGTTTCGGTCAATCGTCGCGACCGCGTCGAAGATATCCGTCTCAAACACGGTCAGCGGGATGCCGAGCAGCCGCGCATTGGCCTTGATAAGCTCCCAGTTTTCCTCATTGTAGCCCGGATTCATCGTGAGAAATTCAAGCTCAAAATTGGCCTTTCCGTGCCGGTGCAGCTCCTGCAGGAGCTTCGCCATCAGCATGGAATCCTTTCCGCCGGAAATACAGACCGCGATCCGATCCCCGTCGCGAATCAGCTCGTAGTCATTGATGCCCCTCGTAAAGGGCCGCCAGATCGTCTTGCGGAATTTCTTGATGATGCTGCGCTCAATCTGTCTGCGCGCTTCGTCCTGCGTCTCCTGTAAAAGATCTTCTCTCTCGCTTTCCTGCATATCGCTCTTTTACTCCATCTATCTGTTCTCCTGCCTTTTATAACACAAAGGCAGGGGCTTTGTACAGTTTCCGTCAGCATGAAATCGGGGAGACCTCGCAGCGTCCCGTCCGGATCGCCTCAAGAATCACCTCCGGCGTGGCGGGCACTTTATTGATCCGCACGCCGATCGCTCTGCTGACTGCATTCAGGATCGCCGGCGTGATCGGTACCGTGGCCACCTCGGAGATTCCCTTCGCACCATAGGGACCGATGGGCTCCGGATCCTCGATGAGAATGATCTTGTAGAGCGGCGTATCGGAGGCCTTCGGCAGTCCCAGATCCTTATAGAGCTTTTTGACCGGATAACCCTGCCTCGTCGGATGCCCTTCCGTGAGCGCATAGCCCTGTCCCATGGAGACGGAGCCCTGCATCTGTCCTTCGATGATTCGCGGGTTGATCGCGCGGCCCACGTCGTGCGCGGCGATGACCTTCAGAAGCTTCACTTCGCCGGTTGCAGTGTCCACCTCGACGATCGCCGCCTGCGTCGCATAGGCGTAGGCCGGAAAATTCCGGTATCGAACGCCTTTCCGCTCCGCTTCCTCGAAATTTCCGATTGCGAAACATTCCGGAGCCTGAAAATAATACTCCGCGCGGCGGCTCTCCCCGGGTTCCCACGGATTTTTCTCAAGCTCCTCTTCCAAGAGCCGGGCAGCCTCGTAAACCGCGCGGCCGTCGCAGAGCGTCTGCCTCTCCGCCGCCGACTCTCCGGTAGGGATCGTCTCGTCCGTATCCCCGATCACGATGTCGATATCGGCCATATCCATACCCAGGACTTCCGCCGCAATCTGTACCATGGCCGTGCGAAAGCCCTGTCCCATGTCCGTGCCGGAGACGGCCATCCGCAAGTGGCCATCCGGCTGCAGCGTCAGGATGCAGGCGCCGTCGTCGATGAAAATACCCTTGCCGACGCCGGAATTTTTGAAACCGGAGGCCATGCCCCAGCCGAGGACCTTCGTTCCCTGCGGATATTTCCCTTCATAGTCCGTCAGCGCTTCTTTCAATGCTGTCTCGCACTGGTCGATCGTATCGCGCAGTCCCATGCTGCTCTCCAGCAGTTCGCCGCCCACAGAATATGCACCGGGATACAGAGCATTTCTTCTGCGCAGCTCAAACGGGTCAATATGCAGCTTTTCTGCCATCTCGTCCAGCGCTGTCTCAATGGAGATCGCCGCCTGATTGATGCCGTAGCCGCGAAAAGCGCCGCCCTGCAGATTGTTATCCCGGATACAGCGGGCGTCCACCCGCACATTGGGAATGATGTAGGGTCCGCCGGACATGAGACAGCCGGTCATCAGCGTGCCGTAGCTCTCCGCCTCGTAAGGGCCGCCATCTGAGTACATATGACTGTCGAGATACTGAAACCTGCCGTCCCTGGAAAAGCCAATCTCATAATCTGTATGATAGCCATGGCGTTTGGTCGTCACCAGGATATCCTCATAGCGCGTGAGCGTGATTTTGACCGGCTTCTGGCAGACGAGTCCCGCCACCGCGGCGGGCGCTTCCAGGAAGGAGTCGCATTTCTTGCCGAATCCTCCGCCAAGTGGCGTCGCGACAACCCGGATTCGTTCCTCCGGCATGTCCAGATTACCGGCCAGCATGTGGCGAATTTCAAAAGGAGCCTGCGTACAGGAATACACCGTGACCCTGCCATCTTTTCCATAGCCAATTGCCGAGACCGGCTCCATGCAGACATGGTCCTGCGGCTGGATGTCTTTGGATACCTGCACCCTGACGATATCCGGATCCGCCTTTGCTGCTTCCACGTCCCCCGCATTTCTGCCGGTGCGCACAATGTAGCTGTCAGAGCGGACGCCCTCTTCGATACTGTAGATGCCAGGCAGCTCCTCATAGTCTGTCCGCACCAGCTCTACCGCCGCGCGGGCGTGTGCCTCAGTGTCGGCTACCACCAGTGCGATGTAATCCCCGAGAAATCGCGTCTCATCCACGCAGAAGACCGGCTGCTCCGGCGTCCAGGTCCCGAATTTGTTAAGGCCGGGCACATCCTTATAAGTGAGGATCCGCACCACGCCCTCCGCCTGTTCCGCCCGGCTGTAATCGACACTGTGGATCTTAGCATGCGGAACCGGCGAAAAGACAAATGCGCCATGCAACATTACTTCCTCGCCAAAATCCGCCGCCTCGTAATCATCGCAGTATTTCAGAGTACCGCCGGTTTTCTTCAGGCCGTCCACATCCCAGACAGATCTTCCCACCCAGCGCCCCTTAAGCTCCGGCACCGTCTGTCCTTCTCCTGTCACGGTTACAGTAGCGTCGTTCCACTGCACATCCGAAAGGGAAACATCCTCACCGCGCAGCCTGGCGGCGGCGAGCCGGACGCCTTCCATAATCTTCACATAACCCGTGCAACGGCAGTAGTTGTGCTTCAGCCCATCCTGAATTTCCTCCAGGGAGGGCGAAGGATTTTTCAGCAGCAGCGCCTTCGTCGCCATGATCATACCAGGCGTACAGAAACCGCACTGCACCGCACCCGCATCGAGAAAGGCCCGCTGAATCTCCTGCAGCATTGCATCCCGGGGCAGATTCTCGATCGTCTCCACAGTCTTTCCTTCGAGCGTGCGCAGCATAACCACGCAGGATCTCGCCAGCTTCCCGTCGACCAGCACGCTGCAGGCGCCGCAGTGTCCGGTTCCGCAGCTTTCCTTGCTGCCCTTCATACACTCCACGTCGCGCAGATATTTCAGAAGGGTCAGTCGCTCCTCATACGAAGCTGTATGCTCCCTGCCATTCAGCGTAAACGTAACCTGATTCACTTATATTTCCTTCCTCTTCATCACAGAAAGGGCAGCGACAAAAGCTATCACTACCCTTTCCATCTTTTAAAATCAGTTCCGGAAGCGTGTCACCCCAGATCCATCGCGAACAGCGCCGCCGCGCCGCCCGTGTGGAAGAACACGATGTTCTCCTCGCCGTCGAAATAGCCGTCCTGCACGAGCTTCAGAAGACCGCTCCATGCCTTACCGGTGTAGACCGGATCAAGCAGGATGCCCTCCATCCTGGCCATCTCCTCGATGTACGGCGTATCCTCCGCATTCGGGATCGCGTAACCCGCGCCCAGATTGTAGACCATGCGGAAATCATCCGGCGTACGCGCAAGCGGGAAATCCAGCATACCCGCAGCCTCCTGCGCGAGCTCCGACACGATCTCGTCGAAGGGATCGTCGTCGACGCCGAGTCCCAGCGCCTTCACGCCCGGAAGGAACATCTTCGCGCCGAGCAGCAGGCCTGCAGTCGTACCGCCGGAACCAGTCGCGGAGGTAATATGGTCAATCTTCAGACCGATTTCTTCCGCCTGCTGCGCCAGTTCGCGCACACCCACCGCGTAGCCGATCGCACCCAGCGCATTCGAACCGCCGCAGGGGATGTAGTAGGACTTGTGTCCTTCCTTCGCGAACTCATCGCCCATGCGATGCATCTCCGCGTAAATATCATCATAGCTGTCCGTATCGATAAAGCGGACTTCCGCGCCGTAGATGCTGTTCAGCACCTGATTGCCCAGATGCTCCGTAACCCCGCGCTTTTTCAGCAGCAGATAGCACTTCATCCCCAGCCGCGCAGCGCAGGCGCCGGTCAGCATGGCGTGGTTCGACTGTGCACCGCCGGTCGTGAAGACCGTGTCGCAGCCCTGCTGCTTCGCGTCCGCGAGCAGGAATTCCAGCTTGCGGACCTTGTTGCCGCCGAGCGCCACGCCGCAGAGGTCGTCGCGCTTGATCCAGATATTTTTGCCGTACTTCTCACTGATCGCCTCCAGCTTATAGAGCGGAGTCGGGTAAACACCAAGCCGTAGCCTTGGCAAATCGTCAATCCTTTTCACAGATTATGCTTCTCCTTTCAACTGTTTCGTCAGCCAGTCCTTACCGTCCACAAAGCGGGATACGATATAGGACACAACATAGTCTCCCGCGGAGTTGATCATCGTCGCAGGCGGATCGACCAGGTTGCCGATCGTAACCAGAATCGGGAAGGCCAGCTCCATCTGGTTCGGGAAAAAGATCGAGCAGATGATATACTCTCCGATGTAGCCGCCGCCCGGCACACCGGACATACCTACCGAAGAGAGCACCGCCACGAGCACAACCATCACCAGCATGCCGACGCCGCCAAAATCCATGCCAAACACGCCGTAGAGGAAGGCGATCTTCAATACGCAGGAGAAGCAGGAGCCGTCCATGTGCATCGTCGCGCCGAGTGGAAGCACCATCTCGCTGACGTCCTTCGAGATACCGGTCTCCTCCGCCACCTGCATATTCGTCGGGATCGTCGCGACCGAGGAACAGGTGCCGAGCGAGACGATCGCCGGTCTCGTGATGTGCTTGAACATCGTCTTCACCGCGCCCTTCCCGCCGCCGAAGCGGGCGAACAGCGGCCAGGCTGTGAAGATATAAATAAAGCAGAGCGGGTAATATACCAGCATCGCGCGTCCGTAGGACTGCGTGATCTGCGAACCGTAGGTTGCGACCAGGTTCGCGAAGAAGCCGAAGAAAGCGACCGGCGCGTAGTAGGTGATGATCTTGACAAACTTCAGCATCACGTTCGTAAGGTCTGCCAGCAGCTTTCCGACCGGGGTCTCTGCGCCACCATTCAAATTTACGGCTACACCGAAGAGCAGGGAGAACACGATCAGCGGCAGCATGGCCTTACGTGTCAAAAGTCCGCTGAAATCCTCCGCTGTAAAGAAGTTCACGATCAGCTCCGGAATCGTCGCGTACTCCCCCATCTCCTCCGCCGCGATCTCCGTCCACGGCGTCAGCACCGGCGGGAAGACCTGCATCAGTATGTACATGATTACAGCCGCGATCGCTCCGGTGACTACGAAGGTACCGATCGTAACGCCCATGATCTTGCCGGCGCGCTTCAGGCTCTTCATATTTGCTACGGAACCCGCGATGGACGCGAAGACCAGCGGCACCACGATACAGAACATCATGTTGATGAAGACCGTGCCCAGAGGCTCCAGCACCGTAGCGCCTGCGCTCGTATCCGTAGCCGGGAAGATCCAGCCCACGATACAGCCGAGAATCATGCTGCCAAGCATGATACCCAGGAACACATAATTTTTTGTGACATCCTTTTTTTGCATAGCTGCTCCCTCCAAAAATATTAAAAATAATAGTTATCTCTAAAGGTTGAGATCCTCATCTGTGATCTCGCCCTTGCAGACGATGTTCGTGGGGCCGGTCAGGTAGAGATCCTGAATTCTGTCGCCCTCATGCTCGATATCGATGATGAGCTGCCCGCCCGGCATGTTGATCTTCACGCCATGGCTGCTCACCTTTCCCTGCAGGAAGAGACTCACCGCCGTCGAGCCGCTGCCGGTGCCGCAGGCATAAGTAAAATCCTCCACACCACGCTCAAAGGTCCGCACGCAGACCTCGTTCTCTCCTGTGATCTCGCAGAAGTTCACGTTCGCTCCCTTTGGAAACGCGCTGTTCCAGCGGAGCGCGCGCCCCAGCTTTCGCAGCTCATCCATATCCGTATCCGCCAGGCCTGTAAAAGGCACGACTGCGTGCGGCAGCCCCGGATTTCCAAGCTCTACATAGGAGCAGGCATAAGTCTTCCCGCCCTCCTCCACCGGGTAATCCAGCCGGATCACAGAAGGGTCATTGAGACGCACTTTATACAATCTCTCATTCACCCGCTGCCCTGTCACGAGGCCGGCCATCGTCTCCACGCGCTGCGTCTCCCCCGCCAGGCCATGCTCATAACCATATCGGCAGATGCAGCGGGCTCCGTTGCCGCACATCTCACCGTAGCTGCCGTCCGCGTTGAGGAATATCATCCGGTAATCGCCGCCTTCGCGGGGCTTTCCCACCGCCATGAAGCCGTCGGCTCCGATCGAGAGATGCCGTTCGCAGAGCACGCGCGCCATCTGCGGAAACGCTTCTTCCGGTATCTGCCCGTCCATATTATTCAGCACGATAAAGTCATTGCCCGCGCCGTTCATCTTCCAAAAATCCATGTTTTCTCATCCTCCCAGGCTGTAAAACAAGGATAGCTGACGGTGCCCGCCATTGGGATCATCAGCTATCAAGCAACTTTACTGTATTATACGCCTGTTTCCCGAATATGGGAAGAAAATTTTTAAAAATTATAACGGAATATTTCCGTGCTTCTTCGGCACCTGCTCCACTTTTTTATTTTTCAGCATCTTCAGTGAGCTGAGGAGCCGCTGTCTCGTCTCGGAGGGCTTGATGACCTCGGTCACGAAGCCGCGGGACGCCGCTACGTAAGGATTCATGAACTTCTCTTTATATTCCTCCACATAGTGCTCGCGCGCCTCTTCCTTGTCCGTCGCCGCGTTGATCGCCTGCTTGAAGGCGATGTTCACCGCGCCGTCCGCGCCCATAACCGCGATCTCCGCCTCCGGCCAGGCATAGACGATGTCCGCGCCCATATTCTTGCTGTTCATCGCGATGTAAGCGCCGCCGTAGGCCTTCCGCATGATCACGGAGATCTTCGGCACCGTCGCCTCGGAGAAAGCGTAAAGCATCTTTGCCCCGTGGCGGATGATGCCCTTGTGCTCCTGCGCGGTGCCCGGCATGAAGGCCGGCACGTCCACGAGAACGACAAGCGGGACATTGAAGCAGTCGCAGGTGCGCACAAAACGCGCCGCCTTGTCAGAGGAATCGTAATCCAGGCTGCCCGCCAGCACATTGGGCTGGTTCGCCACAATACCGACGCTCTCGCCGCCCATCCGTCCAAAACCGACCACGATATTTTTTGCGAAATCCTTCTGGACTTCCATAAAAGAATCCTTATCGCAGACGCGGCTGATGACATCCAGCACATCATAAGCCTTTCTCGAATTGTCCGGGACGACTTCCGTCATATCCGCGCAGCGATCCACGGCCTCGGCCTGCTTTGCGCTTCCGCGAATCAGGCTGTTCAGCGAGAACAGCAGGGATTTCTTTCCGGTGGAGCTTTCCTTTTCCTTTGTCTCCATGACCGGCGGTTTCTCAAGGTAACTGGAAGGCAGATAGGAAAGAAGCTGCCGCACGCCTTCAAAGCAGCTCTTCTCATCCGCATAGGTGAAATGCGTCACACCGCTCTGCGTGGCATGCACCTTTGCGCCGCCGAGCTCCTCGACCGTGCACTCTTCGTTGACCACGGTCTTCACGACCTGCGGACCGGTGATGAACATCTTGCCGATATCTTCAACCATGAAAATGTAGTCGCAGATAGCCGGAGAATAACACGCGCCGCCGGAGCAGGGGCCTACAATCACCGCAATCTGCGGGATCACGCCCGAAGCCTTCGTATTGCGCAGGAAAATGCCGGCATAGCCGCTCAAGGAGTCGATACCCTCCTCAATCCTGGCTCCGCCGCTGTCGTTGATCATGATAAGCGGCGCCTTCATCTCATAAGCCATATCCTGGATGCGTGTGATCTTCATCGAGTGGTATTCGCCGAGCGAACCGCCGATAACCGTAAAATCCTCCGAGGAAACGAAGACCGTGCGTCCTCCGATCTCTCCATAGCCGGTCACAACGCCGTCTCCCGGCACGCGCTTCTTGTCCAGGCCGAAGTCGTCAATACGTGATTCGATAAAATTATCTACTTCTACGAAAGTTCCCTCATCAAAGAGCAGGTCGATGCGCTCTCTCGCTGTCAGTTTACCGTTCTTATGCTGCTTCTCAATCCGATCACGGCCGCCCGCCTGCAGTGTGCGGTTTCTTCTGCGGTCGAGTTCGTCTATGCTGTCCTTCCACATATCAATATACTCCTCTTATCCTTCCTGCCAAAAACTTTGACTATCAAAGTATATACCAGTGGACTGACGATGTCAATGTTTTCCTACAGCTCCCGGACCCGTTCTCCCATCAGCTCATGCAGTTTGCGAAATGCGTCGCCCGTGCCGCCGACAGCGTCAATGATGCCCTCCTCCACGGCCTGTGCACCCACCAGGACACTGCCGACGTCCTTCGTCAGTTCTCCGGTCTCCAGCATGAGCTCTTCAAGGCGTGCAGGCGCGATATGACTGTGCTCCACCACAAAGCCGCTGATCCGGTCCTGGATCTTCTGGAAATAATCGAAGGTCTGAGCGACGCCGATGATCAGTCCGGTCATCCGCACCGGATGAATCATCATCGTACCGGTCGGCACGATAAAGGAATAATCCGCTGAAACTGCGAGCGGTACGCCGATCGAGTGACTGCCACCGAGCACAAGCGAGACCGTCGGCTTGCTGACCGAGGCGATCATCTCCGCGATTGCGAGCCCGCTCTCGACATCCCCGCCGACCGTATTGATCAGCACGAGCAGGCCGTGCACCTCCGGATCCTCCTCCACGGCGGCGAGCATCGGAATCACATGCTCATACTTGGTCGTCTTGCTGTTCGCAGCAAGGCACTCGTGCCCCTCGACCTCACCGATAATTGTCAGAATCCGGATATGCGTCTTCAGATTTCCCATAAGGCCCTCCGGCTGCCCGTATTTCTCCATCTTATCTTCATTTTCAGACATAAAAAAACCGCCTTTCCGACATAACTTCGTCACTCAAAGTATGTCGGAAAGGCCGGTCATTTATGCATGTTTATACCTGTTCCAGCGCCTGCGCGAGATCCTCGATGATATCGTCCGGACTCTCGATGCCGACCGACAGCCGGATAAGACCCGGCGTCACGCCGGCTTCGCGGAGCTGCTCTTCGTTCATCTGCCGGTGGGTGTGGCTCGCGGGATGCAGCACGCAGGTACGCGCATCGGCCACATGCGTGACGATCGCACAGAGCTTCAGACTGTCCATGAAGCGCACCGCATCTTCCTTTGTCCCCTTCAGGCTGAAGGAAAGTACGCCGCAGGTGCCGTTCGGCATATATTTCTGCGCTACTTCATAATAGGGATCGCCCTCCAGCATCGCGCAGTTTACAAAATCTACCTTCGGATGATTCTTCAGGAATGTTCCGACCTTCCGCGCATTGCTGCAGTGCTTCTCCATACGCAGCGGCAGCGTCTCCAGTCCTACATTCAGCAGGAAGGAATTCATCGGCGAGGGAATGCTCCCGAGATCGCGCATCAGCTGTGCAGTCGCCTTTGTGATGAAGGCTTTCTTTCCGAACTGCTTCGAATATACAACGCCGTGGTAGGTCTCGTCCGGCGTCGTCAGTCCCGGGAACTTATCCGCATGGGCTTCCCAGTCAAAGTTTCCGCTGTCGACGATGCAGCCGCCCACGGCCATCGCATGGCCATCCATGTACTTTGTCGTCGAGTGCGTCACAATATCGGCGCCGAACTCAAAGGGTCTGCAGTTGATCGGCGTCGCAAAGGTATTGTCCACGATCAGCGGTACGCCGTGCGCATGCGCCAGCTTTGCAAACTTCTCGATGTCCAGCACGGTCAGCGCCGGGTTTGCGATCGTCTCCCCGATGACTGCCTTCGTATTCGCGCGGAAAGCCTGATCGATCTCCTCCTCGGAGGCATCCGGATCGACAAAGCTGCACTCAATGCCCAGTTTTTTGATCGTAGCGGAGTACAGATTGAAGGTACCGCCGTAGACCTTCGCGGAGCAGACGATGTGGTCGCCCGCCTGGCAGAGGTTCGCGATCGTATAGAAATTCGCCGCCTGCCCCGAGGACGTCAGCATCGCCGCGACGCCGCCCTCCAGCTCGGCGATCTTTTCCGCCACCGCGTCGTTCGTCGGATTCTGCAGACGCGTGTAAAAATAACCCTCCTCCTCGAGCGCAAAGAGCGCGCCCATCTCGTCGGTCGTGTCATATTTGAATGTGGTGCTCTGATAGATCGGCAGCACCCGTGGCTCGCCCTTCTTTGGCTTCCAGCCCGCCTGCACACAGATCGTATCCGGTCTGAACGGTTTACTCATAACTTCCTCCTCTTCTTCTCACATGTAGCGGGATTTCAAACTCAGCACCATATCCTGATAATGTGCACTGCACTCCTCAAATCGTCCTGCCGAAATATCCTCGATGCAGGGAGTCAGATAGTCCTGGTAGAGCGCACGATAGAGCGCCGCGCTGTCCGGACTCTTCTGAATCCGCTTTACAATCGTCGGGGCGATGTCATAGTACTCCTCAACAAGAGCATGTCCTTCCGGCGTCGCCTCGAGATAGTTATCTCTGTAATCCTTCAGAATCTGCAGCTCCGGACAGTCAGGTTCCTTTCCAAGCCCCTCGCATACCGCCGTTGTGACATAACACAGCTTTTTGCGGAAGCCTCCGGCGATCATATCATAGGAGGCAAGGCCGATGTTTGCGTCAAAGGCCTCATTCCAGCGCTTTACCAGCAGCTCAGAGAACGGCTCCACAAAACTCGCCGGATACTTCCGGACGGCAGGAATGAACTGAATACTGACCAGAAAATTGAAATCCATCTGCTTCTGGCTCTTCGCCGATTTCTTTGTCTCTTTTGCAACTTCGCTACGGGCGGCTTCCATTATATAGTCTGTCAGCTGCATGGCTGCTTCCTCCGACTGGCCGCCGCCGACATAGACCATCTCCATCGCCTCGAAGAGATCTCTGTTTGCATTGTAAAAGTTCGAGAAATCATCCTCGAAGGTGCTTTTCTTAAACTCCTTGAGCGGATTATCGCAGGACGCAAACAGCTCCGCCGTCCGCGCTTCGATCACGGACTCGTACATCGGCAGATTCTGAACATCCTGAATCTGAATCTCTTTTTTCTCCCCAAGCGCCTCGGCAACATCGATCTCCTCGCCGCAGAACATGCAGCGGACTGTCTCATGATCGTCGGGAACCTGGATTTTCTCTTTACATTTCGGACATGTACCTTCTCTGAACATTGCTTTTACTCATCCCAGTTGTGATAGACAGCCTGAACATCATCGTCGTCATCCAGAAGATCGAGAATACGGTTCAGGGATTTGATATCGTTCTCATCGCTCAGCTCCACGTAGTTCTGCGGGATCATCGTGACCTCCGCGCTCGCCATCGGAACATTCTCCTTCTCAAGAGCCTCGCGCACTGCTGAAAAATCATCCGGAGAGGTCAGAATCTCAAAACTGTCCTCTTCCTCAGAGAAATCCTCCGCGCCCGCGTCCAGGGCCATCATCATCAGATCGTCCGCCTCAAGCGAGCACTCTTCGCGGTCGACGATGATCTGTCCCTTCTGGTCAAACATGTAGGATACACAGCCGTTCGTCCCGAGACTGCCCTTGCCCTTCGTGAAAGCATTCCGTACATTGGACGCCGTGCGGTTTTTATTGTCCGTCAGCGCCTCAACGATGATCGCGATGCCGCTCGGGCCATAGCCTTCATATGTAACGTGTTCGTAGTTGACGCTGCCCGCGTCGCCCGCCGCGCGCTTGATCCCGCGCTCGATCGTGTCGTTCGGCATATTGTTGGCCTTCGCCTTCGCAATCACGTCGCGCAGGCGGCTGTTGTTATTCGGATCCGGGCCGCCCTCCTTGACCGCGACCGCGAGCTCACGGCCGATAATGGTAAATACTTTTCCCTTCGCCGCATCGTTCTTTTCTTTTTTGTGTTTGATGTTGGCGAACTTGGAATGTCCTGACATAATACATTCCTCCTTTGTGATCTTGTCTCTGATTTATTAGTGTAACATGGAAAACCAGCCTTTGCAAGCCTATGTATCCAGTTCCAGGCTGATTTTCAGTGCTCTGTCAATCTCCCAGAGGGCTGCGCCGTCAAGATGGCAGACCTTATCCCGGAGCCTTTTTTTGTCGATGGTGCGCAGCTGCTCCAGCAATATGACAGAATCCTTCACCATCTGTGTGGACGAAGCCCGCAGCTCCACGTGTGTCGGCAGCTTTGCCTTGTTCATCCTCGAGGTGATCGCGGCGCAGATGACCGTCGGGCTATGGCGGTTTCCCACGTCATTCTGGACAATCAGGACGGGTCGCACGCCGCCCTGCTCTGAGCCGATAACCGGACTCAAATCCGCATAATAGATATCTCCACGTCTGATAAGCAAATGTTTCACTCCGATCTTTTTGATTTAATCGAAGTATTTCCATCTTATTCCTCATTTATGCCTGTGCCGGAAAAATAATCCTGAACGGCAATGATCTGTCCGTCCTTCCAGAAACGCCGCGGGACGCGTTTTCCGATATCGCAGGCCAGCTCGTAGTTGAAGCGCCCGCACAGCTCGCCGAGCTGCTCCATCGTGATCTCCTGCCCGCCCTCCGAGCCGATCAGCGTGACCATATCGCCTTCGGAAGCTTCCGGGATCTCCGTCACATCCACCATAAACTGATCCATGCAGACGCGCCCCAGAATCGGAGCTCTCCTTCCCCGGATCAGCACATGTCCCTTTCCGGAGAGAAGCCGCGGGTAGCCGTCCCCGTAGCCGACCGGAATCGTGGCGACTCGCATCGGCCGTTCCGCGACAAAGGTGCCGCCGTAGCTGACCGCCGCGCCCGGCTGCAGATCCTTGATATAGACAATGTGACTCTTCAGCGACATGACCGGTACGATCGGCACTGCAAACTTATCGACCTCCTCGGAAGGATAGAGACCGTAGATCGAGATGCCCGCACGCACCAGATCGAGATTGGCCTCCGGCAGGTCGAAGATACCCGCGCTGTTCGAACAGTGATGATAGCGGATACCAACGCCCCGCTGCTCCAGAAGCTCCGAGAACGCAAGATAACGCGCAAGCTGCCCCCTCGCTGAAGTCTTATCCCGCTCGTCTGCCCTTGCAAAATGTGTGAAGAGTCCCTCCGTCTCCAGACAGGGAAGCTCGCTGATCTCCTTCACGATATCGGCGCTGCCTTCCGTATCCGCGAATCCGATCCTGGACATGCCGGTGTCAACTTTGATATGGACATGCACCGTCTTCCCCTGGCGGACCGCCTCCTCCGAGAGCTGCCTGGCAATCGAAAGCTTGAAGACTGCCGGCCGGATATCGTATTTTACCACATCCTCGTAGGCGTCCGGAAATACGAAGCCAAGAATCAGCAGCGGCTTTGTGATACCCGCGCGGCGCAGCGTCAGCGCCTCCTCAATCGTGGCAACCGCGAAGCCCCAGATGTAATCATATTCCTGCATCATGCGCGCGATCGGCGTCGCGCCGTGCCCATAGCCGTCCGTCTTGATCACTGCGATAATCTGCGTATCCGGCTTCAGATTTTTTTTCATGCTCTTAAAATTATATGCAGCCGCGTCAAGATTGATTTCCGCGCAGACTCTCAGATAATTGTTCATATCTCTATGCCTTTCCGGCCATGGCTCCAGGCAGATACTCGATCAGATGCCGCGCCATCAGCCCATAATATCCTTCTTTTTCTGCAGCAAGGTCTCCTGCCCTTCCGTGCAGCCACACGCCGAGCAATGCTGCATCCGCCGGTTCTGTCCGCTGTCCCAGCAGCCCGGCGATGATGCCGGTCAGCACGTCGCCGCTGCCCGCAGTCGCCATCCCGTTATTGCCGCTCGTATTGATGAAAACCGTGCCGTCCGGCATGCCGACCGCCGTCGGAGCGTCCTTGAGAACACAGATACAATGATGCTCCGCTGCAAACCGTGCCGCACATCCCGGCACATCCGCCGCGGTTTCCTTTATGGAAATACCGCTCAGACGCGAAAATTCACCCACATGCGGCGTGACAATAAGAGGAGAACTCCGCCGGGACAGCAGCTCCCGGACGCCCATACCGGCCAGGGCATTCAGTCCATCTGCATCCAGCACCAGAGGCCCCGAAAAGTTCCGCAGCGCCCGTTCTGTCATATCCTTCGCCATCGCCTCCGGGCCGAGTCCCGGACCGACTGCAGCCGCATCCGCCCAGTCGAAGCACGCTTCTATCTTCCCCCAGTCCGGGTGCGCGCGGTCAAAAGTTGTCAGAATCGCCTCGGGAAGCAGTTCCTGCAGGATAATGCGGTTTTCCTCCGGCGTCACGATGCGGACAAGTCCCGTTCCCGCCCGGCAGGCCGCATGGGCGCACAGATATGCAGCGCCTGCCATACCGACGGAGCCCGCCACACAGAGCACCTTCCCATATGTGCCCTTGTGCGAACGCGCGACCCGAGGCGGCAGATGTTTCAGCACGGTACTGTCAATTTTTCTCTCTTTCTCTCCCATCGAAGCCCTGCTCCCTTCCACATGGAAAAGGGGACGCCGCAAAGCTCTGCGTCATCCCCGCGCTCTCATCCGCTCCGGGCTTTTATCCCATTCCGTTCGAGTCATCGTTGACGATCCGATAGGAAAGCTGCATCAGGCTGTCGACCAGATGCACATTCTCCACCACCACATCGTCCGGCACATCCAGATCCAGATGTGCAAAATTCCAGAGTGCCTTCACGCCGCAGTTCACCAGGCGTGTGGCCACCTCCTGCACCCTGCTCTTCGGTAACGTCAGAATCGCGATCTCGACCTTTTCCCTCTCGATGAAATCCTCCAGATCGTCCATCAGCATCACCGGGATGCCACTGATTTTCGTTCCGACAAGTTCAGGCTTTACATCAAATACTGCCTTCGTCTCAAAGCCGCTCTTTGCAAAGTCATAATTGGCCAGCGCATGACCGAAATTACCGCCACCAATAATAATCATCGGATGCATCTTATCCACACCAAGGATCTTTCCGATCTCATCGTGCAGATACTTTACATTGTATCCATATCCCTGCTGTCCAAAGCCCCCGAAATTGTTCAGATCCTGCCGGATCTGGGACGCCGTCACCTGCATCTTGCTGCTGAGTTCCCCGGAGGAAATACGTTCCACACCATTGTTCAGCATCTCTCCCAGGTAACGATAATACCGCGGAAGTCTCTTTATGACAGCTTTGGAAATCCGCCGTTCTTCCATAAAATCCTTCTCCTCCACAAAAATCATACATTCGCTATTATAAATCTGCGTCATTTTTATGTCAAACTACTTTTTGGAGGAATCTTGTTTCCATTTTATTTTACTTTATTTTACCACAAAGTTCACCACGCGGTTCGGCACGTAGATCTCTTTCACAAAGGTCTTGCCCTCTGTCAGCGAAGCAATCCTTGCATTCGCCTTCGCGATTGCAAAGACTTCCTCCTTTTCCGCACCGGTCGGGATCACGACGGTCGCGCGGAGCTTGCCGTTGATCTGCACGCCGATCTCGGTCTGCGCTTCCACTGTCTTCGCCTCGTCGTAGGACGGCCACTCGGCAAGCGCGAGGAAGCCCTCACCGCCTGTTGCCTCCCAGATCTCTTCAGAAAGATGCGGTGCAAAAGGATTGAGCAGTTTTACGAAGGTCTGTACCTGTTCTTTGCTCACCTTGCCCAGCGCGTAGATATCATTCGTCAGCGTCATTAGCGCCGCAATCGCCGTATTGAACTTCATCTCCTCAATGTCGGAGCTCACCTTTTTGATCGTGCGATGGAGGGAAGTCTCAAGCTTCTGCGTCTCCGGATCATCGGAAATCATATCGGTGAACGCCGCCACGCGCTCAAGGAAACGCTTGCAGCCCTTCACAGAATTGTCGTTCCAGGGGGTCGCCGCGCTGTAATCGCCCATGAACAGCACATAGGTACGCAGGGTGTCCGCGCCGTAATCCTCCACAATGTCAAGCGGATCGACAACATTTCCCTTGGATTTACTCATCTTGTCGCCGTCCGGTCCGAGGATCAGTCCCTGGATTGAGCGCTTCGCGTAGGGCTCCGGGCAGGGCACAACGCCGATATCGTACAGGAACTGGTGCCAGAAACGGGAGTAGAGAACGTGACGCGTCACATGCTCCATGCCGCCGTTGTACCAGTCGACCGGCATCCAGTATTTCAGCTTCTCCGGATCGGCCAGCGCCTCCTTATTGTGCGGATCAGTGTAGCGCAGGAAATACCATGATGATCCCGCCCACTGCGGCATCGTGTCGGTCTCACGCCGCGCGTCGCGCCCGCACTTCGGGCACTTGCACTTCACAAAGGATTCCACCTTCGCAAGCGGGGACTCTCCGTCCTCACCCGGCTGGAAATGCTCTACAGGCGGCAGGCGCAGCGGCAGTTCCTCATAGGGCACCGCCACCGGTCCGCAGTAGTCGCAGTGCACGATCGGAATCGGCTCGCCCCAGTATCTCTGGCGGTTGAAAGCCCAGTCCTTCATCTTGTACTGGACGCCGGCACGGCCGATGCCGCGCTTCTCCAGCTCCTCAAGCATGCGCTCGATCGATTCCTTTTTATTCGTATAACCATTCAGGTATTCGGAGTTCACCATCTCTCCGTCGCCGGTGTAAGCTTCCTTCGACATATCGCCGCCCCTGATGACCTCGATGATGTCAATGCCGAATGCTTTCGCGAAATCATAGTCTCTCTGGTCGTGCGCCGGCACCGCCATGATTGCACCGGTGCCATAGCCCATCATGACATAGTCCGCGATGAAGATCGGAATCTTCTTGCCGTTGACCGGGTTGACCGCGACCAGGCCTTCGATCTTCACGCCGGTCTTGTCCTTCACGAGCTGCGTGCGCTCGAACTCACTCTTCTTCGCACACTCTGCACGGTAGGCCTTCACCGCGTCCATATTCTGCACGCGGTCCGCATACTTGTCGATCAGCGGATGCTCCGGAGCGATGACCATAAAGGTCACACCGAAGAGCGTGTCCGGTCGTGTCGTGTAGCTCTCGAGCTGCTCCTCGAGTCCGTGGACCGCGATGTCCACAAAAGCGCCCGTTGCCTTGCCAAT
>JAJPXQ010000107.1 GCA_021205385.1 Lachnospiraceae bacterium | reverse complement strand
ATCAACCACCTTCCTTGGAATTCCCTATACTTGAATTATACAGGAAGCTCCTTTTGTGTACTATTTTAGTGTTCTCGTGTCGTAAAACTGCCATTTTGCGACACGTTATATTTATATTAGTGTACCACTCTCCTTAGGATAATGCAAGCTTTCCAGGTTGTTTGCATTTTAGGAGGAAACTTGTTAAAATACGAGAAATGGCTGAAACGAAAGGAATGTTTATCATATGAAATCATCAGCTGATCTGCGCACATCGCTACGCGCCATAGATCACAAAGGATATCCGGCCTACAAGTCGCTTGCCGGGGCTTATCAGTTTGGAAATTACATGCTGTCGATCGATCATGTCCAGGGCGATCCCTTTGCGTCTCCCTCGGCGCTTCATGTGGAGATTCTTCATAAAAACGCAGGTTTTCCTGTTGTCTGTTATGAGAAGGACTGTTCGCGCATTGCGCTGCAGGATTATCTGACCAGAAGGTTTTCTGCGCAGTTCGAGGAATTTAACTTTAAAGCCAAAGGATCCGGGAAAAGCGGTCTGCTTTCTATCTCCCGCTGCGGCCAGGAGGTGCTGCAGCGCAGCGCCTGCGAGATTCGTGCTGACCGTATCATTGCGCGCTTTCATGTGGGTTTTCCGGCCTTCGGACGCACGATCAATGCCGGTGAACTGGAGCGGATTCTCTTTGACTTTCTGCCGCGCTGCGTGGAAGGAAGCTTTTTCTACCGAAAGCTCGACGCGAAAAAGGTAGAAGCCACAGTTCATCTGGCGGAGGATCAGGCTGCTCTTCGACAGCTGTTGAAAGAAAACCGACTCGTCGCATTTGTGGCGAACGGTGCGGTACTTCCCAAGAAAAGCGGGGTCTCTGATCTGCCGATGAAAGACAGTATTCCCTTCGTATCTCCTGCTTCCATGGAACGGAGTTTTCAACTCCCGCACCGCGGCAGGATCACGGGTATGGCGATCCCGCAGGGGATCACACTGATCGTAGGCGGCGGCTACCACGGCAAATCAACGCTTCTTGAAGCACTGCAGAACGGCGTCTATAATCACATTGCGGGGGATGGTCGGGAGTTTGTCATCACGGATGACACGGCGGTAAAGCTGCGGGCCGAGGACGGCCGCTCGATCCGGAATGTGGACATCTCCATGTTCATCAATGATCTGCCGAATAAGAAGGATACCCACTCCTTCTCTACTCCGGATGCCAGTGGCAGCACCTCACAGGCGGCGGGAGTTATTGAAAATATTGAGGCCGGTTCCCGTCTGTTTCTGATTGATGAAGATACCTCCGCTACGAATTTCATGCTGCGCGACGATTTCATGCAGCAGGTGATCAGCCGCGAGAAGGAGCCGATCACGCCGTTTCTGGAACGCGCGCGTGATCTTTACGAAAAGGCAGGCATTTCCACAATCCTGGTAGCGGGAAGCTCAGGCGCTTTCTTTTATATCGCGGATAAGATTCTGCAGATGGACTGCTATCGTCCTGTTGACATTACTGATAAGGTAAAGTCTCTTTGCGCGGAACACAAAGCGCCGCGTACGCAGGCTCCCGGTTTTCAGATTCCAGGCAATGACCGCACTCTCCCGCCATTCTCGCGAAAAGCCGTTCGTACGGAGCGGCGCGGCGGCCGGCCAGGGGGTGATGTACGTCACGAACATATGAAAGTCAAATCGTATGGGAAAGATTCCTTTTCTCTGGATAAAGAGACGATAGATCTGCGTTATGTGGAACAGCTCGCTGACTCTGAACAGACGAGTGCACTGGCACAGCTTCTATGTTACAGTCTGGAGCAATTGTCGGATGGCAAAAAGACGGTACAGCAAACAGCAAAGATACTCATGGATTTACTCGAGCGAAAGGGCTGGGAGCCATTCTGCGGTTCCTATATACCCTGTGGTCTGGCGAAACCCAGAGTACAGGAACTGTATGCCTGCCTGAACCGCTTTCGCGGATAGATACGGAGTTGCCACAGCGGGCGGGCTTTGTGACCAGCCCGCTGTTATTTTAGTTCTGCTGAGTAATAAGGCACGATCAGCTTCTGTCCTGACACAATACTGCTGTTTCCCATATGATTGAGCGACATGACCTCGCTGATATAATCGCTCCTGCTGGCGTAATGCGCCGCATCCATATATTCATCGGCAATCGACCAAAGGGTATCTCCCTTCGCAATCTCTATACTCGTATAATATTTATAATTCTCCTCCGGGGTCGGCTCCTGCGCACGGGTCAGCAATGTCCCGAATCCGACGCCGATCGCAAAGATCAGGACCAGCGTGGCTGCCAGCAGGGCAATCATCCGCCTTCTCTCCCGCTTCTGCTGCCGAATCGCCCTGTCTCTCCGACTCTTTCTGATGGACTCCCGTTCCTCTGCCTTCGCTGCGTACACGCTTGCTCACTCCTCTCCAAACATTCGTTCCGAACATCTGTTCTTTTTGTATCATAGCACCAGAACAAATGTTTGTCAATGAAAAATCGAAAATTTGTTCGATTTTTTGTGGTGGAAATATTGGATTCACTATGTTAAGATAGAAAAGTGAAAATGTCAGGAGGATTATTCAGTGAAGAAGACAAATCAGTTGACGCTTGCCGCGATGTTTTTTACAATCGGGCTGATTCTGCCGTTTTTGATCGGGCAGATTCCCGCAATCGGACAGATGCTTCTGCCAATGCATATACCGGTACTGCTCTGCGGACTGATCGTGGGCTGGAAATACGGTTTTGCAGTCGGCTTTCTCCTTCCGCTTATGCGCGGCGTACTCTTTGGCATGCCGGTTTTATTCCCGAATGGGGTTGCGATGGCTTTTGAACTCGGAACATACGGACTTGTTGCCGGCTTTCTCTATGGACGTTCCCGCTGGCAGTGCGTGAGAGCCCTCTACCGCTCACTGATTGCAGCAATGATCACAGGGCGGCTCGTCTGGGGCGTCGTGCGCACGCTTCTGATCCTTCCCGGCGGCGGAGCCTTCACCTGGAGCATGTTTCTGGCGGGTGCGCTGCTGAATGCGGTTCCCGGGATCATCCTGCAGCTTATTCTGATTCCCGCGATCATGGTAGCGCTGAACCGCGCAAAGATTGTGCCGTTTCATAAGGAAGCATCTCTGCGCACGGAGGCCGGGCGGCGCTCATGAAAAAGATCACCGAAAAGATTGTACAGAAGATCTCATCCATGCAGGCGGATAAAGCCAGGCTCCTTGTCGCGATCGATGGACGCTGCGGTTCGGGCAAGACGACGCTCGCCGGACTTTTACAAAAAGAGCTTGCCTGCGAACTGATTCATATGGATGATTTTTATTTAAGACCAGAGCAGCGAACGGCTCAGCGCCGGGAGGAACCGGGCGGAAATGTGGATTATGAGCGGTTTTTAGCGGAAGTGCTGCTGCCGCTTCGGCAGGGGCAGCCTTTTAGCTATCGTCCATATGACTGCTCTGTCTGGGATTTTAAGGAGGCAGTAGCAGTGACACCGGGCGCAGTGACGCTTGTGGAAGGCTCTTACGCCTGCCATCCGACGCTCTATCGCTATTATGATCTGCGGATCTTTCTGACTGTGGACAGCGAGGAACAATATCGACGGATTCTTCTGCGCGGCGGCACGGAAAAGGCCGCGCAGTTTCGCGAACTGTGGATTCCGCTGGAGGAGCGCTACTTTTCTTCTGTACCGGTTGCAGAACGCTGCGAGCTTCGCTTTGACACAACATACGCGCTTCGTCCAGATAAATGAAAAAATGAAAGATGGGAGATATTATGAAAACATTATACCTTGAGTGTTTCTCCGGCATCAGCGGGGATATGACGGTCGGAGCACTGCTCGACCTCGGCGCCGATGAGGCAATGCTGCGGAAGACGCTTGCAAGTCTTCCTGTTCAGGGATTTGAGGTCAAAATCAGCCGGATAAAGAAATCCGGCCTCGACGCCTGCGATTTTGACGTGATTCTCGATGCGGAACATGAAAATCATGATCACGATATGGAATATCTGTACAGCGTGCCTCATGAGCATCCTGATGTCCATGAACATACCTCTGACCACAGCCACAGCGTTCACACTCACGAGCACAACGACTACGAACACCACACGCATGAGCATCGTAGCCTTGCGGATATTCTGGACATTCTGGATCATACGCAGCTTACAGACCGTGCGCGCGCGACCGCGAATCGAATCTTCATGATCCTCGGCGAGGCCGAGGCCAAAGCGCACGGCACGACGCTCGAAGAGGTGTATTTTCATGAGGTCGGTGCGGTCGATTCGATCGTGGACATCGTGTCCGCCGCGGTATGCCTTGACAGCCTGGATGTGCAGGAAGTCGTTGTCCCCGTGCTCTACGAGGGCTGTGGTACCGTGCGATGCCAGCACGGCATACTGCCTGTGCCGGTTCCTGCAGTCAGCAATATTGCAGCGGCCCGGCATCTGAAGCTCCATCTCACCGGCCTGCCCGGTGAGTTTGTGACGCCCACCGGCGCAGCGATTGTGGCGGCGATTCGGACGTCCGATACTCTTCCGGAACAGTTTACGATCGAGCGCATCGGGCTGGGCGCCGGAAAGCGCTGTTACGAGGGCGCTTCCGGACTGCTGCGCGCCATGTTAATCCGATGATTCCTCCATCATATCCGCCGCAAAAAGAGCCGCCCCCAGCGCGCCGCAGAGCTGTGACTTATCGCTGATCACGAGCCTGGCGCCGAGGCGCTCCTCGAGCGTCTTCACAAGACCGCGGTTTCGCGCCACGCCACCGGTCATCATATATTTCTCCTCGCCGCCTACGCGCTTCACGAGCGAAGCCGTCTTCGCTGCGACCGCTTTGTTGAGTCCGTGGACGATATCGTCCGTCGACTTATTCTGCGCAACGAGCGAGACGATCTCTGACTCCGCGAAGACCGTACACATGCTTGAGATCGTGATATCTTCCTTATAAGTAAGCCCGACCTTGCTCAGCTCGTCGAGACTCATCTCCATCGTTCGCGCCATCATCTCCAGGAAGCGCCCGGTTCCGGCCGCACATTTATCATTCATGACAAAATTTTTGACAGAACCGTCTTCTCCGAGGCGGATGACCTTGCTGTCCTGTCCGCCGATATCGATGACGGTACGCACGTCAGGGTCAAGGAAATGCGCACCCCTTGCATGGCAGGTGATCTCCGTGATGCTGCGGTCTCCGACCTCGATCGCGGAGCGCCCGTATCCGGTCGTCACGACCGCGTCGATGTCCTCCCTCGCAAGAGAAACCTCCTTCAGCGCCTCCTCGAGCGCCCGCTCTGCGCCGAGCGCCGCGCCCGCTCCGGTCGGCATGATGACTTCCGCGACAATCTCCAGATTTCGATCCAGGATGACTACGTCCGTGCTCGTGGAACCGCTGTCAATTCCGGCAAAATACCCTTTTCCCATATTGTTCTCCTTCTTCTCTCCCACCTCAGGCGCCAGGCTCTCGGCAAAAGCCTCCAACCGTGTCAGCAGCTGTCCGCTGCTCTGCAGCGTGTAGTCCGATTCAATCTTCAGAAGCGGCACATCCGTGTGGTTTTTGATATCCGCGTACTCAAAGCTGTAGAAATCGCAGAATTTGACGGTGTGGTAGATAATACCGCGCAGCGAAGGATCCTGGTAGAGCTGCTTTCGCCCCGTACTATCCTGCATCCGCATACAGGGCAGCTGGGCGAGAAGTTCTCCCGCGTACCAGTCCATGAGCTCATCGAAATCGAGCTCCCGCGGCAGCTCTCCTGCCCCGACGGAACGGTTATTCACACAGGATTCATTGACGACGGGCAGCGGCATCGCGCGTTCCGTCATGCGGAAGAGCTCTTCTCCCATCCGCGCGCCGAGCACGGCCAGATGCGGCTCGCTCATGCGCTTTTTCGGCGCAAAAGCCTGGAAAAAAGCTTTCTTATCAAACGAAGTCCCACGATACGCGCCGTAGACCGCAGCCAGCTCCTTCAGCTGCGCGGCGACGCGCTCCCGACTGCACGAACCCTCATCAAAATGCAGCATGTCAATCATATAAAGGAAATCCATCTGTCCGGTGTCTTCGAGAATATCGTAGACGCTCCGGATCGTATCGCAGCAGTTGACAAGGACGAGCTCCTTGATCCCTCCTGCGAGTACCTGCTCCAGCACTGCCTTGCCAAAGCCGCAGAGATTCGGATGTGCGATCTGCTCCGCGCGCTCGAAGCCCTCCGGCATGTGATTCAGATTTTCACACTCACCCCCGAAGGCGGCGAGCAGCTCAATCGGCGTATATTTACAGATATAATAAGTCTTATTCATCGGCTTTTTCCTCCAGCATCTCGAGAAAGGCATCCAGTCTGGTGGCAGTCTGTCCCTCTCCGCCATGGCTGCGGTCGCAGCCGTCCCCGTCCAGAATCAGAAGCGGCAGGCCATTCTCCTCGAATCTCTTCTTCGCGAGCCTCGAGCCGCCGAGCGTGTGCTTACAGCCCCAGTGATTGAACCAGACGACGCCGTCCGCATCCGCCTGCCTGGCATGCTTCAGTCCCATCTCGATCCGACGCGAATTGTCCCCGCTTAAGGCATGATAGACAAGCCGCATCGCCATATCCTCATAGGGGTCTTCCGCATGTTGTGTAATATCGAAAGTCTGCGCAAACTCGCAGCCCACGATCTGCACATTTTCCTTTAGAGAAAGCGCGTCGCGCACAGCCTGCGACCAGAAAGGAATCGTATGCATCCAGTAGATGCGCGTCCCCCTCGCGGGCGGCGCACTCTCCAGATCTTTCAGGAGCATCTGTACATAACGCTCCTCCTCCTTCGTGCCGAGCAGCACGAGGCTCGTCATACCGCCGTAGAGAGGCGTGACGAGATCAGAGGGCACATATTTATCCGCACGCTCTGACTGATAGCGGTCGAGAAGGTCGAGCGTCCGTCTGCTGCGCGCCACTCTCTCACGCAGTGCGTCCTCAGGAATCCGCTTCCCTGTATGCTTTTCGACAAAGGTCTTCATATGGCGAAGCTGATCCGCCACATAGAGCACATTTTCCCGGTTCTGTTTTGTGGGAACATCGATCACGAAAGAAGGAACCTGATAAAATTCTGCCAGATAGCGGAAGGTCAGCAGGTTCGCATCGCAGGCGAGGTTCGTGTAGACAATGCAGCGCGGTTTCGGGAGAAGTCCGGTCTTAGCCGCGCCGATAAAGGTCTTGTGATAACTGCAGAGCGTCTCGGAGATACCGCTGTCCTCCGCATTCTGCAGAAACAGCCGCTCCGCGCGCGAGGCGGAAATATAGCAGGAAAAAGCCTCCACATTGTAGGGATGAAGGCCGGCCTCGTGCAGCAGCTCGCAGGGCGTGAAAACGCTGACCATGACAGAATTGTCCGGATCTTTCAGCGGTGCGAGCATCGTGTTCATCATAAGCTGCGCCAGGTACTGATCCGCCGGGTACAGCCTTTTGTCCGGCTGATAACGGAATTTCAGATTCTGTGCGCTCCAGCCAAAAGTAAGAAGGCGGCGTGCCCGCTCAGGCGAGCCGCCGCTCCATTTCTCAATATATTTTCCAAAGGTCTCCGTAATATCCAAGTTGTCCACCCACTCTCCTGTCGTTCAAACGTTACTATTGTAGCAGAAAGCGGGCAGGGGTTCAAGCCTATTCTACGTCCTGCAGCGCCGCGAGATCTTCCTCGCCCGTGCGGACTTTGACGACCTTGTCCACGCTGTAGACAAAGATCTTTCCGTCGCCGATATGTCCGGTGTAGAGCGCCTTCTTGGCGGCCTCAATCACCGTGTCGACCGGAATATTTCCGACGATGACTTCGACCTTCACCTTCGGCAGCAGGGTCGCATCGATCTCAACACCGCGGTAGCGCTCGCCGGCGCCCTTCTGTACGCCGCAGCCCATGACCTGTGTTACGGTCATACCGGTCACACCGATATCGTTCATCGCCTTCCGCAGGACGTCATAGCGGGACAGGCGCGCAATAATCGACACCTTGTAAATACCGTTCGCGGAAACCGGGGCCTGCACCACCTTGACTGCGGCGTCCTTCTGCGCCTCGGAAGCTGTCACGTAGTCGTCGCTGCCAAGCAGGGTATTCTCGTTGACCTCCATCGTCATGGTGTTCGAGATATCCATGATGCTGAAGCCCGCGTAGGCAGACGGCAGGCCGTGCTCGGTCGCGTCAAGTCCGATGATCTCCTCCTGCTCGGAGACGCGCAGTCCGAAGATCGCCTTAATAATCAGGAAGGCAATCGTGATCGTCACGGCTGTCCAGGCAGCCACCGCCGCAAAGCCGAGAAGCTGAATCCCCAGGAGGGAGAATCCGCCACCATAGAACAGGCCGACCAGCGTGTCATTTCCAGGAGCGCTCGTGGTCGCGAAGAGGCCGACCGCGATCGTTCCCCAGATACCGTTCAGGCAGTGCACCGCCACCGCGCCAACCGGATCGTCAATATGTAATACATTGTCAAGCAGCCATACGCCGAATACAACCAGCAGACCGGCTACCGCGCCGATGACGAGCGCGCCGAAGCAGTCCGTCACATCGCAAGGAGCGGTGATCGCCACCAGACCTGCGAGGGAAGCGTTCAGGCACATCGAGACATCGGGCTTCCCATATTTCAGCCAGGTAAAGATCATGCAGACGACAGTCGCCGTAGCCGGAGCCACCGTGGTGGTCAGGAAAATCGAGCCGAGCTGCTCCACAGAGGTCGCCGCCGCGCCGTTGAAGCCGTACCAGCCGAGCCACAGGATAAAGCAGCCCAGGCAGCCTATCGCGAGGTTGTGGCCGGGGAAGGCGTTGACCTTTACGACCTTGCCGGATTTATCTCTCTCAAATTTCCCGATTCTGGGCCCGAGCAGCTTTGCGCCGATCAGCGCGCTGATACCGCCAACCATGTGAATCGCACAGGAACCGGCGAAATCGTGGAAGCCAATCTGTGCAAGCCAGCCGCCGCCCCAGATCCAGTGCGCCTCAATCGGATAGATCAATGCGGAGATCACAGCGGAATAAATGCAGTAGGATAAGAACTTTGTCCGCTCCGCCATGGCACCGGAGACGATCGTCGCGGTCGTCGCGCAGAAAACCAGGTTGAACACAAAGTTGGACCAGTCAAAACTCTCATAAGCGGTAAAGATATCAAATCCCGGCTTGCCGATAAAGCCCATCATATCTTCGCCAAGCAGCAGGCCGAAGCCAATCAAAATGAACATGATCGTGCCGATGCAGAAATCCATCAGGTTCTTCATCAGGATATTACCGGTATTCTTTGCACGGGTGAAACCTGCCTCCACCATCGCAAAGCCTGCCTGCATCCAGAAAACAAGGGCTGCGCCAATCAAAAACCAGACGCTGAAAACCTGTCCGTTAACCGCGCTTAAGATTTCTTCTGTCATAACGTTTTCCTCCTCAATTCTTCATAAAGCCAAGCGATTTCTTTTTTGGGCCCTCCATCTGAAAGATGGAAAAAGAAAAGGCGCCGGATACAATCCAGCGCCTTCGCTATGGTCTATAT
>JAJPXQ010000067.1 GCA_021205385.1 Lachnospiraceae bacterium | reverse complement strand
AGCCGTCTCAGGCTCCTTTTTCAGTCTCTATAAGTGGCAAACTCGGGTTTTACCATACTTCATGAAGTTTCAAAAGTATATTTTATAAGCTATCGTGGCCAGTCCTCGATCCCGCCCTCCGTAATCGCACGGAACATCCGTTTCTTTGCACCCGGATGCTCCTGCTCAATCTGCCTGAGCAGCTCTTTCACATAAGCACGCTCCGTCCGACCGTCGGCGGGACAGGGATTTTCGATAGTCGGAATCTCATATTTCCGCACAAATCCACGGATCCGGCTCTCCTCGACCAGCATAAGAGGCCGGATGACCTCTATATTCCTGTCCTCAAAATGCGTCACCGGCGGAAAGGCGTAGAACCGTCCCTGAAAAAGAAGGGACAGCAGCATCGTCTCCACAAAATCATCCCGGTGGTGCGCATAGGCAATCTTATTGCAGCCGAGCCGCTGCGCCTCCTCCACCAGAGCTCCTTTTCGCAGCTTTGCGCAGAGGGAGCAGGGATGCTTTTCCTTTCGCTCCCTGAAGACAATCTGTTCGATCTGCGTAATTACAAGGGAAAGCTCCACGCCGAGCTCTTCGCAAAAACGCCGCAGGGCGGAAAAATCCGTGCCCGGATGGCCGAGATCGACGCAGATCCCACACAGTTCAAAAGGCTTCGGATAAAACGCGGACAGCCTTTTCAGCGCATACAGAAGCGCCATACTGTCTTTTCCTCCGGAGACCCCGACCGCGATCCGGTCGCCCTCCTCTATCATCCCATAACGTTCCACCGCCTGACGCACAAGGCTCAACAGCTTCTGTATATTCATTCCTGGCTTCTCCCGACGGATGGCTTTGCCAAACGCATCCAAACGACTTCATTTTAACATAAGCACTGTAAATTTAACAGTCCCTTTCCGTCAGAAAGTATCTTTCTGAACACGTCAAACTGTGCTATACTGTCTTCCGGAAATGAGGTGAATAAATATGAATTCCGTATATGAAAACGTGATCGGGCTGGTACACAGTGCCGACGACATTATTTTTGATAAGGAGATGGCGCACGCGGTAAGTATCAAGGGCGCCGCAGATTATGTGACCAAGGTGGATTTCGCCGTACAGGAGTACCTGCGCGAAGGGCTCGCCAGGCTTACTCCGGATGTGGGGCTGATCTCCGAAGAACAGGAAAACCGCGATCTGAATCCGAAGGGATCTTACTGGATCCTCGACCCGATCGACGGCACAACCAACCTGATCCATGATTATCAGATGAGCGCGGTCTCTCTGGGGCTCTACGAGAACGGACAGATCGTATTTGGCGTGGTCTACAACCCGTTCATGAAAGAAACCTGGCACGCGGTGCGCTCTCAGGGCTCGTATCTCAATGGAAAGCAGATCCATGTGTCGCACCGCGCGGACTTTGACTCCAGCGTGATCTCCTTCGGCGCCGCGCCCTACGACAAGTGCTTTGCCGCGCAGCTCTTTCCCATCATGCAGCACGTCTACGAGTCCTGCGCGGACTTCCGGCGCTGCGCCTCCTGCGCACTCGATCTGTGCTATGCCGCAACAGGGCGCATCGACGGCTACTTCGAGCTGAACCTGAAGCCCTGGGACTACGCAGCCGGTTCACTGATCCTGACAGAGGCCGGCGGGAAGATTGACACTTTCCGCGAAAAGGGGCTGCCATACCTGCAGAACACAGATCTGATTGCCGCCACACCCGAGCTCTACGCAAGACTCCGGGAGCTGATCCTCGAGATGCCGACCGACGAATTGAAATTATACTGACAAAACCTTTCATAAATACGGCTCCCGGGCCATGCCCGGAAGCCGTATCTTTTCTTTGAAACGCTACATTTCCAGATGCTGCAGAACCGATTCCAGCGGCTGAAGGCCGGTCATGGTCCCGAATACCTTTTCCCCGTTCATGATCAGCATCGTCGGCAAATTAAGAACGCCGAAACGCTCGGCGAGACGCGGTTCTTCGTCCACATTGACCATGCAGAACTTCACGTCGCAGGCCTCCTCGGCCGCCTCCATGAGAATCGGGTGCTGTGCCTTGCAGGGACCACACCAGTCTGCATAAAAATCGAGCAGCACCGGCATGCCCGCCTCTGTCACTTCAGTCTGAAAATTGTCCCCGGTAATCTTTTTTAACTCCACCCGGCACACTCCTTTCTGAACTGCACAGTATCAGTGTTCCCCTGCCATATAAGAAATAATCAGCCAGCTTTCACCAGTCATTCTGTTTCAGAAAATAAAAGATCCTCCACGATACGCGCCGCGTCCTTAATGCACTCCTCGCAGGAATGCAGCGGACATCCTGTATCAACACCCTTGAGTTCCCGGCAGCTCAGCGCGCCGCAGGCCTCGCGGAAACGCTTCGTCATCTCTTTGGAAATTTTGTAAGTGCCTCCCTTGGTTCTGGGAGAGCAGTCCATTCCGCCGCTGTTTTTGAGCCCGGCGAGCGTCACGGCTCCTGAAAGCGCGCCGCAGGTCGCTTCCATGCCGCCCATGCCGGCTCCGAAGCCCTCCGTCATGCAAAATACGCAATCCTCATCAAAGCCCGCCAGATCGCAGTAGGTGCAGGCAACCGCCTGCGCACAGTTGTATCCTTTATTATGCCTTTCGATAGCTTCACTTATCCTGCTGTTCATCTTTTCGTCCTCCTCACATGTTTACTCCCACGGTCTTCGGCGTATAGCCCTCATCCCGCAGTGCTTTTATGATACGCTCCTTGTGTTCTGTTCCGAAAGCCTCGAGCGTAATTTTCAGCTCCACCGCCGCGTTGCGGTTCGTGCTCACAAACTGGTTGTGGTCGAGACGGACAACATTACCCTGCTGCTCCGCGATGACCGAAGCGACGTGCACGAGCTCGCCCGGCTTGTCCGGCAGCAGCACTGAGATCGAGAAGATGCGATCACGCTGAATGAGACCGTGCTGCACGACCGAGGACATGGTAATGATATCCATATTACCGCCGCTTAAGATACAGACGACCTTTTTATTTTTCACATCGAGGTGCTTCAGCGCCGCCACGCTTAAGAGTCCGGAGTTCTCGACGATCATCTTGTGGCTCTCGACCATATCGAGGAAAGCGACGATCAGCTCATCGTCCGACACGGAGATGACCTCATCGACATTCTCCTGAATATAGGAAAAGATTTTCTTTCCGGGCTCGCGCACCGCCGTGCCGTCGGCAATCGTGTCGCTGTGCGCCAGGCAGATCACTTCGCCCTTTTTCAGCGACTCCTCCACGCAGTTCGCGCCGGCCGGCTCGATGCCGATGACCTTGATCTTCGGATTCAGCATCTTCGCGAGCGTCGCCACGCCGGCGATCAGCCCGCCGCCGCCGATCGGGACGAGGATGTAGTCGACAAGCGGAAGCTCCTTGAAGATCTCCATCGAGATCGTGCCCTGACCGGTCGCCACGTCGAGGTCGTCGAAGGGATGGATAAAGGTATAGCCCTTCTCCTGCGCGAGCTCAATCGCGTGCGCACAGGCCTCATCGTAATCATTTCCGTAGAGTACGACTTCCGCACCGTAGGCCTTCGTCCGGTTTACCTTGATGAGCGGTGTCGTCGTCGGCATGCAGATCACCGCCTTGCAGCCGTACTCTTTCGCTGCAAAAGCCACACCCTGCGCGTGATTTCCCGCCGATGCCGTGATCAGCCCCTTCGCACGCTCCTCCTCCGTCAGCGTGCTGATTTTATAATAAGCGCCGCGGATCTTGAAGGCGCCCGTCTTCTGCATGTTTTCCGGCTTCAGGTAGACCTTATTCCCGCATTGATCGCTGAAGACCTGGCTGTAGATCAGCCCGGTCCGCGTCGTCACCCGGTCTACAACCTCGCAGGCCTCCTCAAATTTTTCCAAAGTCATCATCTTTTTTTGTCTCCTTTATCTATTCGTCCTTATCCGTCAGGAAGAGGGCGTTCACAAAGCTGTCCGCATCAAACTTCTGCAAATCGTCGATGTGCTCCCCGACGCCGATGTATTTCACCGGAATATTCAGCTCCGACTGGATCGCGACCGCGATGCCTCCCTTGGCCGTGCCATCCAGCTTCGTCAGGATAATGCCGGTCAGATCCGTCACCTCTCCGAAGTGCCGCGCCTGTTCGAGCGCGTTCTGGCCGGTGGTCCCGTCCAGTACCACCAGTGTCTCCCGGTACGCATCGGGATATTCCCGCTCGATGATCCGGTTGATCTTGCGAAGCTCTTCCATCAGATTTTTTTTGTTGTGAAGCCGTCCGGCTGTGTCGATCAGCAGGACGTCCGCCTTCCTGGCTTTCGCTGCACAGACTGCGTCGTAGACGACCGCCGCCGGATCGGCTCCCTCATTGCCGCCGATGATCTCCACACCGGCGCGCGAGGCCCACTCTGTCAGCTGTTCGCCCGCTGCGGCGCGGAAGGTATCCGCCGCCGCCAGGATCACCTTCAGGCCCTGATCCTTCAGCATCCCGGCCAGTTTACCTACAGAGGTCGTCTTACCGACGCCGTTGACGCCGATGACCAGCACGACTGAGGTCCGATGCTCAAACTCGTAAGCGGTCTCGCCCACCTGCATCTGCTCCTTGATGCTGCTGATCAGCAGTTCCTTGCACTCCTTCGGCTCCCGGATATGCTGCTCCTTCACCTTTTTTTTCAGATTGTTAATGATCGCGGTCGTCGCATTGATTCCGATATCTCCCATCACGAGGATTTCCTCAATCTCGTCATAGAAGTCGTCGTCGATGTCCGAAAATCCGCTGAAAATCGCATCCATCCCGGAGACGATATTGTTGCGGGTCTTGGAAAGGCCATCGGCCAGCCGTCTGAAAAAACCTCTTTTCTCCTCAGCCACTGTAGCACCTCCTTACTTGTCCAGTTCGCTCTCTATCAGGCTGACCGACACCAGCGCGGATACTCCCTTCTCCTGCATCGTGATGCCGTACAGCCGGTCTGCTGCGTTCATCGTGCCCCTTCTGTGGGTAATCACGATGAACTGCGTGTGTTTCGTCAGCTTATGTAAATAATTTGCGAAGCGCACGACGTTCGAATCGTCCAGCGCCGCCTCAATCTCGTCCAGCAGACAGAAAGGCGAGGGCTTCAGATTCTGTATCGCGAACAGCAGCGAAATCGCAGTCAGCGCCTTCTCCCCGCCGGAGAGCTGCATCATGTTCTGCAGCTTCTTGCCGGGCGGCTGCGCGATGATGCGCACGCCGGTCTCGAGGATATCCTCCTCGTCGATCAGTTCGAGCGTTCCCTTTCCGCCGCCGAAGAGCTCCTTGAAGGCCTTGTCAAATTCCTTCTGAATCAGGGCGAACTGCTCCCGGAACTGCCGCTTCATGCCGCTGTCCAGCTCGCGGATAACCTGGACAAGCGCCGCCTCCGCCTCCTCGAGATCGCGTCTCTGCGCGTCCATGAAGGTGAAGCGCTCCGAAACTTCTTTATAATCATCGATCGCGTTTACATTGACGTTGCCGAGCTCCCGGATCTCCTCCTTCACAGCGCTGCGGTTCTTTCTCAGCTCCGCAAGAGGCGGATGATCCTCCCTCTCAAGGGGAAGCGCGGCGTTGTAAGTCAGCTCATACTCGCTCCACATATGGTCGCTGAGACTGCTCTCATTCTCTTCGATCTTTTCCTTCTGGCTGTCCAGGCGGAACAGCTCCTTGTCCAGCTGGCCCATGCGCGCGGACAGCTCTTCGCGCCTTCCAAAGAAAGACTTATGAGAGGCAGACTGCTGCTCTTTCTCCTGGCGCAGCTGCTCCGTCTTCGCATCAAGATCCGCGGCCTTCTGTCCCAGCGCCGCCATCTCGAGCCGCAGCGCAGCGGTGGCCTCCTCACGACTCTTCGAGTCCTCCCCGGCCTGCTCACGGTTCTTGGCGAGCGAAGCCTCTTCTTCTTTCAGTTTTGCGATTTCTGCCTCTACACGCTGCAGATTGGAAGCCGCAAACTCCGTCTTCTGTGAAATAGACGCGGTGTCGAGATGCAGCGCCTCGAGCTCCTGCGAAGCCTCCGTCTCCTCCTCCCGGTCCGCCTCCAGACGCTTCTGGTAGACTTCGACCGCGCAGGAGTGCGCCTTCTCCATCTTCTCCGAATCCTCGAGCTCTGTCTGGTTCTGACGCTTCAGACCGGCGATCTCCTCCGTCTGCCGGCGCAGCTCGGCCGCCTCCTGTTCGAGCGCCTCGCGGCTGTCAAGAGCCCCCTCGATACGGGCCTTTTCCTGCTCCAGATTCAGGCGTGCCGTGTTCTCACGGACCTTCAGCTCCTGCAGCTCGGCCGCTCCCTGATCGAGTGCGGAATAACAGCTGCTGCGCTCGTTCTGCAGCTCGATCAGCCGCCCCTGCGCGCCCTCCAGGTCTTTTTTCAGCTTTTCCGCCTTTTCTTTCAGCTCCTCGATCTCGCGGTTTCGCGAGAGGAGACTGCTGCTGTTCTTAAATGCGCCGCCGGTCATCGCGCCGCCGGGGTTCAGAAGCTCCCCTTCGAGCGTCACGATCCGCAGGCTCTGCCGATATTTGCGCTGCAGCGCGATCGCGTGGTCAATCTCATCGACCACGATCGTCCTTCCAAGTAAATGCGCCATGACGGCGCGGTATTTTTCCTCTGTCTGCACCAACGTGTCAGCGAGTCCCAGCACGCCCGGCTCCTTCAACGCCTCCGGCTGCCGCATTTCCTGCGGCCGCCGCACCGCACTGAGCGGCAGGAAGGTCACGCGCCCGATGCGGTTCTGCTTCAGATATGCGATCAGCCGTTTGGCCGTCTCCTCATCCTCCGTCACGACGTTCTGGATACTGCCGCCCAGGGCGGTCTCGATCGCGGTCTCGTAGCGCTTTTCCGTCTGCATCAGATCCGCAACGACGCCGCAGATCCCCTTCTGCCTGCTGCGCTGCTCCATCACTCTGCGGATACTCCCGCCGTAGCCGTCGTAGCGCTCTGCAAGATTGCGCAGCGACTCCAGACGCGAAGCCTCACGATGGTAAGCACTCTGCGCGTCCTCGACGCGTTTGCGGCAGATCGTGATCTGCTGCTGCAGGGCGCTGATGCGCTGCTCTAACTGCTCCCGCTCCTGCGTCATCTTCTGCAGGCCGACGCTCGCCTCGTCGAGCTCGCGCTGGCGGTCCGCCAGAAGTTCCTGCTGATCGAGCTCTTCACTCTTCATCGCGATCAGCTTACGGTTGATCTCAGCGGCGCGGATCTGGTTCTGCTCTTCCATAGCCGCGTAGCGCTGCAGTTTCCCCTTGATCGAAGCACGGCCGTTCAGAAGAGACATGATCTCGCTCTTGCTGTTCTCCATATTGGTCTGGCTGTCCGCGATGCGCTGCTGTACCGCCGCAAGACGCTGCTGCGCGTCCTCCTGCACCTTTCTCGCCTGCTTAAGCTGGAGATCGAGGGACTCCTTCTCCTCCGTGATCCTGCCTCTCTCTGCAGTCCTCCCGGCAAGCTCCTCCGCGATCGCCTCCATCCGCTCGTCATAATGCCGCGTACTCGCCTTCGCGGAGCGCGCCTGTTCCTCGAGCACGGCGATCTTCCCTTTGAGCTGCTGCTTCTCGACGCGCGCCTGGGAGGCTTCCTCCTTTGCGGCGTCTATCTTATTTTCAACCGCCTCAAGCTCCTGCTCGATGCGCTCATATTCGAGCTTCGTATTTTCAAACGCAGCGGTCGTCTCGTCGAGATCGCCCTGCGTGATCTTCCTCGTCTCCTCGATCTTCTGAAGCTGCGCCTTCATATTTTCCATCTCAAGCAGGAAAATATGCACCTCGCAGTCCTTCAGCGTCTCTTTTTTCTTTAAATATTCTTTCGCCTTCTCTGCCTGCCTCTCGAGCGGCCCAAGCTGCTTTTCGAGCTCCGCGAGAATGTCCGTGATGCGCAGGAGATCCTGCTTTTCATTTTCCAGCTTCTTCTCCGCGGTCTTCCGGCGCTTCTTGAACTTCACGATGCCGGTCGCCTCGTCGAAGAGCTCTCGTGCCTCCTCCGGCCGGGTGCTCAGGATCCGGTCGATCTGCCCCTGCCCAATGATGGAGTAGCCCTCCTTGCCGATGCCAGTGTCGTAGAACATCTCCTGGATATCCTTCAGGCGGCAGGCCGTCCCGTTTAAAAGATATTCACTCTCCCCCGAGCGATATAACCTCCTTGTGACGGTCACTTCGCCGTAGGAAACCGGCAGTCTGCCGTCCTCATTGTCCAGCGTGATCGCAACCGACGCGAAACTTAAGGGCTTCCGGTTCTCCGTACCGGAAAAAATGACATCCTGCATGCTTCCGCCGCGCAGCTGCTTCACGCGCTGTTCGCCAAGCACCCAGCGCACCGCGTCCGCCACATTACTCTTGCCCGAGCCGTTCGGTCCCACAATACCGGTGATGCCATTGTGAAATTCAAATGTGATTTTATTTGCAAAGGACTTAAAGCCCTGTACTTCAATGCTTTTTAGATACATCTATACTGTCCGTCCGTCTTCTTCTGTCAGCGCGTAGTAGGCCGCCTCCTGCTCTGCCGCCTTTTTCGTTCGTCCGCTGCCTGTACCGATCACACGCTCCCCGAGCATCGCCTGCACGGTGAACTGCTTGCAGTGATCCGGCCCTTCTTCCTTCACGAGCTCATAGTGAAGAACTCCCTCATGCGCCGCCTGGACGCGTTCCTGCAAAATCGTCTTGCTGTCAAAAAACAGCTTTTTATGCTCGAGATCCTGCAGAATAAAGCGATGAATAAAATCCCGTGCAGTCTCGAAGCCGCGATCCAGATAGATCGCACCGATCAGCGCTTCGAGCGCGTCGGAGGTGATCGAGGCGCGCTGCCTGCCTCCGCTTACCTCTTCGCCCCTGCCAAGCTGAATATAATCTCCGATCGGGATCTCCTTCGCGCAGAAGGCGAGACTCGGCTCACAGACAATGCTCGCCCGCATCTTCGTGGCGTCGCCTTCCTCCATCTGCGGATACTGCTCATAGAGAAATTCGCTCGTCACCAGCTCAAGCACCGCGTCGCCCAGAAATTCAAGGCGCTCGTTGCTCCCCCGCGCGCCCATCTGATGTTCATTTGCAAAAGAGCTGTGCCGCATTGCATGTGCAAGCAGCTCTTTGTCCCGGAACTGCACACCGATCTTTCGCTCCAGCTTTTCCAGATCCATCTTAAGACTCCTTATATACTGTAAACGGAATGAAACGCCCGCCGGGAGTTAAGACACGCAGGTCTCATATCCCGTGGGCGCTGCATTTCCAAACTTTCCGATATGCCGGATATGCGCTAGTTCAGCGCGCTTCTGATCTGCTCGACTGCATCTCCCACAGAGACAATCTTCTCCGCGGCATCGTTCCCGATCTCGATGTCAAACTCCTCTTCAATGCCCATAATGATCTGGAACACGTCGAGGGAGTCCGCTCCCAGTTCGTCCACAAAGGTTGTCTCCATCGTGATCTCGTCCGCGTCCACATTCAGTACTTCCGCAATGATCTCACGCAGCTTGTCAAACTCCATAACTAACCCTCCTGGTTTTGTTCGGTAGTGTCAAAAGCTACCTCGTTTTTTGTTGCCTAAACCTTGATTTTCGGGAG